>CAZJMY010000909.1:0-1606 GCA_964546845.1 uncultured Myxococcales bacterium | reverse complement strand
AGCGGCGGCGCCGCCAGCGGCGGCCGACCCGGCACAGGCGGCAGCGGCGCGGCGGGCAGCGCGGGATCGACCTCGATGGGCGGCGCCGGCGGCGCGATCGGCGGCGGCGGCAGTGGCCCGGGGGGCAGCGGCGGCGCGGCGCCGGTCGCCTACAACGGACCGCCGATGGGCTTCAACCCGTACAACAACCAGTGGTGCAACACGACGGAGGCACAGATGCACGCCTTCACCGACGCCGTCGTCAGCAAGGGTTTGAAGGCGGCCGGGTACGTCTACGTGAACCTGGACTGCGCCTGGCAGGGGAGTCGCAACTCCAGCGGCGTCATCCAGGCGGCCTCGACCTTCCCCAGCGGGATCAAAGCGCTGGGGGACTACATCCATGGCAAGGGTCTGAAGTTCGGGATCTACACCGCTCCGGGCGCGACGACCTGCGACAACAAGCCCGGCAGCCAGGGGCACGAGACGCAGGACGTGAACACCTACGCGTCGTGGGGCGCGGACTACATCAAGCTCGACTGGTGCGGCGCGGACTACTCGGCGTCGGGGGCGGCAGCCATCGCCCAGACCTGGAAGAACGCCATCGCGGCGTCCGGCCGGCCCATGGTCCTCAGCATCAACGCCGGCGCCAGCACCTCCGTCGCGCAGTGGGCCTCGACGCGCGTCAACCTGTGGCGCGTCGGCGACGACATCTGCGACACCTGGTTCAACAAGACGGGCGCGCGCAACGCCGGGTACACGCACTGCACCGATACGACGTACCAGAGCGGAATTTACGACTACCTGACCATGAACCTCGACTACCTGGCCACCTCCTCGGGAAACGGCCACTGGGGCGACCCCGACATGCTGCAGGTCGGGAACGGCGGCCTCAACCTGGAGGAGGCCAAGACCCACTTCAGCATCTGGGCGATGTGGTCGGCGCCGCTCATCGCCGGCAACGACGTCACCAAGATGAACGGCAGCGACATCGCCAGCAAGGTGCTGCTGAACACCGAGGTCATCGCCATCGATCAGGACGGCAAGAACAACTGGGCGACCCGCATCCGCAACGACAGCTCGGTGCAGATCTACAAGAAGACGCTGCAGACCCCCGGGACGTACGCCGTCGCGCTGGTGAACATGACGAACGTGCCGTCCAGCATCACGGTCAAGTGGAGCGACCTCGGCCTCGGCACCGTGACGACGATGCGCGATCTGTGGGCCCACAGCGACATCGTCCCCAGCGGGACCAGCTACACCGCGGCCAACGTCCCCGCGCATGGGACGGTGATGCTGAAGCTGGCGGGCGGCTGACCACGGGTCACCGTCCAGGGCACGTTGTGAATGCCCTTCGTGATGTTTGATGTACGCCGCACCAATGCGGCGCCCGGGACCCCTCTTTGTCCTGGAGGCAAGGCGGGCGGGCACGAACGGCAGGGGACAACGATCGGGTCGCGCGGGGAGCCGATGGCAGGGACGGCCAGCGGCACGTTCGGCAACACCGGCGGCGGCGCTGGCGCGCGGGGTGGGAGGCGCGCGCGGCGGCGCCGCCGGTGGGCCGGGCGGGTTCGGCGCGCGCGAATCGACGGTCCGCCCGCACCCGTTCGCGCGTCGGAGCCCCTTTGAT
>CAZJMY010000908.1:0-1628 GCA_964546845.1 uncultured Myxococcales bacterium | reverse complement strand
TCCACGATCGCGACGACATGGAGGGGCTGGACGCCGCCATCCTGATGAACCGGCTGGTCTGGAAGTACTCGGGTCACGAGGCGACGTTCTCGGACCCGATGACCGACTGCCGCAACTGCAAGTCGCGCCCGCGCGCCGACCACGTGTTCGTCGCCCAGAAGGGGCGCGACCCCAAGGGCATCGGCGAGATCAACGAGGCGATCGCCGCCAAGGAGCTGAAGTGCCCCAAGTGCGGGTCGACCGACCTGACCGAGGCGCGCCCGTTCAACCTGATGTTCAAGACCACCGTCGGCGCGGTCGACACCGGCGACGACAGCGGCCTCGCGTACCTGCGGCCGGAGACGGCGCAGGGGATCTTCGTGAACTTCGGCAACGTGCTGGACACCATGCGCCGCAAGCTGCCCTTCGGCGTCGCGCAGGTGGGCAAGGCGTTCCGGAACGAGATCACGCCGGGCAACTTCACGTTCCGCACGCGTGAGTTCGAGCAGATGGAGATCGAGTACTTCGTGCGCCCCGGCGAGGACGAGGCGGCGCACCAGGCCTGGATCGACGCGCGCACGCAGTGGTACGTCGACCTCGGCATGCGGCGCGAGAACCTGCGCCAGCGCGAGCAGGAGAAGCACGAGCTGGCCCACTACGCCAAGCGCTGCGTCGACCTCGAGTATCGCTTCCCGATGGGGTGGAGCGAGCTGGAGGGGATCGCCAACCGGACCGACTACGACCTGAAGGCGCACAGCCGCAGCCCCCAGAACCCGGACGCCGTCGGCGAGCTGCGCTACTTCGATCAGGAGAAGAAGCAGCACATCGTGCCGTACGTCATCGAGCCGTCGGCGGGGGCCGACCGGGCGACGCTGGCGTTCCTGTGCGACGCCTACGACGAGTCGCTGGTCAAGGAGCCGCCGGTCGAGGACACGACCAAGCTGCGCGAGCTGGTGCACAGCTTCGCCAAGTCGGTCGAGAAGCGCGATCCCAAGCAGATGGAGCCGGCCGTCAAAGAGCGGCTGATGGCGGCGGCCGACAAGATCGCGGCCGCGCTGCCGGCGTCGCTGCCCGAGCTGGTTGCGCTGTCGGAGGACGCCGACGCCAACCGCATCGAGGTCTGGAAGAAGGTGAAGGGGGCCGCCGAGCGGCTGGCCGAGGATCACACCCGCACGGTGCTGCACCTGCACCCGCGCCTGGCGCCCATCACGGTGGCGGTGTTCCCGTTGAAGAAGAACGAGCCGCGCCTGGTCGAGATGGCGCGATCGATCAAGGCCAACCTCCAGAAGGCCGGCCTGCGCGCCGTTTACGACGACACGGGCGCCATCGGCAAGCTGTACCGGCGCCAGGACGAGGTGGGGACCCCTTATTGCATCACGGTCGACTTCCAGAGCCTGGAGGACCACACCGTGACCGTCCGCGACCGCGATTCGATGTCACAGGAGCGGCTCGGAGCGGGCGCGCTGGGCACCGCCCTCCGCGATCGCATCGGCTGATTGCCGATCCGTTCTCGAATCACTTGAAAGGGGCTTCCCGTGGCGAGGGGAGCAGGGTAAATAAGCGCCCATGCCAAGCGTCACCAAGTCCCGATCCGCCGCGAAATCACTCAAGTCCGTTCTCAAAGACAAGCTGTCCAAGGTCAAGAAGGT
>CAZJMY010000907.1:0-13958 GCA_964546845.1 uncultured Myxococcales bacterium | reverse complement strand
CCCAGCCCCCGCGACGCCCGCCGCGCCCGCGCCCCGGGCCGTGGCCGTGCGCGCCCCCGAACCCGCCGCTCCGGTGGAAGCCGCGGAGCCCGCGGTCGCGGGGCGCGCCGACCCGGAGCATGCGGCGATCTGGTCGTTGCTCGACGGCGGGCGGCTCGACGAGGGCGGCGCCCGCATCAAGGCCCTGCTTGCCCAGAAGCCCGACGCGGCCTGGCCGCACTTCGCGCTGGGCGTGCTCTATCAACGAAAGTACTGGCGGCGGGAATCCGTCAAGCAGTGGCGGTTCGCGCTGGCGGAAGACCCCGAGATCCGGCGCGACCCTCAGTTCGGCGCGTACCTCTGCTTCATGCTCGACGACGACTGGATGGCCGCGGGGATGCCGGATCTCCTCTCCCAGCTCGGCGCGCGCGCGACCCCGCTGCTCGAGCACTGTGTCGCGTCGGCCAGGAACGGGCGCCTGCGCGGGCAGGCGTCGAACGCGCTGCACGGCCTGCGCGCCCGCTGATCTGCGCCGCCGCGACCCGCGCCGGTGGTCACGGCGTAGAACGGACGGGGGGTCGGCCGACGCCGCCGCGCCCCACCCCTATGGATCGAGCGTGCGCACCTCATGGATGAAGTACTTGGTGTCGCCGAAGCACGAGGTGGGGATGCCGCGCTTCTCCTTGTAGTGCAGCGCGACCTTGTGCCCTTCCGCCGTCTGGATGCGCTTGACGACGTTTTCGTCGCGCACCGTGAAGCGGAAGATCTCAGGGGCCGCGCCCGGCACCGGGGTCATGGCCAGCTCCCCCTCCCACGTCGAGCAGATCCACCCCTTGTGAGAGAACTTTTGCACGTAGCCGATCCGGTCCCCCTCGGCGTAGCTGTACGCCAGCGTCACCGCCGCCCACAGGCCGCACACCGCCAGCACCGCCGCCACGAATCCGAACAGCAGGATCTTCCAGCGGTGCCGGCGAAAGAAGGTCGAAGGGACGGTCTGGGACACGGCCGCGGCGCCGGCGGGCTCGATGCTCATGCCGGCAAGAGTAGCGCGGCAACGGCTGAGCTGCTGGTCCGATCGCCCGCGGGCGCGCGCCCCTCGGCCGGGGCCGCGTCGCTCGCCACGTAACGAACCAGGGGTCCGGGCATCCAAGGGCCCCATGCGGCTGGCCGAACTGTGGCGCTATCCCGTCAAGTCGATGGGTGGCGAGCCGCTGCAACGAGCGGACCTCGGACCCGAAGGCATCCCCGGGGATCGGGTCGTCCACGTCGAAGACCCGACCGGCCGCATCGTCACGTCTCGATCGCGCCCCCGGCTGCTCCTTCACCACGGCGCGCTCGGTCAGGACGGCGAGCCGCTGGTCGACGGGCGCCCGTGGTCGTCGGCCGAGGTCGCCGCGGACGTGCGAAGCGCCGCGGGACCCCGGGCGCGCCTGGTGCGAGACGACGGCCTTGCGCGCTTCGACGTGTTGCCCTTGCTGGTCGCGACCGACGGCGCCGTGGCGTCCCTCGGCTACGACCGGCGGCGCTTCCGCCCGAACCTCTTGATCGGCGGCGTCGACGGGCTGGCCGAGCGTGCCTGGGAGGGGAAGCTGCTGCACGTGGGCGGCGCCGTCATCCGGATGGTCAGCCTGCGCCAGCGCTGCATCATGACCACCTTCGACCCGGACACGGCCAAACAAGACGTCGAGGTGCTCCTGCGCATCCATCGCGAGCTGGGCGGCGTCCTGGCTCTCGACTGCGAGGTCGTCCAGCCCGGGCGCATCACCGTGGGCGACGACGTCCGGGTCGGCCCGGAGCGAACCGTCGTGCAAGCGTAACCTCGCCGACACGAGGCGGGGTGGTACGGTCGCGCCCATCATGCGCGATCGGGTCGGGACGGTGGGGTTGGTGGCGGCGGCTCTCTTCGGGACAGTCGGCGGCTGCGGCGCGGACGGATCGCAGGCGGGCGGTCCAGGCCCGCCGGTGGCCGTGGCGGTCGCTCACCGCCACCGGGCCGTCCGCGTCCGGGCCCCCGCGCCCGAAGCCGGCCCGAGTCGCGCCAAGGCCTTCCTGGGCGCGCTGGTCTTCAACGACGTCGACCTCTCGGCGTCCGGGACCGAGGCGTGCGCCAGCTGCCACGAGGCCGACCGCGCCTTCACGGGGAACAACGCCCCGCACCGCCCGCTGTTTCCCGTCTCCGTCGGTGCCTACCCGACGCTGCTCGGGACCCGCAACGCGCCGACGGCGATGTACATGGCCTTCAGCCCGGCGTTCGGGTTCGTCGAGGACGACGACGGCCTGACGCCGACCGGGGGGCAGTTCTGGGACGGGCGAGCCAGCTCACTGGCCGAGCAAGCCAAGGGCCCCTTCGTCAACCCGCGAGAGATGGCGCTGCCCGATCACGCTTCGGTCATCGCGCGCGTGCGACGTGCGGCCTACGCGCCTCTGTTCCGCGAGGTCTACGGACGTCGCGCGCTGGACGACGTCGAGAGCGCGTACGACGATCTGGCCGACGCCGTGCAGGCTTTCGAGCAAACCAGCGTCTTCGCGCCGTTCAGCTCGAAGTTCGACGCGTATCTTCGCGGTCGCGCGCGGCTCACGCACGCGGAGGCGCGGGGGTTCCAGCTGTTCAAGGATCCGGAGAAGGGGAACTGCATCGCCTGTCACGCGGGCGATCCGAGCTCACGCGACCCGCGTGACTGGTTGTTCACCGATTTCACCTACGACAACCTGGGCGTGCCCCGAAACGACGAGATCCCGGACAACGCGGACCCCAGCGTTTTCGATCTCGGTCTCTGCGCGCAACCGGACCTCGCCGCCAAGGTGCCAGCCACCGTCGCGGACCCGGCCGGGTTCATCGCTTCGCTTTGCGGCGCGTTCAAGGTGCCGACGTTGCGGAACGTCGCCCGGACCGCGCCCTACGCGCACAACGGGTACTTCAAGCGCCTGCGCGACGTGATCGAGTTCTACGTCACGCGAGACACCAACCCCGAACGCTGGTATCCCGTCGGCGCCGACGGGCGCGTGCAGAAGTTCAACGACTTGCCGCCGCAGTACCACGGGAACGTCAACACCCAGGAGGTCCCCTACGACCGGCACCCCGGCGAGGCTCCCAGGCTGGACGGCCGAGAGATCGACGACCTCCTGCAGTTCCTCGGAACGCTGTCCGACGGCTACGACGACCGGCGGTGACGTCGCCGCGCGCGGGGTCGCCCCGCGGCGTCAGCGGGCCGGCTGTTCCGCCGCCGTTGCGTGGCTCACCAGCGCCATCTCGTCGGCCAGGACGACGGCCTGGTACTGGTGGCTCGCCCTGAGCGTGTAGATGAGGACCCCAAAGGCGCCAGCCACCCAGAGGCATCCGAACGCAGTGCCCAGCAGCGAAAGGTGCGATCTCCCCGCCTCGAGATCTGATCGGTAAATGCGGTCGCCCGTGCTCACCCCTCCCACGTAACGCCGCGGCGCCGGCGCGGCCAGTGGGGGCGACACCCTAGCCATTTTCGAGCCCCCACGCCGGCCCATCGTTTAAGCTCGCGGGATGGACCTGGACGACGCGGAGGCGCTGCTGGCCGACGCCCAGACGGTGGCCTGCCTGCAAGCTCCCTTGCAAGAGGCCAAGGAGCTGCGCGAGGCCTGCCTGGCCGCGGAGATTCCCGTGCTGCTGGCGCGCGGCGCGTGCTGCGGCTCGTCCGGCTGCGGCTGCGCTCCCAAGATCGCGCTGCACGCGCGCGCGGAGGACGTCCCGCGGGTGGCGCGCGTCGCCCAGAACCGATGGCGGCACATGGCGCTGCGCGAGGGCACCATCGACGAGCGGCACACGTCGGTCGCCGTCCCCGAGGGCGGCGAGCCCCCCTGTCCGGCCTGCGGCACTGCAGCCCCGCTGGTCGGCGGCGCCTGCGGCGACTGCGGGCTGCAGCTGGAGTAGCGGCCCGAGGAACGACCTCGCCCACCGCGTTTTTTTCGGCGCGTCCCCCGCGACGGTGCGGCTAGAGTGGCGGCGACGAAGGCGCGGCAATCGCGCCTTCCGAACCGTAAGGAATCGCACGGCATGGTGGGCGAGCGTATCGGCAACTATCAGGTGGTTCAGCGTCTCGGCGAGGGGGGGATGGCCGCCGTCTACCTGGCAACCCACCCGACGTTGGGGCGGCGAGTCGCCGTCAAGGTGCTGAACCGCGACCTGGCGCGCGTCGAGCAAATGGTCCAGCGCTTCTTCGACGAGGCGCGCGCCGCCAGCGCCATCGGTCATCGGGGCATCGTCGAGGTCTTCGACCTGGGCACCCTCCCCTCCGGTGCGCCTTACATCGTGATGGACTACCTGGACGGCGAAAGCCTCGCCCAGCGCGTGGCCCGGACGGGCCGTCTGTCGCTGGAGGCGGCGCTAGAGATCGCGGCTCAGGTGGCCAGTGTGATGGCGGCCGCGCACGGCCGCGGCATCGTCCACCGCGACCTCAAGCCCGACAACCTGTTCCTGGTCCCCGATCCGCTGTTGCCGGGACGCGAGCTGGTCAAGCTGCTGGACTTCGGGATCGCCAAGCTGGTCCAGCGGCCGACCAACGGGGGAGATCAGCGGACCCGCACCGGCGTGATCCTGGGAACGCCACGCTACATGTCGCCCGAGCAGTGCCGCGAGAGCCGCGACGTCGACCACCGAACTGACGTGTACTCGCTGGGGGTGGTCCTGTACGAGATGCTGGCCGGCGCGCCGCCGTTCGCGTCCGCGTCGTGGGGCGAGCTGGCGCACATGCACATCGGCGTGACTCCGCCCGCGCTGCAGGCGATCGTCCCCGACGTGCCGCCGGCCGTCGCCGCGGTCGTGCACCGCATGCTGGAGAAGGATCCGGCCGCCCGGTTTCAGTCGATGTTGGACGTCGGCGCGGCGCTGGAGGCCACGAGCGCCCGGAGGACGGCCCTGTGGCCGGGTTCTGCGACGCCGCACCCGGTGTCCGACGAACAGACCGACGCGCCGCCGCGCGGGCGGGCCCTGGGCGCCGGGGCGACGCGGCGGCTGAACGAGCCCGCGCCGCCGCCCGCGCGCGCTCAACGGCGCACGACTCTGACCGGCGCGGCCTCCGAGATCCTGCGCAATTCAGAGCTGCGGCGTCGCGCGATTCGGGTGGCGCCGGTGCTGGTCGTGGCGTCGGTGGCCGCGGCGGTGGCGATCTTCGGAGCTGTCGCGTCCCGGCGCGCGCCGGCACCGGCGGCGCTGGGGCCGTCGCCGCCTCCCGCGCTCGCCGCGCCGGTGACCCCGCCGGCCCTCCCGGCGACTCCGCCGCCGCCACCCGCGATCGAACCGCCCGTGGATCACGCTTCGGACCGCAATCCGAACGCGCCTTCACCGGCGGCGGAGGCAACGCCCCCCATCGACCCGATCGCCATTCGGCCGCCCGCCAGGCCCGCCCGCCGGAAGCGTCGATCACCCGTGCCCGCGAAGCCCGCCGCGCCCGTGGATCGCCGGCCCTACGAGCCGGAGAAGATATGACGAGCGGCGCCGGCGACCGCAGCTTCGGAAGACGCCCGTCGGGCAGCGGGTGGCGCGCCGGTCGGCGCCTGCTGATCATCGCGCTGATCGCCACCGCGCTGGCGAGCTCGGCTGCTCGGGCGGCGCCCGACGCGCCGCCGGCTCCCGAGGCCGGCGCGCCGCTTTCCGGCCCCGACCAGCAGGCCCGAGAGGCGTTTGGCGCGCAGCGCTACCCGGACGCGCTGGCGATCTACCAGCGCCTGCGCGCCGAGACGGGCCACCCGACCTACCTGCGCAACATCGGCCGGTGCCACCAGATGATGCGCCAGCCCCGACCCGCCATCGAGGCGTTCGAAAGCTACCTGCGCGAGGCGCACGTCGAGGCGGGCGAACGCGCCGAGATCGAGGGTTACATCGCCGAGATGCGCCGCTTGGAGCTGACCACGGCGCCGGCCGACAGCGCGACCGCGCCGGCTGGCACGGCGGCGACGAGCATGCCCGCGGCCGCCACCTTGACGACGACCCCGGCCACTGCGTCCGACCACTCGTCCATCCTCCGCAAATGGTGGTTCTGGGCCGGTGCCGCCGCGGTGGTCACGGTCACCAGCATCATCGTCATCGCCAGCAGCGGCCAGGATCGACTCCCCTGCCCCAGCGGCGCCGTGTGCCCGTGAACCAACGCAACCGACGCAACCGCCGTGACCGACGCGCGCTGTGGATTTCCCGGCTGGCCGGTCTGTGCGGTCTGATGGCCGCCACGCTGGGCGGGTGCCGCTCTCTCCGCACCGACGAGGCGCTGGTGATGCTGGAGGTGTCCGCCGGCCCGGACGTGCCGTCGTTCACCAGCGCGCGGTTCTCCGTCGCCGGACGCCCCGAGATCGCGCCGCACGAAGTCCCGTACCAGGGCGGCGCGCCCCTGAAGTTCGGATACTACTTGCCGGGGCCGAACGGAACCTTGCGCGTCACCGCCCAGGCGCTGTCGGCGAACTGCCTGGTCGGCGCCGGGTCCGCTCCTGTGGAGGTGCAGCTCGGTCAGGTGTCGGCCTCCGTGGCGCTGGTGATGGCGCCGCTGGCCGACATCGACCCTTCTTGCCTGTCGTCCCGGGACGGCGGGCGTGACGCGGGGCAAGACGGTGGGAAAGACGGCGGAAAAGACGGCGGGAAAGACGGCGGTCCCCCCCGCGACGCAGGCAAAGACGCCTCCCGTGACGCCCTCTCGGATGCAAGCCACGTCCGGCCGCCCGACGCGGCGGTGGACGCGCGGGTCACGCACGACGCCAAGCCCGACGTGTCCGCGCCGCCGCCGCCCCCCGCCTGCATGGCCGCCACCAAGGCGTGCCCGGGCGCCTCGTCGTGCTGCTCGGGCCTCGTCTGCGGCACCACCTCGCTGGGTCACGTCTGTTGCGGCAACTACAACATGACGTGCAGCCGACCCGGTGGCGAGGACTGCTGCGGCCAGCTCGAGTGCGTGAGCGGCCACTGCTGCCTTCCGGCGACCTACCCCTGCTCGGGCAGCTCGTGTTGCTCGGGCCTCGTCTGCGGCACCACCTCGCTGGGCCACGTCTGCTGCGGCAACGCGGGCGCGCCGTGCAAGCGCGCCGACGGCGCAGACTGCTGCGGCTCGCTCGAATGCGTCAGCGGCAAGTGCAAGTGAACCACCGCCGGTCGCGCGTCAGGCCGGCGCGACAAATTGCCATTGGACGTGGCTGGGACCGCGACCTATCTTCCGCCCAGACTGGAGGGCACCATGGCCAGTGACGTGAAAGCGATCCCGGAGGGGTATCACTCGGTGACGCCGTACCTGAGCATCAAGGGGGCGGCCGCGGCGATCGCATTCTACGAGAAGGCGTTCGGCGCCACGGTCGAAGTCTTCATGGGGATGCCGGACGGCCGGGTCGGACACGCAGAGCTGCGGATCGGCGACTCGCGGATCATGCTCGCCGACGAGATGCCCGACATGCCCGACGCCGTCGCCCAGAGCCCGACGACGCTGGGCGGGACGACGTTTGGCCTCAACGTGTACCTGCCCGACGTCGACGCCCAGTTCCAGCGCGCGGTGGCCGCGGGCGCCACCGTCAAACGCCCCGTGAAGACGCAGTTCTACGGCGATCGCAGCGGGACCCTCCTCGACCCCTTCGGTCACGTCTGGACGCTCTCGACCCACGTCGAGGACGTCTCGCCCGAAGAAATGAAAAAGCGGATGGCGCAGCTGCCGACCGGCTGACCGCGAAGAGCGACATGGCGCTCATGAGCGACAGAAGCTGGAGCGACTGGATCGCCGCGTACGCCGAGAGCCACCGCCATCCCGTCAACCGCCTTTGCCACACGGTGGGAATCCCGATGATCGCGCTGGCGGTGGTCCTGTTCGCGGCGGCGCCGCTCGCGCACCGGCTCTGGATGCCGGCGGCGATGCTGTTCGTCGTCGGGTGGGTGTTCCAGTTCGTGGGACACGCCTTCGAGCGAAAACCGCCCGAGTTCCTGAAGGACTGGCGGTTCCTGTTCGTCGGCCTCCGCTGGTGGGCGGCGAAGCTGCGTGGCAAAGCCTGAGCCTGCCAGCCACATTTGCCAAGTTTTTCCGCGACGAATCGAGGCGCGCGAAACCCTTTGGAGGGCGCGATGACGTCGGGTTTCGTTCGCCTTCGTTCCTTTGCCCTGGCCGGCCTCGCCGTCCTGGCGGGCTGTACCGGCAAGATCGGCCCGGGGGCGTCCGGCGTGGGGGCAGCCGCTGGCTCGGGATCGCCGTCCGGCACGGGCGGCATCGGCCCCGCCACCGGTACCGGCGGCGTCACGGTGTCGACCAGCCCGTACGTGCCGGCGCGCGTCCGACGGCTCACCAACGCCGAGTACGACGCGTCGGTGCAGGCGTTGCTGGGCACCACGATGGTTCCGAGCGTGACCTACGGGTTTCCGCCGGACACGCGCCAGGGCCCCGCCGGCGCGCCCGCGGGGGCGGCCTTCACCGTCAACGACGCGCAGCGCGTCGACCCCGTGCTGGCGGACAAGCTCGACACGGCCGCGCAGGCGCTGGTCACCGAGGCCCGCGCCAACGGCAAGCTGGCGGCGCTTTCGCCCTGCGCGAACGCAACCTCGGGCGGCGAGGACTGCGCCCGGACCTTCGTCCAGAGCTTCGGGGCGAAGGCCTACCGGCGGCCGCTGGGCAACGACGAGATCGCCGGGCTGACGTCCGTTTATCACGTGGGGGCCGACGGCTACACCTACGCCGACGGGATCGACCTCCTCACCCGGGTGTTGCTGCAGTCTGCGGGGTTCCTGTATCTGACCGAGCTCGGGGAGCCGGGCGCCACGGGTTCGCCGCTCACGATGACCGGCAACGAGATCGCCGGCGCGCTGGCCTACCTGCTCACCTCCGGGCCGCCCGACGACGCGCTGCTGGCCAAGGCGGCCGCCGGGGCGCTCGCCACCTCGGACGGGCGCGAATCGGAGGCCCGGCGGCTCCTGTCCACGCCGGCGGGTCACGCGCGCCTGGTGCGGGTGGTGCGCGAATGGCTGGGGATCGAGGACGTCGCCCACCGGGAGAAGGCGTCCAGCGTCTACCCCGATTTCGCCGGCGTCTCGCAGTCCATGGAGAACGAGAGCCGCGCCTTCGTCGACGAGGTCTTGAACAACTCCACCGGGACGCTGACCGAGCTCCTGACCGCCGACTGGACCATCGTCGATGCGCCCTTGGCGGCCGTCTACGGCGTGACCGCCGCGGGCACCGGGAAGCGAACGTCGCTGGCGGGCGTGCCGCGCCGGGGGATCCTGACCCAGGGGGCCTTTCTGTCGGTGTTCGCGACCAACAACGGGAGCCACCCCGTCTTTCGCGGCGTCGCCATCATGCGGCGCCTCGCCTGTCTCGGGGTTCAGGATCCCGGCGCGCTGGGCATCGTCGTCAGTTTCCCCGCCGCCGATCCGACGAAGACGACGCGCGAGCGCTTCGAGTCGCACGCCGCCGATGCGGGGTGCGCGAGCTGCCACAAGTCGATCGACTCGTTCGGGTTCGCGCTGGAGGAGTTCGATGGCATGGGCAAGCTGCGGAGCACGGACAACGGAAGGCCGGTCGATTCGACGGTCACGATCAGCGTCGGATCGGACGTCGACGGCACGTACGCGGACGGCGTGGCGCTGGCCAACGCTCTGGCTGGCAGCGCGTCGGTGAAGACCTGCCTGGCCCGGCAGATGTTCCGCAGCGTCGCCGGTCGCAGTGACGGAAGCATCCAGGGCGCCGAGGACGATTTCGTCGACACCTGGAAGCAGCTTCCGACGGATCAGCAGGACCGGGTGGCAGACGTGCTCGTCGCCTGGGTCCGCAGTCCCAAGTTCGTACAAAGGAGGACGCCGTGAGCCCGCCGCGCTCGAGACCCGCCCCGCGCAGCCGTTCCCGCCGGTCGTTCCTCAAGGCGGTCGGGGTGGGGGCGACCGCCCTTCCCTTCTACCGCCTGCTGGAGGACTCGTTCGCGCAGGCGGCGGGCGAGCCCCTGCCTCTGAAGCTGATCACCATCTCGGCCCCGCACGGCATCGCCGCCGAGTACTGGAACCGGCGCGGCCCGGACGCCCCGCCCATCACCGTCGAGGGCGTGTCGTTGCAGGGCACCGACACCGAGACCAGCTTCGACATCACCTATCCGAACTGCTCGCTGCAGCCGTTCGACGACGCCGCCACGTACGGCAAGAGCTTCAAGGACCGGCTCCTGACCATCGAGGGGCTGGACCTGGCGGCGGACGGTCACGACGCGGTCTCGGCGATCCTCACGGGCAGCCCGCTCAACAACGGCACGCCCGCCAACTCCTCGCTGGATCAGGTCCTGGCCGTGGAGAAGGGGCTGGGCGCCGCAACCCGGCGCAGCAACGTCGTGCTCTGTGTGGGCGACAACGGCATTCACGCGGCCAACACGCTGTCGTACAGCGCGGGCGGCGTGGGCGTGGGCAAGATCATCTCCCCTTACGAAGCCTTCGACTTCCTGTTCAGCGGCTTCGTGCCCACGGGTGACGCCGCCGGAGCGGCCGCCGCAAAGAGGCGAAACGCGCTGGGGCAGAGCGTGATCGACTACGTCCGGAGCGACGTCACGCGCCTGCGGGGACGCCTGGCGCCCGTCGAGCAGCAGAAGATGGATCAGCATCTGGCGTCGCTGCGCGATCTGGAGAAGTCCTTCGGCACGATGTCGTCCTCGGGCGGCTCCTGCATGGCGCCGATGCGACCGGCCGCCGGCGATTTCCCCAGCGACGTGAACCAGCTGCTCCGCTACAACGGCGGCGAGCCCACGTTCGACGCGGTGACCACGTTCTTCATCGACCTCCTGGCGCAGGGGTTCGCGTGCGACATCAGTCGCTTCGCGACGCTGGTCATGAACGACCTGCCGTGGGACGTGAAGCACAACGCCAGCACGGACGCGCTGGGGCTGGGCTTGCCCTCCGACTTCCACAACCTCGTGGCCCACAAGTACGCGGCGCCGGGCTACGACTGGCAGGGTAAGCTCTCGCAGCAGGGGGATCAGTCCACCTGGTTGCCGCTCGCCAAGTACAACAAGTACGTCTACGGCAAGGTCGCGCGGCTCATGCAAAAGCTCGACGGGCTGGGCGCGCTCGACAGCGTGCTCATCTACGTCACCAGCGAGATGGGGAACCCCAGCTTGCATTCGTCGGCGACCGTGCCGACCGTGCTGGCCGGCGGGAAGAACGTTCCCTTCCGCTTCGGACGCCGGCTCAAGGTCACTCCCGACTGCGCGCCGCCAAACGACTCCTGCAGCGCCCACGACGTGAAGTTCGCGAGCGGCGCGAACAACCACCTGCTGGTCTCGATCGCGCAGGCCTTCGGGGTCGACGTGGCCAGCTTCGGCAAGGGCCCCGACCCCGCCTTCACGACCGGCCCGCTGGCTGGTCTGACCTGATCTGACGCGCGTCCGCCCGACCCGCGCGGCTTCCCCCGGGTGATCGATGCGCAAATGCCGCAAACCCGCGTCTCCCGGTACGCTTTCCATCGGTTGAGGGGTAGGGTCTGCGGCATGAAGCTCGATCTGGAGGGGAAGGTCGTCGTCGTGACCGGGGCCAGCAAGGGCATCGGCCTCGCCGTCGTCAAAACGTTCGTCGAGGAAGGCGCGCGCGTCGTCGCCGGGGCGCGGACGATCGAGAGTCTCCAGTCGATCCCCGGCGTCACGGCTCGCGCCGTCGATCTGGCCTCGCCCGATGGGCCGTCCGGGCTGGTCGACGGCGCGGTCGCCGAATTCGGACGACTCGACGCCGTCGTGAACAACGTCGGCGCGGTGCGGCTCCGGCTGCAAGGCTTCCTGGGGACCAGCGACGCCGAATTCGAGTGGGCCATGCAGATGAACTTCTTCACCGCGGTGAGGACCATCCGCGCCGCGCTCCCTCACATGCTGAGGGCCGGCGGCGGCTCCATCGTCAGCGTCGCCTCCGTGAACGCGTTCTTCGAGCCCGACGCCGGCGTCCTCGACTACGGCGCCGCCAAGGCCGCCCTCGTGAACCTCACCAAGTCTCTCTCGCAGGAGTTCGGCCCCAAAGGCATCCGCGTGAACGCCGTCTCGCCCGGTCCCGTCAGCACCGACCTCTGGCTCGGCAAGGGCGGCGTCGCCGACACCGTCGCCAAGGCGTCGGGGACCAGCGCCGACGACGCCCGGGCCCGCATCGTGGCCGGAATGGGCGGGATCCCCAGCGGTCGCTTCACCACGCCCGAGGAGGTCGCGACGCTGGTGGTTCTCCTGGCTTCTGGTCGCACCGCCAACATGACCGGCTCGAACGTCGTCATCGACGGGGGGCTCATCAAGACGACGTGACGGACGCTCGGGGCTGAACCCCGCGGCCGGGGTGAGCCAGCACCAGCGCGGTGCCCCCTCCCGCGCGCCGAGAACAAAAATCGACATCGACCGTGAGCCGTTTCGCGGCGCGAGGGTCATTTTCGATCCGGGCATGAATCGCCGATTCAGACCGCTGTCCGCGGCGCTGACGTTGTGGGCCGGCGCGTCGGCCGCGCAGACGCAGCCGAACAGTTACACGCCGGACTGGTCATCGCTGGATCAACACCCGCCCGCGCCCGAGTGGTTCAAGGACGCCAAGCTCGGGATCTGGTTCCACTGGGGGGCCCACACGACGCCGCAGTTCTACGGCGAGTGGTACCCGCACTACATGTACGACAAGAGCAACGGCGGCGGCGTGTATCAGCACCACCTGGGCACGTACGGCGATCCGTTTGCCGGCTGGCCCTACGACAAGTTCATCACGGGCGCCACCGACAAGAACGGGCATGTCGTGCAGTTCGCGCCGAAGCTGGTGTCCGACGGGGGCCAATGGGATCCCGACGCGTGGGCGCAGCTGTTCGTCAATGCGGGCGCGCGCATCGTCGGCGTCCAGATGGAGCATCACGACGGCTTCGCGCTGTGGGACAGCAAGGTCAACGAGTGGAACTCGTTGTCGAAGGGACCCAAGCTGAACATGGCCAAGCTGCACGTCGACGCGTACCGCAAGAAGGGGCTGAGGATCATGGCGGCCTTCCACCACGCCTACAACTTCCAGGGCTACTGGCAGAACGTCCCCCACCAGACCGATCCCAGCCTGCAGAAGCTGTACGGCCAGCTCGACGCGGCGGCAGAGAATCAGCTCTGGCTCGACGAGCTGAAGGAGGTCGTCGACGAGTTCCAGCCGGACATGGTCTACCAGGACTCGTTCACGCCGCAGATCGTCCTGACGTCCGCGACGCTGATGCAGTTCGCCGCGTACTACTACAACGCCGCGCTGTCGTGGAACAAGGAGGTCGTCGAGACCTACAAGGACGGCTACGACAACAAGGGCGAGGTGTACGACTACGAGCGCGGCGGCCCGGCCGGGATCGCGAATCCGTACTGGGCGACGGACGACACCGTCGGTCCGAACACGTGGGGGTACGTGGTCGGGATGACGTACTACTCGCCGACGGCGATCATTCACCAGTTCATCGATCGCGTGAGCAAGAACGGGAACCTGCTGCTGAACGTCTGCCCCACCGCTGACGGCACAATCCCGGCGGAACAGCAGAACATCCTGGCCGAGCTCGGCAAGTTCCTGAAGCAGATGGGCACGGCCATCTACGAGACGCGGGCATGGCAGGTCTACGGCGAAGGGCCGACCAAGATGGGCGGGTGCTCGATCTGCGCGCCGGCGGCGGGAACGGCGCAGGACGTCCGCTACACGGCCTCGAAGGACGGTGACGCCGTCTATGCCATCCTGCTGGGCTGGCCCGGCGGCGGCAAGCAGCTGACCCTGACGGCCGTGACGCCCAGCCGGTTCGCGTTCGGCACGGGCAAGGTGTTCCTGTTCGCGCCGGTGGGCGGTTCCGCGATCGCGCTGCAGGCGACGCAGGACGGCGGCGGCCTCCACGTGACGCTGCCGAGCACGCAGCCGTACACGGCGGTCGCGTACGCGATGAAGATCAGCAAGAGCGGCGCCGTCCCCGGACCGACGCCCTGGTTGGACGCAGGCGGCGGAGGTGGCGCGGCGGGCGCCGCCGGGGCCGCCGGCGGCCACTCTGGCGGCGGCGGCAACGGCGCCGGTGGCG
>CAZJMY010000906.1:0-1451 GCA_964546845.1 uncultured Myxococcales bacterium | reverse complement strand
CCGGACGGCGTGGTCAGCAGACCGCGGCCGGCGGCCTCGGCCAGCGCCGCCTTCATGCGCGGGTGGCCGTGCCCCAGCGGCGCGTTCCAGGTCATGCTCCCCAGGTCCCACCAGCGCGCCCCGTCGGCGGTGACGAAGCGGGCCCCCTCGCCGCCGACGATCTCCATCGGCGTGGCCGCCGCCTGGGCGGTCCAGGTGTAGAAGACGCGCTCGGCTTGCTGGCGGGTCAGGTCGCTCATGCGGGGGCGGCCGCCGCCGCGTCGGCGACGGCGCGCGCGAACACCTCGGCGATCGTGTCGGCCTGTCCGTCCGTCAAGATGAGCGGCGGCGAGATCCGGATCGCCTTCTGGCCGCACTCGAGCACCAGCAGCCCGCGCCGGAAGCAGAGCTGGGCGATGGCCTCGGCAAGCGCGTGCGACGTGAGCTCGACCCCGATCATGAGGCCGATCCCGCGCACTTCGGTCACGGTGGCCGCGCCCGCCAGCCGCTCGGTCAGGCGCGCCTGCAGCAGCGCCCCGACGCGCGCCGAGTTGTCGACCAGCGACGTCTCCAGCAGGTCCAGAGTCGCCATCCCGGCGGCGATGGCCACGGGGTTGCCGGCGATCGTCGAGCCGTGCGTCCCCGGGCCCCAGGTCATGACCTCGCGCCGGGCCATCATCGCGCCCAGCGGCATCCCGGAGGCGATCCCCTTGGCCAGCAGCAGCACGTCCGGGACCACGCCGGTGTGCTCGGCGGCGAACATCTTGCCGGTGCGCCCCATGCCGCTCTGCACCTCGTCGAAGACCAGCAGGATGCCGTGCCGGTCGCACAGCGCCCGCAGCCCCGGCAGGAACTCGGCCGGCGGCACGATGTAGCCGCCTTCGCCCAGCACCGGCTCGACGACGATCGCCGCCACGTCCTCGGCCGGGCAGGTCGTCGCGAAGAGCTCGGCGACGCTGGCCGCCTCGCCGTAGGTGGCGTGGTACACGCCCGGCAACAGGGGCCCGAACCCGCGCCGGTACTTGGCCTTGCTGGCGGTCAGCGACAGCGACCCCATCGTGCGGCCGTGGAAGCCGCCCCGGAACGCGATGACGTTGGGGCGCTTCGTGTGCTGGCGCGCCAGCTTCAGCGCCGCCTCCACCGCCTCCGTCCCGGAGTTCGTCAGGAACGTCTGCCAGTGGTGCGCGTTGGGGCCGATCCGCTGGGCCAGCTGCCCCAGCCGGTCGCAGATGGCGCCGTAGCCTGGGTAGTGGAAGTCGGTCCCGCAGATGTGGATCAACGTCTCGGCCTGGGCCGCGATCGCGGCGGCGACGTCCGGGTGACAGTGGCCCGTCGACGCGGTGGCCACGCCGGCCTCGGCGTCCAGGTAGACGTTGCCGTCGACGTCCTCGACCATGCAGCCGGCCGCGCGCGCCACCATCAGCGGGTAGCAGTGAATCAGCGACGGCGACATGTGCGGCATCGCGCGCGCG
>CAZJMY010000905.1:0-1444 GCA_964546845.1 uncultured Myxococcales bacterium | reverse complement strand
ACACGCTGTACAACGTGGTCGCCGAGGGGGACGCGCTGGTCCCGGACAAGCCGTTCCGCCGCGACGTGCGGCGCCGCAATCTGGAGGTCGTGTCGTGAACGAAAAAGTCCGCCTTTCGGCCGTCTCGTTCCTGAACGCCCGCCCGATCACCTACGGCCTCGAGCAGCGGCTGGACGGCGGCCCCTTCGAGCTATCGTTCGATCTGCCGTCCCGCTGCGCCGAGCGGCTCGCCAGCGGCGACGCCGACCTGGGTCTGATTCCCGTGGGCGCCTACGCGACCAGCCAGGACGATCTGCGCATCGTCCCCGGCATCGCCATCGCCAGTCACGGCGCCGTGCGCACGGTGCTGCTGGTCAGCGAGGTGCCCTGGGAGCAGCTGGAGGCGATCGCGCTCGACGGCGCGTCGCGCAGCTCGGCGCTGCTGCTGCGCCTGCTCTGCCACGAGCGCGGGCTGAAGCCGCGCTTTCACGAGGTCCCGCACGAGGCGGTGCTGGACGCCGTCGCCGGGACGACCGGCGCGCTGGTGATCGGCGACGCCGGGTTCGCCGCGGCCCAGAAGTTTCCCCACGTGCAGGACCTGGGAAGCGCCTGGTACGAGCTGACCGGCCTGCCGTTCGTCTACGCGGTGTGGGCCGGCCGCCCGGACGCCGTCGACGACGACGGCATCGCGCACTTGCAGGCCAGCCTGGAGCAGGGGCTGGCCGCGCGCCCGACGATCGCGCGCGCCTGGGGTGAAGCCCACGGCGGCGATCCCGCGATCTACGAGGCTTACCTGACGCGCAACATCCGCTACCGGCTGGGCGCCGAGGAGCTGTCCGGCATGGCGGCCTTCTTCGAGCGGGCCCGCGCGGCCGGACTGCTGCCCCGCCCCGTGCGCCCGCGCCTCTACGAGGCGGCCGTCTCGTCCGCGTCGCCGTCGGCGACGCGCGGCCCGCGGTCCATCGACGCGCTGCTGTCCGACGCCGCCGCCGGCGTGCGCCTCTCGCCCGAGGACGCGATGCGCGTCTACGCGGAGGCGCCCGTGCTGGAGCTGGGAGCGGCCGCCGATCAGCGCCGCCGCGCGCTGCACCCGGAAGACGTGGTCACGTACATCATCGACCGGAACGTCAACTACACGAACGTCTGCGTCACGCGCTGCAAGTTCTGCAACTTCTACCGGCCGCCCACCCACAAGACCGAGGGCTACGTGCTGACGCGCGAGGAACTTGCCCGCAAGTTCCAGGAGACCGTCGACCTGGGCGGCGTGCAGATCCTGCTGCAGGGCGGCCTCAACCCGAACCTGCCCATCACCTGGTACGAGGATCTGTTCCGCTGGATGAAGGCCAACTTCCCGCTGGCGATCCACGGCCTCTCGCCCGAGGAGATCCGCTACATCGCCGAGATCGAGAACATGTCGATCCGCGCGGTCATCGAGCGGCTGATGGCGGCCGGGCTGGACTCGATC
>CAZJMY010000904.1:0-3184 GCA_964546845.1 uncultured Myxococcales bacterium | reverse complement strand
ATGCCGCTCCGGTCGGGAAATGCGCCTTGAGGATGGTCATGTGGGGAAGTGAAGACGATCGTATTACGTAGAACCCCAACTTTTGTAAAGTGCATTGCAGAGACAAAAACGCGTGGACACCGCCGATTTTGATTACGATCTACCGCCCGACCGCGTCGCGGCGGCCCCGACGGCGCACCGCGACGAGGCCCGTTTGCTGGTCCTGGATCGAGAAAGCGGTCAGCGCAAGCACGCGCGATTCTTCCAGCTGCTGGAGTACCTGCCGCCGCGCGCGCTGCTGGTTTTGAACGACACGCGCGTCTTTCCCGCGCGCATTCGCGGGACGAAAGAGACCGGCGGCGGCTTCGAGGTCCTGCTCGTGCGGCGGCTGGGCGGGCGCCCCGCCGCGGCGGGGGAGTTCCTGGAAGACTGGGAGGCGATGACGCGCGGGCTCGGGGCCAACGCGCTGGGGAAGACGCTGACTGCCGGCGGCATGCAGATCGTCGTCGGCGAGCGCCAACCAAACGGGCTGACGCGGGTCGCGCTGCGCGGGGCAGGGCGGTCGCTCCTCGAGCGGCTCGACGAGATCGGCGACGTGCCGTTGCCGCCGTACATCGAGGCCGCCCGTCGCCGCGACCCGCTGCCGGCGCCCGTCGACGATCGCACCCGCTACCAGACTGTGTTCGCGGCCGAGCCCGGCGCCGTGGCGGCCCCCACCGCGGGCCTGCACTTCACGCCCGAGCTGCTGGCCGCCGCCGCGCGCGCGGGCCACGAGATCGCGCGCGTCACGCTGCACGTGGGCCCCGGCACCTTCCGGCCCGTCGAGACCGACGACCCGGCCGCGCACCGCATGGACGCCGAGCACTACCGCGTGCCGCCCGAGGCCGCCGACGCGATCGCCCGCGCCCGGCGCGACGGCCGGCGCGTCGTCGCCGTGGGCACCACCGTCGTGCGGACGCTGGAGGCGTGCGCGCGCGCCCACGGCGGCGAGGTCGTGGCCGAGGAATCCTCGACCGACCTGTTCCTGCTGCCCGGGGCGCGGTTCGAGGTCGTGACCGACCTCATCACCAACTTTCACCTGCCGCGCTCGACGCTGCTGATGCTGGTGGCCGCGTTCGCGGGGCGGGAGCTGATTCTGGAGGCGTACGCGGAGGCCGTCCGCCTGGGCTACCGCTTTTACAGCTACGGTGACGCCATGCTGATCACGGGGGACTTGGTCACGGGGAACTTGGTCACGGGGAGGTTGGCGTGACGCCGCCGCCGGGAACGTTTCAGGTCACGGCGCGTGCCGGGCGCGCGCGCACGGGCGTCCTGCAGACGGCGCACGGGCCGGTGGAGACGCCGGTCTTCATGCCGGTCGGCACGCAGGCGTCCGTGAAGGCGCTGGCGTCCGAGGACGTCGAGGCGCTGGGGGCGCGCATCCTTCTGGGCAACACGTACCACCTGGCGCTGCGCCCCGGCGCCGAGCGGGTCGCCGCGCTGGGGGGCCTGCACCGCTTGATGAGCTGGCCCCACGCCATCCTCACCGATTCGGGCGGCTTCCAGGTCTTCAGCCTGCGCGAGCGCACCAAGGTCGACGACGACGGGGTGACGTTCGCCTCGCACCTGGACGGCTCGGCGCAGCGGCTGACGCCCGAGCGCGCGATGCAGATCCAGGCCCTGCTGGGCAGCGACATCGCGATGGCGTTCGACGAGTGCCCGCCCTCCGACGCGCCGCGAGCGACCATCGAGGCGGCCATCGACCGCACGACGCGCTGGGCGCGCCGCTGCCTGGCGACCACGCCGGCGCCCGGGCAGCTGCGGTTCGGGATCGGGCAGGGGGGCGTGCACGTCGACCTGCGGCGCGCGCACCTCGCCGTCCTGCGGGACCTGCCGTTCGACGGCTACGCGCTGGGCGGTCTGGGCGTGGGCGAGGCGCCCGAGGTCATGCACGCGGTCATCTCGGACGTCGCGGACGACATGCCGGCCCAGCGTCCCCGCTACCTGATGGGCGTCGGCACGCCCGAGGACATCTGGCGCGCCATCGGCGCGGGCATCGACATGTTCGACTGCGTGATGCCGACCCGGAACGCCCGCAACGGCCAGCTGTTCACCCGGGCCGGGAAGCTCAACATCGGCAACACGCGCCACCGCGACGAGGACGTCCCCGTCGAGGACGGCTGCACCTGCGCCTGCTGCGCGCGGTACTCACGGGCGTACCTGGCGCATCTGTTCCACGCCAAGGAGCTGCTGTATTACCGCCTGGCCACCGCGCACAACCTCATGCACTACTTGAACCTCGCGCGCCGCGCGCGCGAGGCGATCGCGGCCGGGTCGTTCCCGGCCGCGCCGTGGTAAACCGGTGACATGGCCAAGCGGGTTGCGGTGGTGCTGTCCGGGTGTGGTCGTCAGGACGCAAGCGATCCCGCGGAGACGCTGTTCGCGCTGCTGGTGCTCGAGCGCGCCGGCGCCCAGGCCGTCTGCGCGGCGCCCGACCGCGCGCAGCCGGCGGTCGTCGATCACCTGACCGCCGCGGTCGACACCGCGCCCCGGCGGATCCGGGCCGAGGCCGCGCGGCTCGTCGGGCGCAGCGTGGCGCCGCTGGGCGTCCTCGACGCGCGCAAGCTGGACGGCCTCATCGTCCCGGGCGGGGAGGGGGCCGTCACGACGCTGTCCGATTACGCGACCAAGCACGAGCTCTGCGCCGTCGACCCCGAGCTGTTCGCGCTGCTGCGCGGCCTGCTGCAGGCGCGCCGGCCGATGGGGTTCATCGGGCTCTCGGCGCTGCTGGCGGCGCGCGTGCTCGGTCCGGTGGCCGGCGTGCGGCTCACGCTGGGCGCGCGCGGCACGGCGCCCGCCAAGCACGCCGCCATCATGGGCGCCGACGTCCGCCCGGGAACCACCGACGACGTCGTCGCAGACCAGAAGTCCCGCGTCTACAGCACGCCGGGTCTCCTGGCCCAGCCCGCGTCGCCGGAGCCGGCCAGCGTGGAGCCGGCGCGAACGCTACCGGCGGTGGCGCGCGCGATCGATCAGCTCGTGCGGATGGTGGTCGGCGGTGGTGCCCAGCCCCGGCCCGTGCGACCTACTGATCGAGCCCGCGGTTCCGCTTGATCTGCTCGAGGACCTTGCCGTACTCGACCTCCCAGGTCGACGTCCCTTCCTCGAGGTTCTTGATGCGGCGGCGGACCTCTTCGTCCAGCTCGTCGTCGACCTGCATGTGCTT
>CAZJMY010000903.1:0-3714 GCA_964546845.1 uncultured Myxococcales bacterium | reverse complement strand
CGCCCGTCGGCGACGTCGAAGCGGATGGACAGCTCCGCCGAGGGGATAGTCACCCGGGCGGTGGCTTCGGGCGCCCGCGGCTCCCCCTCGCAGCCGCATGTCACGACCACCGCGGCCACGAAGGCAGCCGCCAAGGCGTGGAGATCGGCGCGGGGACAGGGCATGGGCGTCGAACCGGACTCAACACTATAACGTTACCCCCCGCAACACGCCAATTCGGCAGCCCCATGGTATGTAAAGCGCCTTCATGTCACCTTCAGACCCGGGATCCTCCAAGGGGTCCGCGCCCGCGACGGGCTCCGCTGCGCCCGCGCGGATCACCCCCGACGAAGTGCGGGAGCTGGCGCTGCTGGCCCGGTTGGCGCTGTCCGAGCAGGAGGTCGCGCGGATGGCCAGCGACCTGGGCGCGATCCTGACCTACGTCGACGCCCTGAGCGAGCTCGACACCGCGGGTGTCGAGCCGATGACCCACGCCGTCCCTTTCGACTGCCCTCTGCGGGACGACCGGGTCGAGCCGTCGCTGCCGACTGACGCGGCGCTGGCCAACGCGCCCCGCCGCGAGGGGAGCTTCTTCCAGGTTCCGCGCATCGTCCCGGGGCCGGGCGGAGGCGCGGCCGAGGAGGACCTGTGATGGAGGCGCGCGGGGCGTCCGCGTGGTCGATCGCCGAGGGGGTCCGGGCCGGCAAGCTGCGGGCGCGCGACGTGACCGAGCAGTTCCTGGACCGCGTGGCGCGGCTGGACGGCGGCCTGGGGTGCTACCTGCTGGTCGACGCGGAAGGGGCGCGGCGCAGCGCCGACGCGGTCGACGCCACCATCAAGGCCGGGCGCGATCCGGGGCCGCTGGCGGGCGTGCCGCTGGGGATCAAGGACATCTTCTGCACGAAGGGCGTCGAGACGACCTGCGCGTCGAAGATCCTGCGCGGCTTCGTGCCGCCCTACGAGTCGACGGTGACCGCGCGCCTGGCGGCCGCCGGCGCCGTCGCGCTGGGCAAGCTGAACATGGACGAGTTCGCGATGGGCTCCTCGACGGAGAACAGCTCCGTCAAGCCGGCGCGCAACCCGTGGTCGACGGCGCACGTGCCGGGCGGGTCGTCGGGCGGCTCGGCGGCGGCGGTGGCCGCCTCGCTGTGCGCGGGCGCGATCGGCACCGACACGGGCGGGTCGATCCGCCAGCCCGCCTCGCTGTGCGGCGTCGTCGGCATGAAGCCGACCTACGGGCGCGTCTCGCGCTACGGCGTCATCGCCTTCGCGTCGTCACTGGACCATCCGGGGCCGTTCGGCCGCACCGTCGAGGACACCGCGGCGCTGCTGGAGGTCATGGCCGGGGCGGATCCGCTGGACGCGACGTCGATCCCGGCGCCGGTCGGCGCGTACCGGCAGGCGGCGCGTGCCGGGCGCGAGGGTGGATCGCCGCTGAAGGGCGTCCGACTGGGCATGCCGGCCGAGTACTTCCAGCCGGGCATGGACGCCGAAGTCGAGGCGGCCGTTCGCGCCGCGATCGACGAGCTGCGCGCGGCGGGAGCCACGGTCGTCCCGGTGTCGCTGCCCAACACCAAGTACGCAATCGCGACCTACTACCTCATCTGCACGGCGGAGGCGTCGTCGAACCTGGCCCGCTACGACGGGGTCAAGTACGGCTACCGCTCCGGCGAGGCGCGCTCGCTGGAGGAGCTGTACACGCGGACGCGGGGCGAGGGCTTCGGCGCCGAACCCAAGCGCCGCATCATGCTGGGCGCCTACGTGCTGCGCGCCGGTTACTACGAGGCCTATTACGGCAAGGCGCTGCGCGCGCGGCGCAAGATCGCCGACGACTTCGCGGCGGCGTTCGCGCAGTGCGACGCCGTCGTGACCCCGACGTCCCCGGTCCCCGCTTTCAAGCTGGGCGAACGCATGGCCGACCCGCTGCAGATGTACCTGGCCGACATCTTCACCGTCGCGCCCGACCTGGCGGGCATCCCGGCAATCTCGCAGCCCTGCGGGTTCACGAAGGCCGGTTTGCCCATCGGCCTGCAGACCATCGGCCCAGCGCTGGGCGAAGAGATCTGCTTCCGCGTCGCCGGCGCCTACGAGGCGCGCACGGATTGGCACAAGCGCCTCCCGCCGGAGGTCGCGTAGATGTCGAGGACTGACTGGGAGGTCGTGATCGGGCTCGAGGTGCACGTCCAGCTGGCCACGCAGTCGAAGATCTTTTCCTGGTCGTCGGCGGCGTTCGGGGCCGAGCCGAACGCGTCCACGGATCCGGTCTGCCTCGGCATGCCGGGGACGCTGCCGGTTCTGAACCGGGCGGCCGTCGAGTCGGCGGTGCGGCTGGGGATGGCGGCCGGCTGCCACATCCGCACGCGCTGCCGGTTCGCGCGCAAGCACTACTTCTACCCGGACCTGCCCAAGGGCTTTCAGATCTCGCAGTTCGACGAGCCCATCTGCGAGGGGGGCGCCATCAGGTTCCGCCTGCGGGGCGAGCCGCGGTCCATCCGCCTGGTGCGCATTCACATGGAAGAGGACGCGGGCAAGAACCTGCACGCTGCCGCCGGCGTGAGCTTCGTCGACTACAACCGCGCCGGCGTCCCGCTGTGCGAGATCGTCAGCGAGCCCGACGTCCGGTCGGCCGAGGAGGCCGCCGAGTACGTGCGCGCGGTGCGGACGCTGGTCCGCTACCTGGGCATCGGCGACGGCAACATGGAAGAGGGCTCCCTGCGCTGCGACGCCAACGTGTCGCTGCGGCCGCGCGGGACGACGACGTTCGGCACGAAGACCGAGATCAAGAACATGAACTCGTTCAAGAACGTGCGCGACGCGATCGAGCACGAGGTCAAGCGCCAGGCGACGCTGCTGGATCGCGGCGAGCGCATCATCCAAGAGACGCGGCTCTGGGACGCCGAGCGCGGCGTGACGCAGGCCATGCGCTCGAAAGAGCAGGCCCACGACTACCGGTATTTCCCGGAGCCGGACCTGCCGCCGCTGGTGGTCAGCGAGGAGCAGCAGTCCAAGCTGCGCGCGTCGTTGCCGGAACTCCCCGAAGACCGGTTCGCCCGGTACTCGGGGCCCGCCGGTCTGTCCGCGCAGGACGCGGGCGTCCTGGCCGCCGAGCGCGAGATCGCCGACTACTTCGACGCGGTCGTGGCCGCGGGCGCGCCGGCCAAGCGCGCCGCCAACTGGGTCATCAACGAGGTGCTGGCCCGGGTCGGCGACCCACGGCGCCTGGGCGACGGCGACGTCCCCGTGCCGGCCGCTGCGCTGGCCGAGCTGGTCACGCTGGTCGAGGACAACACGCTGTCCGGCAAGCTGGCCAAGGACGTCTTCACCAGGATGTGGACCGAGCGCCGCCGCGCCAAGGAGATCGTCGCCGCCGAGGGGCTGGCCCAGGTCTCGAACGGCGGCGCGCTGGAAGAGGCCTGCCGCCGCGTCATCGCCGCGCATCCGGACGAGGCCGCGCGGTTCAGCAGCACCCCCAAGCTGATGGGCTTCTTCGTCGGCGCCGTCATGAAAGAGACCGGCGGCAAAGGGAACCCAAAGGCCATCAACGAGATCCTTCGCAAACTCCTGGCCTGATCCCACGGGTAAGAGGAAAGCCCTGGGGACTCATTGGGCTTGACAGGGACACGCCGCTCTCTAAACTACGCCGCTTCCGGGAGGCCCAAGTCAGATGTACGCCGTCATTGCGTCAGGTGGAAAACAGTACCGCGTCGCCGAGGGGGAAACCCTGCGCGTGGAGAA
>CAZJMY010000902.1:0-1884 GCA_964546845.1 uncultured Myxococcales bacterium | reverse complement strand
CTTTGGTAGTATCCGCCGGCCCGTGGACTGGAAAACGACGCTCAACCTTCCCAAGACCGAGTTTCCCATGCGCGCCGATCTGGCGCGGCGAGAGCCCGAGTGGCTGGCGCGATGGGAGCGCGAGCGGCAGTACGAGACCATCCTCGACGCCCGCCAGGCCGCCGCGGCGCCCGCGTTCGTCCTGCACGACGGCCCGCCCTACCCCACGGGCGGCATCCACTACGGCACCGTTCTCAACAAGGTCCTCAAGGACCTGGTCATCCGGTCTCAGCTGCTGATGGGCAAACGCGCCCAGTTCCGGCCGGGGTGGGACTGCCACGGCCTGCCGATCGAGCAGCAGGTC
This sequence comes from uncultured Myxococcales bacterium, assembly GCA_964546845.1. Taxonomy (GTDB): domain Bacteria; phylum Myxococcota_A; class Polyangia; order Fen-1088; family Fen-1088; genus JADGRB01. Next base: position 1,541 of record CAZJMY010000902.1, on the reverse strand, counting down.
GAAAAAGAGCTGGGGCCCAAGGCCAAGGAGATGGACGCGGCGGCCTTCCGGCAGAAGTGCGAGCAGCATGCGCTGAAGTTCGTCGACGTGATGCGCGCCGAGTTCAAGCGGCTCGGCTGCCTGGGGACCTGGGACGACCCCTACCTGACGCTGTCGAAGGACTACGAGGCGACCATCGCGCGGCAGCTGGCGGGCTTCGCGCGCGCCGGGCTCATCTACCGGGACAAGAAGCCCGTGCACTGGTGCCTGACCCACCGCACGGCGCTGGCCGAGGCCGAGGTGGAATACGAGGACCACACCTCGCCGTCGATCTACGTCCGCTTCCCCGTCGTCGGGGATCTGGGCAAGGCGGACCCGCGCCTGCGCGGTCGCAAGGCGGCGTTCGTCATCTGGACGACCACCCCCTGGACGATGCCGGCCAACCTGGCCGTCGTCGCCAACCCCGAGCTGGACTACGTCGCGATCCCCAGCGGAGGCGACGCGGCCAGCGAGCTGCTGATCGTGGCGGCCGGCCTGGCTGAGGCGTTTCTGGCGGCGACCGGCATCCAGGCGCCCGCCGAGAGCTGGATCCGCATCCCGCGCGAGGGGTTCCGCGCGCTGGAGGGGACGCGCTATCAGCCGCCGTTCCCGCGCGCCAAGGCCGATCCGGAGCGCGACTATCGCCTGTGGTTCGCGCGGCACGCCACGCTGGAGGCCGGCACCGGCCTGGTGCACACGGCGCCCGGACACGGCGCGGACGACTACGTCGTGGGGCGCGACCACGGGCTCACGATCTTCGCGCCCGTCGACGAAGAGGGGCGGCTCACGGCGGACGCGGCGGTCGACCCGGCGCTGCACGGGCTGCGCGTGTTCGAGGCCAACCCCAAGATCGTGCAGGCGCTGGCCGACCGCGGGCTCTTGCTCAACAAGCCGGGCGAGTCCATCCGCCACCAGTACCCCTGCTGCTGGCGGTGCAAGAACCCGATCATCTTCCGCGCCACCGAGCAATGGTTCGCGCGCCTCGGCGAGGCGGAGGACCCCAAGTCCCTGCGGCGCCACGCGCTGGACGAGATCGCGCGCACCCGCTGGATCCCGGCCTGGGGCGAGAACCGCATCCGCGGAATGATCGAGGCGCGGCCCGACTGGTGCCTGTCGCGCCAGCGGCTGTGGGGCGTGCCCATCCCGGCGTTTCGCTGCGCGAGCTGCCGGAATGATCTGCTGGACGCCGCGGTTATCGAGCACGTGGCGGAGATCTTCGCGCGCGAGGGCTCGAATGCCTGGTTCTCGCTGCCGGCCGAGGCGTTGCTGCCGTCGCCGCCCCCGCCCTGCCCGTGCGGCAAGCCCAGGTGGGAAAAGCAGCACGACATCGTCGACGTCTGGTTCGAGTCGGGCGTGTCGTGGGCGGCCGTCGCCGACGGCAAGCTGGTGAACCAGGGCGAAAAGGTGGATCTGTATCTCGAGGGCGCGGACCAGCACCGCGGCTGGTTCCACTCGTCGCTGCTGACGTCGGCGGCGACGCGCGGCCAGGCGCCGTACAAGGCGGTGCTGACGCACGGCTGGGT
>CAZJMY010000901.1:0-1531 GCA_964546845.1 uncultured Myxococcales bacterium | reverse complement strand
CGTCGCCCGGCAGGTCGGCATGCTGGCGGGGCTGCCCGACACGACGCCGGCCATGACCATCAACCGCTTCTGTTCGTCGGGACTGCAGGCGACGGCGATCGTCGCGGACCGCATCGCGGCCGGGTCGATCGACGCCGGGCTGGCGGGCGGACTGGAGTCGATGTCGCTGATCCCGATGGGCGGCGCGAAGATCGCGCTGAATCCGGCGGTGGTCGACCAGTTCCCGGATGCGCACATCCCGATGGGGAACACGGCCGAGAATGTGGCCCGGCAGTTCGGCGTCAGCCGCGAGCAGCAGGACGCGTTCGCGCTGGCCAGCCATCAGAAGGCCGTCGCCGCCTGGACGCGCGGCGACTTCGCGGGCGAGGTGGTCCCCGTCAAGACGCGCGTCTTCGACGGGGAGGTCTGGCGCGACGTCACCGTCGACCGCGACGAGGGGCCGCGGGCCGATACGTCGCTGGAGAAGCTGGCGGCGCTGAAGCCGGCGTTCGACCCGACCGGGACCGTGACGGCCGGCAACTCGTCCCCGCTCAACGACGGGGCCGCCGCGGTCGTGCTGGCGTCTACCGACAAGGCGAGGGCCATCGGGGCCCGCCCCCGCGCGTACTTCCGGGCGTTCGCGGTGGCCGGGGTGCCGCCGGCCATCATGGGGATCGGGCCGGTGCCGGCCGTGCGCAAGCTGCTGGCGAAGACCGGGCTGACCGTCGACCAGATCGACCTCTACGAGGTGAACGAGGCGTTCGCGTCGCAGGCCGTCTACTGCGTCCGGGAGCTCGGGTTGCCGGTCGACCGCGTGAACGTGAACGGCGGCGCCATCGCCCTCGGGCACCCGCTGGGCGCCACCGGCGCCCGGCAGATCGCGACCGCCCTGGCCGAGCTCGAGCGCCGCAAGGGGCGCTACGCCGTGATCACGATGTGCGTCGGCGGCGGCATGGGCGCGGCCGGCCTCATCGAACGCGCCGGCTGAGCTTCGCCGGCGCGGGTCCAAGGCGGCCGAACGACGGCCGAACGACGGCCGAACGACCCCAGTGTAGGACAATGAGGGTGATTCAACGCCGGAGGAAGCAAGCGTAGGGAATCCTCGCAGCAAACGACAATCAACGTGCCAATGACGTGGCGTTGGGTTTTGCAATTCGACGCGATTTGGCCGTAATGTCGTGCGCACACATTTCGAGGGGGCCCCCGCATGATTCGTTCGTCGCGTTCGGTTCTTCGCTCCACACCATTGGCCACGTTGATGGTCGCTTCGCTCGCCCTCTGGGGCTGCGGCGGCGACGGTGGCGGTGGCGGCACCGGCGGTGTTGGTGGCGCAGGTAAAGGTGGGTCAGCCGGTCACTCGAGCGGCGGATCGAACACCGGCGGTCGCGCCGGGGCAGGCGCGGGCGGAACGGCCGGCGGCGTCGCGACCGGCGGCTTCGGCGGCGCGCTGACCGGCACGGGCGGCACGGCCGGCAGCACGACGACGGGCACGGGCGGCACGGCCGGCAGCACGACGACGGGCACGGGCGGCACGGCCGGCAACCCGCCGCTC
>CAZJMY010000900.1:0-3948 GCA_964546845.1 uncultured Myxococcales bacterium | reverse complement strand
CGGCGTGGGGAGCGCGGGGTCCTCGGGCACGAACGGTCCGTGCGACATCTACCAGGCGGGCAACACGCCGTGCGTCGCGGCGCACAGCACGGTGCGCGCGCTCTACGCCGCGTACGGCGGCAACCTCTATCAGGTGAGGCGCGCGTCGGACAAGACGACCAAGGACGTGCCCGTCCTCAGCGCCGGCGGGTACGCGGCGTCGTCGGTGCAAGATTCCTTCTGCGCGGGCACGACCTGCACGATCTCGGTCATCTACGACCAGTCACCCAACGGCAATCACCTCACCAAGGCGCCGGCGGGCGGCTGGCTGAACAACGGCGGGCTGGAAGCGAACGCCACGGCCGCCCGGATCACCGCCAACGGACATACGGTCTACGGCGTTTACACCACGTCGAGCTTCGACAACGACGCCGGGTCCGTCGGGTATCGCAACAACAAAACGAAAGGGGTCGCGACCGGTGACGAGCCCGAGGCCATGTACATGGTGGCCAGCGGCAAGCACACCAACCAGTGGTGCTGCTTCGACTACGGCAACGCCGAGACGAACAACACCGACGACGGGAAAGCCACGATGGAGGCGGTGTACTTCGGAACCAGCACGCAGTGGGGGCGCGGCAGCGGCAACGGCCCGTGGGTGATGGCCGACCTCGAGGACGGCGTGTACGCGGGCGGTTCGACGGCCGCGCCCGCGACGAACACGCCGCTGGTGGCCACCTACGTGACGGCGATGCTGAAGGGGCCGTCCGGGAACCGCTTCGTGCTGAAGGGGGGCGACGCCCAGTCGGGCGCGCTGGCGACCAAGTACGACGGGGCGCGTCCGGCTGGCTACAGCCCGCAGAAGAAGCAGGGGGCGATCATCCTGGGCATCGGCGGCGACAACAGCCACACCGGCGAGGGGACGTTCTTCGAAGGGTGCATGACGTCCGGCGTCCCGGCCGACGCGGTCGACGAGGCCGTGCAGGCCAACATCGTCGCCGCCGGCTACGGCCGCTGAGCCGGCCGGCGGGGCGCTCAACGGACCGGGCGTGAGGCCTTGCCGCGAGCCGCGCCGGGGCGGCGCCGGGTCGGATCGCGGTCCGGCTTGGCGCTCCCCTCCAGCGCCAGCCGCAGCCGCTCGGTCACCGCCGCGCCGGGATCCGCGCCGCGCGACGCGAACCGCACCAGCGTGTTCGAGAGCGCCTGGCGCACGTCCGGGTGGCGCGCGCGGACACACTCCGCCTCCAGCCAGGCGGCGCCCACGTCGCCGGCGGTCAGGTTCGAGACGACGGACGCCAGCGTGCGGGGCAGCGCCATCAGTAGCCGGCGCCGCGCATCCGAACGCTCGGCGGCGCGCGGCGCGTCCGCGACGCTGTCGATGGCGCGCGTCAGGTAGTCGAGCAGCCTCTCCGGATCGGCCAGCGCCGTCAACGTGCGCGCGTCCGCGAACACCTCGACGACGACGGCGGCGGCGCCGAAGCGCACCTCGCGGTCCTCGAGCTCCAGCCAGGCCAGCGCCCGGCTCACCAGGACGTCCCCCGGTCGCCCGTCACGCCCACCCCGGCGCGTGGCCACCGCGGTGAGCGCGTCCAGCGCCCCCAGACGGACGTGCGCGCGCTCGTCGGCGGCCAGCAGCGCCAGCGCCGTCCAGGCGCGCTCCGGTTCGCGCCCGGCCTGCAGCAGGGCGGCCCAGCCGTGCGCGGCGGCGACCGGCAGGAACACCGCGGGCTGATCGGGCGCAGCGTCGTTGTCGCCCAGGCGCGACAGCAGCCGCACGACGGCGCCCGCGTCGGCCGGCAGGGCGGCGACCTCGGCGCCGAACGCCGCCGCGAGCCGCAGGTTCGGCCGCGGCCCGTCCCCACGGCCCAGGCGCGCGAGCAGGTCCTCGAGTCGCGCGAACTGTCCCACCAGCGCGGCGCCCAGCGCGGTCCGCAGGGCTTCGTTTCGCAGACCGTCGTTGGCGACAGGCGAGGGGGACATGGCGGGCGCCGGAGTCTATAGCAGGATGCGCCGGCCCCGAGTGTGGTAGTTGGGGGCCATGACGTTGATGCCTCCGAGCGACCTGCGCCGCGCGCTGCGCGGCCATGGACACGCGATGTCCCCGATCGTGCAGGTCGGCAAGCTGGGCGTGACCGACGCGCTGGTCAAGCAGGTGAACCACGCGCTGGCCGACCACGAGCTGATCAAGGTCAAGATTGGCGGCGAGTGCCCACTGGACCGCCATGCGGTCGCCGAGCGCCTGGACGCCGAGCCCGGCGTCGACGTCGTCCAGCTGGTCGGCCGCGTGATCCTGCTTTACAAGCGGCACCCGCAGAAGCCGCGCTACGAAGGGAAACGCGCCCAGGCCGCCGCCGACGCGACAGCCAAACCCCCGGCGCGCAAATCCCGCAAGCGGTCCACTGGCAAACGCGCGTCCGGCCCGCCGTCCAGCGCCGCGCGCGCCCCGCGCCGCGGGAGCGGCCGCATCAGCGAGCGGTGATCATCACGGCGGACGCCGCGGGGACCGGCACCGTGATCGTGTTGCCGGTGTGGGCCAGCGTGTACGGCGCCTTCGGGCTCCAGGTGCCGTCGGGGGTGACCGGCGCGTCGCCCAGCGTCACGCCGGTGGTCGAGGTCAGCGACGGGCCGCGCAGGTAGACGGCCGTCGCGCTGGAGACGGCGGCGCCGACGTCGACGGTGGCGTTCACGCCGGTGCTCGCCTCGACGTTGACGATCACGATGACCGTCGAACCGTCGGCGGGCGTGACGGTGTAGGCGCGAACGTTGGCGCTGCCCGCGCTGGTTGTCGTGGCCAGCATGTCGCCCGTCCCGATCTTGGAGACCAGCAGCATGCCGTAATACAGCGGGGCCGCCGCGGTCACGTGGCTGTCGACCTCCAGCAGCGGTGAGTACACGAACGGCCGGTCGCACGAATTGACGCCGTTCGGACAGTTGTTGCCGTCCATGTTCTGGCCGCCGCCGTGGAAGTTCACGCCCGCCGAACCGTAGTTGGCGGTGGTGAGCATGAAGTTGATGCTCCACAGCGCCGACGCCAGCGCGTCGCTGATCCCCTTCTGGCCGTGGCTGGAGTACGAGTTCATCTCGCCCCAGCGGTAGCCGTTCGGGATCTTGTTGTTCTGCACGGCCGTGGCAAGCGCCTGCGACCCGCTGGTCACGGCGGAGTCGAGGTTCAGGAGGTTGGCCATGGTCGCCGTCGAGGTCCCGGCCTGGCCGCGGTAGTAGTGATGGGTCACGAGATCGATCGTGGTGCCCTCTCCGTTGATGAACTTCGTCGCGTAGTTGATGTCCTCGAAGATGCCCGGCCCGGCCACCAGTGTGCCCGGGAAGTTCGTGTGGATGGCCTGCGCGTACGAGTGCCAGGTCGTCTCGATCGTCGAGACGTTGTACAGGTTCAGCTCGTTTCCGATCTCGACGGCTTGCAGGCTGGCTCCCAGTTTGGGGACCACGTACTTCAGCTCGGTGACCGCGGTCGTCGTCGTCGAGTTGCCGCGCATGTTCACGGCGTAGATCGTCTTCCAGTTGGTGGCGGTCAGAAACTCCGCCAGCGCGTCCACCTCGGCGGTGCCGACGTTCGGCGACGTCGTGCCCGGCTTGACGAAGGTGGCGCTGGGCACCCAGACCGAGTTGTTGACGTCGTCGGCGCCGATGCGGACGACGCTGGGGCCTAGCAGCTTGAACATCGCGACCAGCGGCGCGTGCGTCGGAACGAAGAAGCCGTCACTCATGTGCGACTTCTCGAAGCTGAAGCCGACGAATCCGGCGGGCAGGCGGCCCTTGGTGGTGCCGCGCGTGACCTTCACCGTGCCCGTCACCGTCGTACCGGTCAGCGGCGGAGGCGGATTGCTGGGCGGCATTCCGGCGTCCGGATGGCCCGTGTCGGTGCCGCCGTCGCGCGTGTTCGAGCCGCCGCTGCCGCCCGCCCGTCCGGCGCCTCCCGCGCTGCCGCCGCTGGCCGCCGCGCCCGCGTGGCCG
>CAZJMY010000899.1:0-3177 GCA_964546845.1 uncultured Myxococcales bacterium | reverse complement strand
CGTCGGCGCCCAGGGACTCGGCCTCTTGCCGGTACTTGGCGCGCACGCCCGCCAGGACCTTGGCGCCGCGCGCCTTCGCCGCGAACACGGCGGCCCGCCCGACGCCGCCCGTCGCGCCGGTGACCAGGATCGTCTCGCCGGGCCGCGCGTCGGTCGCTTCTTCCGCCAGCTGGGCGCCCGTCAGCACGACCAGCGGCAGCGCCCCGGCGTCCGCCAGGTCCAGCTCCGGCGGCACGGGCGCCCATCTCTCGACCGGGCCGGCGACCAGCTCGGCGTACGCGCCGCCCAGCACCTGCCCCAGCACCCGGTCACCCGGCTTGAACCCGGTGACGCCCGGACCGACGGCCGCCACGGTTCCCGAGGCATCGCGCCCCAGGATCGCCGGGAGCGTCAGGGGCATGTACGTCCGCAGGGCCCCGCTGCGCTGCTTCCAGTCGACGGGATTCAGGCTGGCGCCCGCCATGCGCACGACGATCTGATTGGGCCCGGGCGACGGGTCGGGGACCGTCTGCAGCTGAAGCGCAGAAGGCGGGCCGTACTCGGGCAGGACGATTGCACGCATCGGGGATCCTCGTGAGCCTTTCCCATATGGGGTCGCGCGGAGCGGTGGGGAAGTGGTGACGGGGCCCGCGGCACCCGAATGAGTCATCCACGTAATCGAAACGTGGTCTGCGCCTCCGGTTAGGGCCCCGGCAAGAGCCCCGTCGGCCCGACACGGCTGCCGGCGATCGCGCAGTCGTCGGCATAGAGGACGTTCCCGCTGGGGGTCAGATCCTCCCCCAGGCTCGAGACGACCCACTGGAGCCAGGGGCTTGGCCCCGTCGGGCCTGACAGGTCGACGACCTCCAGGCCGTCCAGCCAGACCGTCAGGCGCCCGGTCGCGTCGGCCGCGTTGCGGTAGCGCGCTTCGACCTGAAACCATCGGCCGACGGGGACGACGGGCGGCTCGCCGAGCATCGGCGTGTTGCCGCCGGAGCGATGATCGAAAACGCGGAGCGACATCTCGCCGCTTGCCAGCGTGTAGAGATCGATGTCGAAGAGCTCCCCTTCGGTCGACGGATCGGCGGCGTCGGTTCGACGGCGGAACTTCTGGATCACCCAGTAGCCGTTCACGGTGGTCGTGTGGGTCAGGTAGTACCAGGCGCTGTAGTAGGCGTCCGTCGGCAGGTTTTCTCGCAGCGACATCGACGCCGCCTCGAGCGCGCCGTCCGAGCCCGCGTCGATGGTCAACAGGGCGCCGTAGACGCCGCTGTGCGCGCGCGTGCTGGAGACCGCGATCGTGTTGGGCGGGGTGGGCGTCGCGCCGAAGGAACCGCCGAAGCGGCTGGCGGTCCATTCGTCGAAGCCGTTCGTTTCGAACCGCGCCGTCCAGAGGAGATCGGAGCCGACGTCCAGCTGCGGATCGCATCCCGCGGTGCCCAGCGCGACCGCCAGCGCCAGCGCCAGCCGCTTCGTCATCGCGCCTCCAGCGAGAGGCCCGCGGCGGCGCCGATCCAGTAACGCGCGGTGTGGCCGGGGGCGCCGGCCGGGAACGCGAAGAGGCCGGGCGGATCGGGGACCAGCTCGCCGCGCGCCGCCAGGAACCCCCCGGTGCGCCCGCCCAGACGGACGCCCAGCGCGGCGGCCACCCCCAGCTCCAGCGAGACCGCCGTCGATGGCGACACCACCTCGCGCCCGCGCGCGACGATCGGGCCGGCCGCCAGCCCCAGCTCGGCGTAGGGTTCGACGCGGGCGCGGGCCAGCCGCGCGCGAACGCCCACCGTCACCGGGGCGCGCCACTGTCGCGCGTGGACGCCGCCCGCGCTGGCGTCGGCGGGCAGGTCCGCCGAGATCGCGAGCAGGGCCGCCACCGGCCCGCGCCCCACCGCGAGGCCGACCAGGCCGGCGGGCGCGTACACCGTGCTGCCCGAACCGAGGCCCACGTCGAAGGCGGGGCCGACCTGCACCTCGAGCAGCGGCGGCGGCTCCGGACGCGGGGGCGGCGCGGGCGATGGCGTCGGCGTCGGCGGGGGCGGGGGCGGTGGCGGCGCGGCGGCGACCGTGTCGGCCGGGTCGATCGCCAGCCCGATGAACAGCGCGGCGACGCGCGCCCGCTCGGCGCAGTCGCGCGCCTCGTCGCGGTACAGCCGGACGCGACCCGCGGCCGTCACGCGGTAGCTGCCCCCCAGATCGGCGACCACGATCGCCGGGCCGCCACCCTGGACCTCGCGGAGCCGGGCCTGGAATCGCTCGCGCGGGACCAGGGTGTCCAGCTCGGCCCAGACCGCGCTCTGCTCGGGGCAGGCGCCTTCCGCGGTCATGACCGGCGGCGTCGCCGGGGGCGAAGTCGGCGTCGCGGCGCTGCTCCCAGCGGTCTGGCCCCACGCGGCATTCGCCAGGCCAACCCACGCGACCGCGGCGACGGGGGCGGCCAGCCGGAGCAGGGTGGACACGAAAACGAAGATATCTGAATCGGCCGTTCGCGCATCTGTGAACGGGCCGCCGGGGCTACAATCGATTTCGTGAAGGTCCCGGGCGCTCCGGTCCCTAACAGAGACGGAATGTCCCGTCTTCTGTCCTCGGCAGAGCCGATGGCCGCGTCCTCCGGGGCGCCGGCAGCCGTCGGGCTGGGCGGCGGGCTGGACTTTCGGTCCTTCTACGACGCGTGGTTCGACGACGTGGCCCGCTGGGTCCGCGCGCTGGGCGGGCTGGACGCCGACCGCGAGGACATCGTCCAGGAGGTGTTCCTGGTCGTGCGCCGCCGCCTCCGGCACTTCGACGGGGCGAACCCGGCCGGGTGGCTGTACCAGATCACGCGGCGTCAGGTCCGTGACTTTCGCCGGCGGACGTGGGTCAAGCACATCTTCAACCGGCGCCGCATCGAGGACCCCGAATTGCTGCCGCACGCGACCGGCGAACCGGCGGCGGCGCTGGAGGTCAAGGAGAAGCAGCGGATCCTGTACACGCTGCTGGCGAAGATCCCCGAGGATCGCCGCTGCGCGTTCGTCCTGTTCGAGATCGAAGGGCTGTCCGGCGAGGAGATCGCGCGCGTCCAGGGCGTTCCGCTGAACACGGTGTGGTCGCGCCTGCATCACGCGCGGCGCGAGTTCTTCGCACTGGCGGCCAGATATCAGGCGCGTGAGAAAGACGCGCACCAAAAGAGGGTAGAGCAGACATGAACGGCGAATCGAGGGGCGG
>CAZJMY010000898.1:0-4659 GCA_964546845.1 uncultured Myxococcales bacterium | reverse complement strand
TGCAGCTCGGCGAACTGCGCCTCGTCGTTGGCGTCGGCGATCGAGCCGGGCCGCAGCCCGTCGCCCAGGCTGAACGACACGTCGTACTTCTTCATCACCTCGCAGATGCGCTCGAAGTGGGTGTACAGAAAATTCTCTTGGTGGTGCGCCAGGCACCACTTGGCCATGATCGAGCCGCCGCGCGACACGATGCCGGTGACCCGCCGCGCGGTCAGCGGCACGTAACGCAGCAGCACGCCCGCGTGGATCGTGAAGTAGTCGACGCCCTGCTCGGCCTGCTCGACCAGCGTCTCCAGAAAGATGTCGATGTTCAGGTCCTCGGGCTTGCCCTTGACCTTCTCCAGTGCCTGGTAGATCGGCACCGTTCCGATCGGCACCGGCGAGTTCCGGATGATCCACTCGCGCGTCGCGTGGATGTCGGTGCCCGTCGACAGGTCCATCACCGTGTCGGCGCCCCAGCGCACGGACCAGCGCAGCTTGTCGACCTCTTCCCCGATGGACGAGGAGACCGCCGAGTTGCCGATGTTCGCGTTGATCTTCACCAGGAAGTTCCGCCCGATGATCATCGGCTCGGCTTCCGGATGGTTGCGGTTGGCCGGGATGATGGCCCGCCCCCGTGCGACCTCGTCCCGAACGAACTCGGGCGTGACGCCTTCGCGCAGAGCGACGAAGCGCATCTCCTCGGTCAGCTCGCCCTTGCGGGCGTAGTGCATCTGGCTGAAGTTCGTGTCACCGCGCGCGATCCGCCGCTCGATCCAGGGCTGCCGCAGCTTGGGCAGCCCGACGTGCGGGTCGACGTTGCGCGGCCCGGCCGGATCGTAGACGTCGATGGGCGCTTCGCCCGCGCCAACCGTGATGCGGCGGACCGGGACCTGCAGCTCGCCGTCCGTCAGATAGGCCCGCTCCGACCCGGGCAGCTCTCCCAGCGGCGCCAGACCGTCGACGGGATCTTCTTCGACCATCGGCAGACCGCGCTTGCCGGCGCCGCCGTTCCCCTTGGTTCCGTTGTTCATCGTGTCTCGCTTTCCTTCGCCGGCATTACCCGGATCAGGTTCAGGGGTCGCGCCTGTCGATTCTCGCGTCGACGGCGCCTCTCAGCCTTTCGGGCGGCTCCCCCAGCTCTTCGGTTGTGGAACACGAGAAATTAGCGTCGCCAGCGCCGGAATGCAAAGGCTCCGGGACGTGCGGCGCGGCGCCCGCTAGTTCAAATAGCTCTTGGGCGGCCGCCGGGCCGGGCCGGCCCCGCCATCCAGGACCCGGTAGCGGCGCTTGAGCCGACGGATGCGGAAGCTGCCCCAGGCCTCCCGGAACCCGCCGGGAGCGGCGCCCAGATACCCGGCCGCCGCCGCCACCAGCGTGGCCAGCAGCTGGGCCCAATCCGCCCGCAGCAGGGCGGCGACCACGCCCCAGCCGACGAAGATCCAGGCCAGGTGCCGCGCCTGCATGGTCAGCGCCCCGAACACCTGGGTCGGCGCGCGCCCGTAAATCCGACCAAAGGCGCAGAAGAGCGCGAGGATCGCGAACGAGCAGCCATCGAACACGACGCCCGACTGGTAGGTGCGCAGGTGCGCGACCCCGGCCAGGGCGACGTTGGCCAGGACCCCCGAAATCAGGAACAGCGACACGAACCGGCGGGTGCCCTGGGTCCGCTCGATGAAGGCGCCGACGAACCAGAGCCCGATGATGTTGAAGACGAAGCCCAGCAGGTCGAAGTGCACGAACAGCGACGTGACCAGCTGCCACACCTCGCCGTGCCACACGCCGGGCCCAAGGGCCAGGTGCGCGGTCATCGGCCCGCGGACCTCCCGGACGAAGACGTAAAAGGCGTACAGGATCGCGTCGGCGATGACGAACGCCTTGATGGCCGGCGTCAGGCGATCGGCGATGGGCTCTGACCACGAGGGACGAGCTGGACGGCGCCGCGAAGGCAGATCGGGCATTGCCCCTCGATTGTAGCCCAGACCGGCGCCGGCGCCGGGCCCTTCAGCGGTCGGTCACTCGGTCGCGCCGCTGGGATCGTTCTGGCAGTCCGGATCGTCCAGGTCGACGCGGCCGTCGCGGTCGTTGTCGACCCCGTCGCTGCAGGCCGCCGCGGGGTTCAGGTGGAAGCTGACCGACCCGGGGGTGTCGAAGGTGACCACGGTCGTGTCGCTGGGGCTGGGGAGGCTGGGATCCGCGGCGATGGTCGCCCCCTCGAAATCCAGCATCGTGACCTTCACCGTCCAGGTTCCCTCCGGGACGCCGACGCTCCGATAGCCCGGCGTACAGATCGTCACCGCCCGGACCCCGTCGCCGTTGGTGTCGTTGCCCTGGATCAGGATTGAGTCGACGCCGTGCTGGCCGCACCCGCTGGCCGGCACCTCGCCGCCCAGGAAGTCCCAGCTGACCTGCATCGACGCGTCGTGGCTGCAGGCGCCCACCGCCGGCGCGGCGAGCAGCGACAGAGCCAGGGCCCAGCGCGGAATCATGCGCGGCTTATATCATCAGCCCGCGGCCGGCGGTGAGACCACCAGGATGGCCGGCGTCTGCGTCTCCGTGTCGCCACAGCTGCCGATGGAGAAGGACGTGCTCTGGGCCGGCGCCAGCGGGTTGCCCTTGCTGCCGTAGACGTCGATGGTCGCGTTGTACGTGCCGAGGCCCTGCAGCGGCACCGTGACCGATCCCGCCGAGCTGTTCGCCGGGCAGGAGACCGGAAACATCACGCCGTCGACCGTCGCCTGGACGGTCACGGCACCAGCCCCCGCGCACGTCACCGGCCCGCCCGCCGCGTTCTGGATCTCGTAGTCCAGGATCAGGTTGGGGTAGCAGCTGCCGCCGGCCCCGTCGTCCGGGCCCGTCTCCACCACGCAGCCGGAGCCCGCCAGCGCGATCGCGATCGGGCCGACCAGAAAGAACAGAGGCGCCAGCAGACGGCGCGCGCGGTCGTTCGACTTCATCGGATGACTCCTTCGTGGATCGAGGTCAGGGGAGGTGATGGATCACTGCGGCGCGCAGAGGCTGCCGTTGCAGCTCGACGCGCACGGGGCGACCAGCGCGAAGGCTTCCACCTCCGTTGGCTGCCCGCCGACCACCTGACGCAAGATCGGTGCCGGGGTCATGATCGCGCTCTGCGGGACCGCGTTCCCCGCCGCATCGACCGCGACGACCGAGACTTCGTAAGATTCGCCCGGCCCGGTCGGGGGGATGTCGAACGCCGTCGCCCCGGTCTGCCGCTGGCAGGCGAAATCGCACTGGGCCTTTCCGGCACAGGGTGTGGCGCCGTCGATTGCCCCACCCACCCCTTTGAGGACCAGCCGGACCTTGGCGATGGCCGGATCCGCGCAGCCGCAATCCGTGATCCCGCGCCCATCGGGGGCGACCACGATCCAGCTGATCTCGACGGCGCCGCCGTTGATGGAGACGCAGGCGGGGATCAGCGCGGCGGCCAGCGCCAGGACGGCGACGAGGGGTCTGGTGTGCATCGACAGGAAGCGACCGGCTGGCGCGTCCAAATGAAACAGGAGGTAGTCAAACAGGAGGTTAGGAATGCGGTCCAATCGTGTCAAACTGCGGCCGGCACGTCCCCGTCGTCGCGGGGCCGCCCGCCCCCCCAAGGAGGTCACGCCCGATGTTACCGCTCATCCTGCAGGCCGGCGCCGGAGAAGCGCGCCTGGACATCATCTCTCTGATCCTGAACGCGTCCCCGGTGGTCAAAGGCGTGCTGGGGTTGCTGATCCTGATGTCCGCGGCGTCCTGGTTCGTGATCGGGTCCAAGGCGTTGTACCTGTCCAGCGCGTCGTCGCGGTCGACGAAGTTCCAGGACGCGTTCTGGAAGACCGGCCGCCTCGACGAGATCTGGCGCATGAGCGAAGCCGCGGCGCCGTCGCCGGTAGGTGAAGTGTTTCGCGCCGGGTACACCGAGCTGGCCAAGCTGCAGAAGCGTCGTCAGGAGAACGCCGACCCCGGCGCCGACGCGCTGCTGGGCGACATCGAGAGCGTCGAGCGCGCGCTGGATCGCGCCCGCACCTCCGCCGTGACCGAGATGGAGTCGCGCGTGCCGCTGCTGGGGACGACCGCCAGCGCGGCCCCGTTCATCGGCCTGTTCGGGACCGTGTGGGGCATCATGAACTCGTTCCGCAACATCGGGTCGAAGGGCGCCGCCAACCTGGCCACCGTCGCGCCCGGCATCGCCGAGGCGCTGGTCGCCACCGCGATCGGCCTCATGGCCGCGATCCCGGCGGTCATGGCCTACAACTACTTCACGCGCCGCATCCGGGTCATCACCGCCGAGATGGAGACGTTCTCCAGCGACTTCCTCAACATCGTGCGGCGGAGGTTCTTCTAGTGGCGATGTCGACGGGCAGCGGCTCGGGCGGCGCGCTGACGGAAATCAACGTCACGCCGCTGGTCGACGTGATGCTGGTGTTGCTCATCATCTTCATGGTCACGGCGCCGATGTTGCAGACAGGTGTCGACGTGAACCTCCCCGAAGCCAAGGCGCAGACCATCCCCGACGACGAGGGGAAGCTGATCTTGACCGTCACCAAGGACAAGCGCGTGTTCCTGGGCAAGCTGCAGATCCCCTGGGACGACATCGAGAAGACGCTGAAGAACAACGCCAAGCTCAACGCCGACCACGAGCTGTACCTGCACGCCGACCGCGCGCTCAGCTACGGCGAC
>CAZJMY010000897.1:0-1214 GCA_964546845.1 uncultured Myxococcales bacterium | reverse complement strand
GATTTTCACGCAAGCTCCTTTTGTCTACCCGACGGCGAGGCGCAAGGCCTCTTCGAGACACAGAAGGATCTCGTCGTCGATGTCGACCAGGTAAACCGTCGAAGGCTTAGGCTGCCGATGGGCGCGCAGCTCGTCGACCATGGCGCGCGCGGCGTCGGAGGGGTCCACGCCGCCCAGGCCCGTGCCCATGCCGGGGATGGCGATGACATCCAGGTTGTTGCGTGCGGCCGCCAGCAGCGCCGCCCGCGTCGCGCGCCGGACGTTCTCGACACCGATCTTCATCCCGGGCTGATCCATCGTCGGGGCGTGGATGACGTGCTTGGCGAACAGCGTCCCGGCGTTCGTCACCACCGCGGCGCCGACCGCGATGGGCGCCAGCGACATGGCTTCTTTCTGGATGGCCGGTCCCCCCTTGCGGGAAAGCGCCGCAGCGACGCCGCCGCCCATGATCCCCAGCGAATTCGCAGGGTTGACCACGGCGTCCACGGCCATTTGGGTGATGTCGGACTTGGCCAGGTGAATCTGCATGGGGAGCAAAGCCCCTGGGGGCGACTCACATTAGCACCTCGGCGCCCCCGGCCGCAAAATTGACGGCCCGGGCCACATCCGCGTGGCCCGGCCCCGGGTCTCAGCCGAAGATGAGGTCGAGCTCTTGTTCGACCTTCTGCGAGTCGGCGGCCTTCGCGACCGAAAGCTCCTGAACGATGAGCCCGCGGGCCGTGTCCAGCATGCGGCGCTCGCCGAACGACAGGGGCTTCATCGTCTTCAGCCTGTAGAGATCCCGGAAAACTTCCGCGACCTCGAACAGCGATCCCGATTTGATCTTCTCCATGAAGCCGCGGTACCGGCGGTTCCAGGTCTGGCGATCGACGTGGATCTCCTTGTCGCGCAGGATCTCCATGACCTCGTCGATCTCTTCGCGCCCGGCGATGCGGCGCAGGCCGACCTGGTCCGCCTTGTCGATGGGGACCAGGATCCGGAGGCCGGTGTCGATCCCGCGCAGCACGTAGAAGCGCTGAACCTTGCCGTAGACCTCTTTCTTCTCGATGCCGATTACCTCGGCGACTCCCTGTGACGGGTAGACGGCCTTGTCACCAATCGTGAATTCGGTTGCCACGGCGTGAACCTCCTCCGGGTGCTGATGGAGGCGCCCCACCGAGATGAGGGGACGCACACCACGCGGTATCAGGCACGCGTACGTACACCTACAAGCT
>CAZJMY010000896.1:0-6207 GCA_964546845.1 uncultured Myxococcales bacterium | reverse complement strand
CGCCGAGGGGAACGCGCTGCTCGACAGGATGATCAAGGAGCGGTCGATCCGCGCGCGCGGCGTCTACGGCTTCTTCCGCGCCAACGCCGTCGGTGACGACGTCGAGCTGTACGGCGCGGACGGCAAGCGGCTGACCCGCTTCCACTTCCTGCGGCAGCAGGCCGCCAAGGACGACGGCGAGCCGTCGCGCTGCCTGGCCGACTTCGTGGCGCCCAAGGAGACCGGGCTGACCGATCACCTCGGCGGGTTCGCGGTGACGACGGGGCTGGGCCTGCGCGAGCTCTGCGACAAGTTCCGCGCGGCCAACGACGACTACAACGCCATCATGGCCGAGGCGCTGGCCGACCGCCTGGCCGAGGCCTTCGCCGAGTACCTGCACAAGCGCGCGCGCGAAGACTGGGGTTACGGCCGGCAAGAGAAGCTCACCAACGAGCAGTTGATTCGCGAGGAGTACCGGGGCATCCGCCCGGCGGCCGGCTACCCCGCCTGCCCCGACCACACGGAGAAGGGGACGCTCTGGAACCTGCTGGACGTGAAGCGCGCGGCCGGCATCGAGCTGACGGAGTCGTTCGCGATGTGGCCGGGGTCGAGCGTGAGCGGCCTCTACTTCGCCCACCCGGCGGCGCGCTACTTCATGGTCGGCAAGATCGGCCGCGACCAGGTGGCGGATTACCACACGCGCAAGGGGATGACCGTCGAGGAGGTCGAGCGCTGGCTGGGCCCGAACCTCGGCTACGACCCGGCCGCCCAGGCCACGGATCGCGCGGCGTAGGCGCTACCTAAACGACGACGCCGAACAGCGTCTTGTGCGTGGCCGCGGTGATCGTCACGTCGACCAGCGCGCCGGGGACGACGCCCGGGGCCGCGGCGACGATCACCGGGCGGAAGGTGTCGGTGCGCCCCATCAGCTGGTTGGGATCCCGCTTGGCGGCGTGCTCGATCAAGATGCGCTCGCGGCGCCCGACCTGGGCGGCCATGATCTCGCCGGTGATCCGCTGCTGCAGGGCGATGACCTCGGCCAGCCGGCGCTGCTTCACGCCGGCGGCGACGGTGTCCGGCATCTTGCGCGCGGCCGTCGTCCCTTCGCGCTCTGAATAGGCGAACGTGAAGGCGCTCTCGAAGCGCAGCTGTTCTTGCGCCCGCAGGGTCGCCGCGTGCTCCTCCTCGGTCTCGTCGCAGAAGCCGACCAGGATGTCGGTGGTGATCGCGATGGACGGCATCGCGGCGCGGAGCTTGTCCACCAGCGACACGTACGTCGCGTAGGTGTAACCGCGGCGCATCCGATCGAGCACGCCGTCGGCCGCGCTCTGCAGCGGCAGGTGCACGTGCTTGGCGATGTTCGGCGTCTCCGCCATCGCGGCGATGACCTCGTCGGAGAAATCCAGCGGGTAGGGTGACGTGAAGCGCACCCGCTCGAGCCCCTCGACGGCCGCGACCGCGCGCAGCAGCTCGGCGAAGCCGACGTCCTCGTAGCGGTACGAGTTCACGGTCTGCCCGAGCAGCTGCAGCTCCTTGCAGCCGCCGGCCACCAGCGCGCGCGCTTGCCGCAGCACCTCGCGCGGCGCGACGCCGCGCTCGCGCCCGCGCGTGTACGGGACCACGCAGAACGTACAGAACTTGTCGCAGCCGCGCTGGATCGTGACCCGCCCGACGACGCCCGCCGACTCGGCGTCGCCGAGCGCGATGCCGTCGATGCCGTCGTAGGTCTCGGCGCGATCGAGCTTGATGTCGGTGACGGCCTGCCCGGCGCGCGCTGTCTCCACGTGGTCCAGCAGCCGCCGGTATCCGTCGGGCCCGATCACCAGATCGACCCCCGGCACGCGCGCGCGGATCTCGTCCTTGAGGTGCTCGGCCATGCACCCCGTGATCCCCAGGACCGTGTCCGGGCGCGCCTTCGTGTGGGCGAGGATGCTCGCGCGCGCGAACACGCGCTCTTCCGCCTTCTCGCGGACGGCGCAGGTGTTGATCAGGATCAGATCGGCGCGCGCCGGGTCGTCGGTGCGGCCGTAGCCGGCCCGCTGCAGCATCCCCAGCACCATGTCCGTGTCCGCCACGTTCATCTGGCAGCCGTAGGTCTCGACGTACGCGAGGCGCGCGCCTTCGGCCGGCGCGGAAATGCCGGTCGCCCGCCGCCGAAGCTGGACGAGATCTGCCACGGCGGATGTATAACCCGCGCATGCATGGGAAGGCAGCTGCGGCCGTCATTTTCGCGATTTCCGCCTGGTCCGCCGCCGCCCGCGCCGACGTCCCCTGGGTCTGGCGGGGGCTCGTGGTCCCGCACGGCCAGATCGCCCTGGACATCGGCGGCGGGCTCGGCCACATCCCTGACCCGAACGGCGGCAGCGGCTTCGGCCTGAACCTCGAGCTCAAGGCCGGCGTCGCGCCCCGGCTGGAGCTGGGCGTCCGGACGGGCATCCGCGCGGACGACATCGGGCGGGCGACCGCCGCCGACGAGTACGGGCGCGCCTTCGACACCGAGACCTACGGCACGAACGGCGGCACCGTCGCCAACCCCGAGCTGCACCTCGAATGGGTGGTGGCGCGCGGCCCCGCCGCCGAGCTGGGGCTGGAGCTGGCTGCCTACCTGCCCATCGAGGACGGGTCGCGGTTCGGGATGATGTTCGCGCTGCCGGTGGCCCTTCACGCGAGCAGCCTCCGCGTCGACACCGGCCTCTACGTGCCGATCCTGTTCTACGACCCGACTTACACCGTCGTGAGCATCCCCATCGACGTCTGGATCCAGGCCACCCGCACCTTGTGGCTGGGGCCCGTGTTCGGCATTCGCTTCGTCCGTCAGGGCGGGTACCACGACGAACAGTTCCCGTTCGGTTTCGGCATCGGCAACCAGATCGCGCCCAACGCCGACCTGCGCGCCTGGTTCCTGTTCCGCGACATCAGCGGCAACGAAGCCGCCCGCACCTTCGGCGCCGGCCTGGCCTTCGAGCTCCGCTTCGGCTAGCCCCAGTGCCGTTCACTTGAGCGCCAGGGACGCCGGGAACGCCATCTGAATGATCCAAAGAGTTCTGATCCTGGCGTTCTGAAATCCTGGCGTTTCCTGCTATCTGAACTGCATTGCGGCTAGCCCGGTTTCAAGTACAGCGCGGCCAGCGGCGGCAGCGTGAGGCGCAGCGAGGCCGGGCGCGCGTGGAAGGCGTGCTCGTCGGCGGCGACGGCGCCCAGGTTGCCGGCGCCGCTGCCGCCGAACGGGGTGGCGTCGGTGTTCAGGAGCTCGCGCCAGACGCCGCCGAAGGGGACGCCCACCCGGTAGTCGTGGCGCGGCAGCGGCGTACAGTTGAAGACGACCAGCACGACGTCGCGCGCCTCGCGCCCCTTGCGCAGGAACGAGAACACGCTGTTGTCGTCGTCGCTGGCGTCGACCCACTCGAAGCCGTTCACGCCGGCGTCGTAGACGTGCAGCGCCGGTTCGGCCTTGTAGAGCCGATTGAGCTCCATGATCAGCGTCATCAGCTCGACGTGCAGCGGGTTGTCGCCCAGCAGGTGCCAGTCCACGCTGCGGTCGTGCGCCCACTCGTCGTACTGGCCGATCTCGGCGCCCTGGAACAGCAGCTTCTTCCCGGGCTGCGCCCACATCATCGCGTACAGCAGCCGCAGGTTCGCGAAGCGCTGCCACAGGTCGCCGTGCATCTTCTGCAGCAGCGAGCGCTTGCCGTGCACGACCTCGTCGTGGGACAGCGGCAGGACGTAGTTCTCGCTCCAGAAGTACATCCCGCGGAACGTGACGCGCTGGTGGTGGTAGCGCCGGCCAATGGGGTCGCCGCTGAAGTAGGCCAGCGTGTCGTGCATCCAGCCCATGTCCCACTTGAGGCCGAACCCCAGGCCGCCCGTGTAGGTCGGCCGCGACACGCCCGGCCACGACGTCGACTCCTCGGCGATCGTCTGGGTGTCCGGGTGCTCGCGGTACACCGACGCGTTGAACACGCGCAGAAAATCGATCGCCTCCAGGTTCTCGTTGCCGCCGTAGGCATTGGCGACCCACTCGCCGTGGCGGCGCCCGTAGTCCAGGTACAGCATCGACGCGACGGCGTCGACGCGCAGCCCGTCGATGTGGTAGCGGTCCAGCCAGAACGTCGCGTTCGACAGCAGGAAGCTGCGCACCTCGTTGCGCCCGTAG
Source organism: uncultured Myxococcales bacterium (assembly GCA_964546845.1). Taxonomy (GTDB): domain Bacteria; phylum Myxococcota_A; class Polyangia; order Fen-1088; family Fen-1088; genus JADGRB01. The sequence continues at coordinate 2,075 of CAZJMY010000896.1, read as the reverse complement.
TTGAAGATGGCGCTGCCCCATTCGGCGTGCATCCCCTGGCGCGGGTCGGCGTGCTCGTAGAGGTGCGTCCCGTCGAAGTACATCAGGCCGTGCTCGTCCGTCGGGAAATGCGCCGGCGTCCAGTCGAGGATCACGCCGATCCCCTCCTGGTGCAGGTGGTCGATCAGGAACATGAAGTCCTGCGGCGTCCCGTAGCGCGCCGTCGGCGCGTAGAAGCCCGTCACCTGGTAGCCCCACGACGGATAGAACGGGTGCTCGGCGATCGGCAGCAGCTCGACGTGGGTGAACCCGCACCGGCGCACGTGCGCGGCCAGCTTGGGCGCGATCTCGCGGTACGTGAGCCAGCGGTTCTTCTCCTCGGGGACGCGCATCCACGACCCCAGATGGACCTCGTAGATCGACACGGGCGCGTCCAGCGCGTTGCGCGCGCGCCGGCCGGCCATCCAGTCGGCGTCGGCCCAGTCGTGGTCCAGGTCCCACACGATCGACGCGGTGGCGGGCGGCAGCTCGCTGCGAAACGCGTACGGGTCGGCCTTGTCGACGCGGTAGGCGGCGCCGTCGCCGCCGTGGCGAGCCTCGATCCGGTACTTGTAGTGCGTCCCCTTCGTCAGCCCGGCGATGAAGCCGCTCCAGATGCCGGACGCCCCCAGGCGCGCCAGCGGCACCGGAGCGGTCCCCCACGCCTCGAAGTCGCCGATCACGGAGACGCGGGTGGCGTTGGGGGCCCACACCGCGAACGCGACGCCCAGGCGCCCCGCCTCGGTGGTCAGGTGCGCGCCGAGCCGCTCGTAGGCGCGCGCGTGAGTTCCCTCGGCGAACAGGTGCAGGTCGACGTCGCCGAAACGGGCCATCGTCCGATGGTAACCGCCTTTTGACTCGGGTGCCGCGCTGGCCTTACTGTCGAGTGCGTATGCATAAACGTCGGGGCGTGTTGCTTGGCTTGGTCGTGGCGGCGGTGCTGGGGCTTTCGGGCGTGGCTCACGCCGATCACGCGACGGAGATGAAGGCCCGCGAGGACTTCGCCGCCGGCCGCTACGACGACGCCCTCGAGCTCTTCGCCAAGCTCTACGCCGAGACGTTGAACCCCGTCTACCTGCGCAACATCGGGCGCTGCCAGCAGAAGCTGCGCCACCCCGACAAGGCGATCGACGCGTTCAAGGATTACCTGGCCAAGGGGAAGAAGATCTCGACCGACGAGCGCGCGGAGATCAACGGTTACATCAAGGAGATGGAGGCGCTACGCGACGAGCAGGCGAAGCAGCAACAGCCGCCGCCGCCGCCCGTCGCGACGGCGCCGCCCCCGCCGGCGACGCCGCCTCCCGTGCAGCCCTTGCCGCCCGCGGGTGGCGAGGCGCCCGGCGCGTATCCGGGGGCGTACGGCGCCCCGCCGCAGGGGGAGCCATACCCACCGCCCGGCGGCCAGCAACCTGCCGGCGCGCTGGTGACGCAGCCGGGGCCCGCGCCCGAGGCGGCGTCCGCGCCGTTCTACACGCGCTGGTGGTTCTGGACGATCGTCGGCGCTGCCGTCGTGGGTGGCGTCGTCGCGGCCGTCGTCCTCAGCAGCGGCACCGACAAGCCCGCGTGCAGTGCGCCGGGCGTCACCGGGCTGGTGTGCAAGTGACCGCGCACCGGATCTTCCCGGCCCTGCTCGTCGCCTGCCTGGGCGTGGGAGCGGCCTTCGCCGGGTGCAAGGACAAGGAATCGCTGGTCGTCGTGACGCTGACGACCGTCGCGGGAGATCCCACGCTGGCCGTCGCCACGATCAGCGTGGGCACCCACTCCGAGAGCTTCGACCTTTCGCCCGGCGGCGTGCCGGCGCAAGGCGTGAGCTTCGGGGTCTACGTTCCGGACAGCGTCAAGGGACACCAGCCGATCAGCGTCGTGGTCTCGCCGGCACAGGCGGGCAACTGCAACGGCCTGACCGGCATCGGCTTCGTGGACATCGGCACGGTGGGCCAGCCGTACGGGCCCATCCTCGTCCCGCTGTCCCCCAGCACCGCCGCCTGCCCGGGCACCGGCGGCACCAGCGGCGGCGCGGGCCGTGGCGCGACGGGCACCGGCGGTACGGGCGCCGC
>CAZJMY010000895.1:0-1339 GCA_964546845.1 uncultured Myxococcales bacterium | reverse complement strand
CGTTTCGCGCCGGCACGCCACGCTGCGCGCCACGCCGGAAGGCATCGTCGTCGAGGACTGCGGCTCGCGGGCCGGCGTGCGGGTGGGCGGCGCGCGCCTGGCGGCGGGGGTGGCGATCCCGCTGCGCGGCGAGGGGGAGATCGCGCTGGGACTCACCAGCGCCCTCTCGTTCCGGACGGCGGGGGACGGCCTGCTGGTCGAGGTCACGCGCGGCCTGGACCGCGGGGCGCGGGTGCTGGTGGGCGCGGCGCCGGTGCCGCTGGGTCCGGCGCTGCCCGCGGCGGAGGGGCTGGCCGTGCAGGTGCTGCACGACGTCCTGCGGCTCGAGCGTCCGCCCGAGCTGGCCGTCCGCGTCGACGGGCACTTCATCGGGCCGGCCTGCGACCTGCTTCACGGGGACGTCATCGAGATCCCCTCGCGCGGCGCCCGATTCGAGGTCGCGTGAGGCGCGTGCGTCCCCCGGAGGCCCCCCGGTGAAGGGCGAGGACCTGCTCGCGGAGGCGGATCGCGCCGAGCGCTCGGGCGATCCGTTCGCGGCGGCGCTGGCGCTGCGGCGCCATCTCGAGCGCCACCCGGACGACGCCGGCGCCCGCCTGCGTTTCGCGCGGTTTTTGATCGCGACGGGTGAGCGGTCCGCGGCGCGGCAGGCGCTGGAGCGCCTCGAGTCCTTGCCGCGCACGGCCCACGGCGAGCTGCGCCCGCGCATCGACCGGTTCCTGGCCGAGCTCGACGAGGCGGACGGCCTTCTGGCCCAGGCCGCCGCGCGCTGGGAGAGGCTGCTGGCCGACGACATCGACGACCCCGAGGCGCGCGCGCGCCTGGCGCGCCTCCGCCCGACCACCGAAACCGCCGGGGTTCCGGTCCCCAGCCGGCCTGACGGCGGGGAGACGCTGGTCTCGCCCGAGGGGGTGGACGCGCTCCGGTACCGTTTGATCCGCGAGATCGGCCGCGGCGCGACGGCGACCGTCTACCTGGCGCGGGACGAGGGGCTGGACCTGCCGGTGGCGCTGAAGGTCCTGCATCCCCAGCTGGCGGGCGCCCGCCAGACGGAGGCGCTGGCGCGCTTCTTCGGCGGCGCGCGGCTGGCGGCGGCCGTGCGCCACCCGGGCGTGGTCGCGATCTACGACGTCGACGAAGCGGCGCGCGCGCTGGCCATGGAGTGGATCCCGGGCGGGACCCTGCGGGACCGCCTGCGCGCCCACCCCGGCGGCTTGCCGGAGGTGGAGATCGATGAGGCGGCGCGCGGGCTGCTGTCGACGCTGGCGTTCCTGCACGCGCGCGGCATCGTGCACGGCGACCTCAAGCCGTCCAACCTGCTGCTGCGCGCGCCCGGCGAGCT
>CAZJMY010000894.1:0-3957 GCA_964546845.1 uncultured Myxococcales bacterium | reverse complement strand
CGCCCGGTGGGGCACCGGCGGCCGGCGGCGCGGGCGCGGACACTGGGGCGGGCGGGGCGTCCGGAATCGGCGGTCACGCCGCCGCGGGGACCAGCGGCGGTGGCGCTCCGGCGGGCGGCGCCGGCGGTGGTCCGGCGGGCGCATCGGGCGGCGGCGCGGACGGGAACGGCGTCGACGCCTGGCCGCAGGCCGGCGGTCCGGACGGAACGTTTCGCGTGGCCGTCGACGGCGCGCCCACGAGTTGGAGCGTCGCCACGAACACGAACATCCTCTGGAAGACGGACCTCGACAACGAAGGGCAAGGCGGCATCGCCGTCGCCGGGAACCTGCTGTTCTTGACCACCTTCCTGCCGTTCAGCGGCTCGAAGACCAGCCTCTCGATCGAAGGGTACGCGATCGACCGGACCACCGGCGCCATCAAGTGGCGGACCAAGACGCTCACCGGCAACGGCCTCTCCAGCGGGATGGCCTACCAGTACAGCGACGCGACGTCATGGACGCCCGTCACCGACGGCCGCTACGTCTGGTTCTTCAACTCGACGGGTCACATGGGGTGCTGGGACGTGAACGGCAAGCCCGACGCCAGCGGCGTCCTGGCGCCGATCTGGGAAGGGGACTTCGCGGGCCAGGACCCCGCCTTCCCCTACAACCGGCAGCACGAGCCGTTCATGACCGGCAACGATGTCGTGATCCTGTCTCCGCTTGGCAAAGGGGCCGGCGATCCCGCCTCGCCGCACGCGGGGTGGAACTACTTGCACGGCGTCGACAAGATGACGGGCAAGACCACCTGGGTCGCGCAGGACGCGTCGACCTTCTACAACACGGCGGAGATCGGCAAGCTGGCCGACGGCACGCCTGCCGTCGTTCACGGCCGCGGCGGTCCGCACGGCGTCCCCGAGCAGCCGGTCGGCCTGAGCCTGACCAGCCTGGCGCCCGGCAGCGAAGGAAAGTCACTCTGGCAGTTCAAGTCGGGCGGCGCGCCGACCTGCACGGGCGGCAGCGCCATCACCCCGCAGACGTGCAGCGGCGGATCCGGCACCGCGCTCTACAACATGAGCTGGGACCAGAAGTACGCCTACTGGTTCACGGAGCCGCCGAACGAGATCCTGACGGTTCTCGACGTCAACACGGGCAAGCCCGTCCACGGTTGGTCGCTGGCCAAGCCGGTCGACGTTCGCCGGTGGGACGGAACGACGAAGAAGTACGTGACGCTCTCGAACGTCAACCTGAACACGCTGTCGGACTGGGAATACACCGGGACCATGCACGTGGTGCCGGACTGGTTCTCGAACGTCGCTGCCAACGGCTACGTCTGGTTCCTCACGGTCACGAACAACAACGACCGCTGGGGGACGCACACGGGGCCGCCGCATTGCCTGGGGCGCGTGAACGTCGAGACGGGCAAGGTGGAGTATCTCGAGCTGCCGGTGGGCGTGCAGCGCGCGCCGAACGCCGCCGAGCAGCTGGTCTACGGCAAGGACCTCACCACCACGGCCCAGGACGCCAAGGGGCACGACATCGCCGACGACGCCCCGCGGTCCTACACCGACGGCTGGTCGATCCCGGCGTTCTACCCGCCGCCCGTCCTGCTGGGGACGAAGCTCTACTTCGGCACGACGCTGGGGATCACATACGTGGTCGACGCCACGGCCAAGGTCCTCGACGAGACGGCCATCCTGGGGTACGGCGACCTGGGGCCGCTGGGGCAGACCTGGACGCTGGCGGCGCCCAGCTTCGCGGGCGGCGTCTTGTACCACCACAGCAGCAAGCAGGTGGTCGCCATTCGGGCGCCCGCGACGCCCTGAACGGGATGTGACCGGCGGCTCGCTGGATGGACTCCTGGCCGGATCGATCGTGGGCAGCGGCCGTGTGGGGCGCGTGCTGGCTGGCGGCGGTGGCGGTCACCTGGCCGCTGGCCCTGCACGTCGCGCGCGCCGTGCCGCTGGGGACCGAAACCGCGGCGACGATCCCCGTGTTCGACATCTGGACCTTGTGGTGGTCGGCGCACGGGCCGGCGCACGGCTATGCCGGATTCTGGGACGCGCCGATCTTTCATCCGACCGGAGGGGCGTTCGCGCTCTCGGAGCCGATGGTTCTGCCTGGACTGATGGCGGCGCCGCTCTTCGCGTTGCATGCACCGCCCGCGCTCGCTCACAACCTGGTCTTGTTGACGCTGCTCGCGACCAACGGCGTCTTCGGCTGCCGGCTCGCGCGCGCGTTCGGGGCCACCCGCGCGGCGGCGCGGGCGGGCGGGATCCTGACGGTGACGCTGCCGTTTTTCGCGAAGCTGCAGGGCGAGCTGCCGATCGTGGCGGTGGCTGGCGGGTTGGCCGCCCTGGACGGCGTGGTCCGTTTCGGCGCGCGCGGCCGCTTCGCGCACGCCGTTCAGGCCGCAGGCGGGCTGACGGCGCAGGCGCTGTGCTGCGAGCAGCTGACGGGCCCCGCCGCCATCTTCGTCCTGGGCGCCGCCGCCGTGGCGCTGGGCCAGCGACGCTTCCAGCGCGCGGCGATCGCGCGCCTGTGCGGGGCGCTGGCGGTGGCGGCGCTGCTGATCGCGGCGCTGGCGCGGACCCCGCTGGCAGTTCACCGCCAGCTGGGCCTGCAGCGCAGCGCGGAGGTCGTGCAGTCACTGTCCGCCGGCGTCACGGATCTCTTCACCCGGCCGGGTCACGCCTGGTTGTCGTTTCCCGCCCGCGAAGCGCCCGATCGGTTCACGGGCGGGCTGTTCCCGGGCGTGGGCCTTCTGCTGCTCGCCGCGACGGGCGTGCTGGACCGGCCGGCGGCCGGGCGGCGCTGGCGGTGGTACGCCGTGGGCGCGGTGATCGTCGCGGACGCTCTGGCGCTGGGGCTGAATCTTTCGATCGGCGGATGGCGGCCGTTTTCATGGCTGAGGGCGCTGCCGGGCATGACCCAGCTCCGCAGCCCGTTTCGTATCGCCGTGTTCGCCCAGGCGCACCTGGCGTGCCTCGCCGCTCTTGGGCTGGACGCACTGGCGCGGCGGCTCGGCAAGCGCGGGCTGGCGCTGATCCTGGGGCTCCTGGCCGCCGCCGAGAACCTGAGCTTGCCGGCGCCGCTGCTGGACGTCCCGGCGACGGCGCGGACCGCCTGGACGGCGTTCGTGGCGGCGCAGCCCGCGGGGACCGTGGTGGCGCACGTGCCGTTTCCGAGCCGCGGGGAGGTCGACGACCTGGCGCCGGAGGCCTGGCGCATGTTCGCCCAGATCGATCACGGCCGGCCGCTGGTGAACGGCTACGCGTCGTACTTCCCTCCGCTCCACCGCGAGCTGATGTTCGCGATGGGACGGGCGTTCCCCGCGCCCATTCTCGCCTGCGCGCTCCATCGCGCCTTCGGGGCCGACTTGCTCGTCGTCGATCAACCCTGGCTCGTCGCGCACCGCGCCGCTTTCGAGGACGTGATGCCGCTCCTCACGCCCGCCTACGCCGACGCCCAGGTCGCCATCTTCCGGTTGACCCCGACCGCGCAGTCCTGTCCTCCGATGCGCGCCGAGGTCGGCGGGAGCGGGTGACGGCTCGGCGCGTCGCGTCTCCTGACCAGCCGGCGAACTGATCTTTCCGCCGAAACGCGCGGAACAACGGGGCGATCGTGCGTTCTTCCGTCGGCAGCCACAGTTGCGTGCCGACGGAGACGACGACCATGACCCGACCTCGCTTGCTGGTTGCTGCCCTGTTCGCGGCGGTGGAATTCGCCGGCTACGGCTGCGGGTCCGCGTCGCTTCATGAAGCCGAGGATGGGGGGATGCCGGGCGGCGGCGCGGGAGGGAAAGCGACCGGCGGACATGGCGGCGCGGCCGCCGGCTCTGGCACGGGCGGCGCGGCGGGGGTGCCGGGGGCGGGCGCGGGCGATGGACCTGGCGATGAACAGTCCAAGTCCCAGCCCTTCGCGGCGTTGCGCGCCGCGGACCGCGAAGGGCTCGAACAACTTCGGCATGATCTCTCC
>CAZJMY010000893.1:0-18309 GCA_964546845.1 uncultured Myxococcales bacterium | reverse complement strand
GCTCGCGTCGCTGCTCGTGCTGAGCGGCTGCGCGGGCGCGCGCGTCGGGCGCCGGCAGCGGCGACACGCCGGCTCACGGGCGGAGGCTCCATGCCGGAGGTGAACGTCATCCAGATCGACGACGTCATCCCGCGCCTCTACCAGGACCAGATCGAGGCGGAGGCGACGTCGCCGCGCATGGCCTGGTTCTTCAACGCAGAGACGGGGCGCGCGCTGCAGGGGACGGAGACCAGCTACAGCGGGTTCAGCAACACCGTCTTTCACACGAGCGACCCCATGCCGCCGTCGCCCATGACCGCGCTGCTGCTGCCGCTGCTGTACACGTTCTGCGACCGCGCGAAGGTGCCGTTCAACCGGCTGCTCAGGATCCGCCTGGGGCTCTTCCCGCGCACGGCGATCGAGGCCCTCCACCACAACCCGCACGTCGACTTCTACCAGCCGCACTACAACGCGCTCTACTACGTCAACGACGCCGACGGCGACACGTTCATCTTCGAGCAAACCTCCGACCAGGTCTCGCAGGAAGAGTCGCTGGTGTACACGCGCGAGCGGCGGTTCTCGATCGCGCAGCGGGTGTCACCGCGCAAGGGGCGGATGATCGGCTTCGACGGCAAGCACTACCACGCCAGCATGCACCCGATGCACGCCGGACACCGCATCGCGATCGCGTTCAGCTTCCTGTAGCGCTATTCAGGCAGGCCGGCGGCGACCCACTGGGCCATCAGCGCCTGCTCGGACGCGGTCACGCAGGCGGCCTGCGCGGGACGCTGATCGCAGCCCATACCGTAGGGCATCCGGCCGTTCTGGGCGGAGATCAGCGCGCACTCGCCGACCTTCTTCGGTTTGGTCATCTCCGCGTCGTTCCAGCAGCCGATCGAATCGATGCTCTCGACGGGCTTCACGGCGTCGGTGTAGCTTGTCGCGATGTTGTGGAATCCCTGGTGCTGCGTCGAGTGACAGGGGGCGCACTTGGCCAGCAGGATGGGCTGGATCTGGCTCGAGTAGGTGACCCGGGTGGCCGCGTCGGCGGACGGCGTCGCGTCGGCGGCGCAGCCGGTGGTCATCGCGGACAAAACGACGGCGGTGGCGAGCAGGCAGGTGGTGCGCGTCAAGGTTTCACTCCGAGCAAGGGTTCACGTTCCACGGTCAGGGGCAGCCGAGGTCGGCGGCGGGCGGAAGCAGCAGATCGGTCGGGGCCAGGTCGTTGCCGAGCTGGCCGTTGCCGTTGGCGCCCCAGCAGCGGATGCCGCCGGTGGTCATCAGCGCGCAGGTGTGACCGGCGCCGACCGCAAGCGCGACGGCGCCGCTCAGGACGTCGCCGGGGGGCGGGCGCAGCCGGTCGACGTTGATCTCGGTGTCGTCGCCCAGCTGGCCGTTGCTGTTGTAACCCCAGCAGCGGACGCCGCCCGCCGCCGTCAGCGCGCAGGTGAAGTCGAGGCCGGCGGCAACGGCCCTGGCGCCGGCCAGCACGTCGGTGGTCGGCGGCACCGGCGCCGAGAGATACGTCCCGTCGCCCAGCTCGCCGTCGGCGTTGCGGCCCCAGCAGCGGACGCCGCCGGCCGCCATCAGCGCGCAGGTGTGCGACGCCCCGGCGGAGACGGCGGCGGCGCCGGCCAGCACGTCGCCCGGCGGGGGGCGCGGGTTGTCGCCCGTCGTGCCGTCGCCCAGCTGCCCGAACACATTCTGCCCCCAGCAGCGCACGCCGCCGCCGAGCATCAGCGCGCAGGTGTGGGCGCCGCCCGCGGAGATGGCGGCGACGCCCGCCAGCACGTCGGTGGCGGGCGGCACCGCGCGGGCGGTGGTGGTGCCGTCGCCCAGCTGCCCACTGCCGTTGTTGCCCCAGCAGCGGACGCCGCCCCCGGTCATCAGCGCGCAGGTGTGGCTGGCGCCCGTCGCGATCGCCTTCACGCCGGTCAGGACGTCCGTCGGAGGTGGCGCCGCGCGGGCGGTGGTGGTGCCGTCGCCGAGCTGGCCGTCGCCGTTGAACCCCCAGCAACGGACGCCGCCCGCCGCCGTCAGCGCGCAGGTGTGCGCGCCGGAGGTTGCGATCGCCTGCGCACCCGCGAGCGCGTCGAGAGGCGGCGGGATGACGCCGTCGCGCGCCGCGCCGCCGCCGAGCTGGCCGTACTGGCCGTCGCCCCAGCAACGGACACCGCCCCCGCCCGTCAAGGCGCACGTCGTGCTGCCCCCGGCCGCCAGCGCCTGCCACCGCGCACACGTGCCCAGCTGCTTGCGCGCGTCGATGTAGTCGAGGAACAGGTGGTGTCCGCCGCTGGCCGGGTTCGCGCCGGTGATCGTGAAGCGCAGCAGCTTTTCGCCCGCGCTCGCGAACGTCACGCCCCGAAAGGGGCCCAGCGCCGGGAAGGCCGACCGAGGGGCGTAGGTGTCCTGCGGCGGGCCGACGTCCGTCCAGGGTCCGTCCAGGCTCTCGGCGACGGCGAGCTGGAACCGCCCGCCGATCGGGGCCTGCATGACGCCGATCGTGAGGTCGTAGGCGCCCGGCTCGGCGACGGGCAGGCGATAGGTGACGAAGTCGCCGGCCGTGCTGGCGGCGTAGGCCGTCCCGGCCCCCCGAGCGAGCTGCGGCGCGGTGATGATCGTCTGCTCGGACGGCCCCTGCGCCGCGACGGCGAGCAGCTCGGTCTGCCAGACGTCGTTCACCTCGTAGGCGCCGTCGTCGCGGGCCGCTTCGCCGTCCCCGTCTCCGTCGACGACCCGGTCGAACAACGTCCAGGCCGCCGGTGCCTCCGGGTCCGCCGCCTCGTCCAGCGCGCCGATCCAGCCGTCGCGCTGCTGCGCGTCCGCGCCGTCGTCGGGGGCGGCGTCGATGGCCGGGCTGCCGCGCCGCGGGACGTGCACCGGCAGGTCCCCGGCGCCGCCCATCGTGGCCAGCGGAGCCAGCAGCGCGTCGGGGACGTCGAAGCGGCAGGGCGTGCCCGAGCCGTCGGCCGGCACCGGCAGCCCGGGCGCCACGTACACCAGCGAGCCGCGCCCGCAGTTGAAGCTGCCGCCCCGCCAGTCGGCGTTGATGTCACGCTCGCGCGTGGTGGTCGAGACGTTGTCGTCGATGATGCTGGCGAAGACGTTCACGTCCTGCGCGTAGCAGCCGGTGTTGCCGTCGAACTGAAGACCGCCACCCGTCCCGGTGGCGGTGTTGTCGGCGATCGTGCTGTTGAAGATGTAGAGGTAGGTGGCGGTGCAGTCGGCGAAGCGGACCAGCAGCCCGCCGCCTGTCGCCCCGCTGTTGCCGCTGATTGTCGAGCTGGCGATCCGGTTCGTCGCCCAGCCGCCGCCCAGGAACAGGCCGCCGCCGCCCACCTCTGACGTGTTGCCGACGACGGCGACGTGGTCCAGCGTCAGCAGGGCCCCCGAGCCGACGACCGCGATGCCGCCGCCCTCGCGCGCGCTGTGGTTGCCGTCGATCAGCGAGTTGCGCACGGCGATCGTGGTCGCCTGCTCGGTGTGGTTCTCGTGGTCGCAGCCGGTGGCGGGTAGGCAGCTGCCGACGACGCCGCCCTCGCGGAAGCCGGTCACGCGCGCGCGGCGAAGCCGCACCTGGCCCGCGGTCGCGCAGACGCCGGTCAGGCTCAGAGACGGATCTTGCGACAGCGTGACGTTCTCCAGCCCGACGTCGGCGGACGGACCCGAGGCGTAAATCAGGCAGCGCGATCCGTCGTCGCCGGGCACGGCCTGCCAGCCGGGTGCCGCGGTGATGGCCGCAGCGCCGGTCGTGTCATCCATGACCCCGATCGTGACCCGCGTGCCGAGGTGCAACGTCCTGGGCGTCGGGTAGCGGTTGCCCGCGGTCAGGACGATGCGCGTCGCGCCGTCCGGGTTGGCGCATTCGTGGACCGACCGGCCGCTGCTGGCCGCCGCCACCGCCTCGAGGATGTCGCAAGCGCCGTCCATGGTCTCGGTCGCGGGCTGGCCCGACGGCGTCGTGACGACGATGACGCCCGCTCCCGGGCCTCCTGCGCCGCCGGCGCCCCCGTCCGGCATCCCCGGTGCGCCCGCCGCGCCACCCCCCCGGCCGGCGGCCCCCGCGGCGCCGCCCGGGTGGCTGCCGCAGCCGGCCGCCGCGAACGCGAGCGCGAGCGAGCCGACGCTGAGCCACCTCTGCATGCGCGCGGAACATCGACCGGTGGTCAGGTCCCCGGCGGCTTGGTCCAGAGGCCCGGGATGGCGGTCGCGTTGAACGGCGCCACCGTCGACGAGTACCCGAACGCCTGCGCGATCGTCGCCCAGTACTGATTGATCGAGAAGCTGCCGGTCTTGTAGACGTCGTGCGTGAAGCCCAGCTGCTTGCCGCCGATGATCATGGCGGCCATGTTGTTGCGCTCGTGGCCGGTGGCCTGCACCTCGGTCACGAACGGCACCGCCGTGTAGTCCAGCAGGCTGTTGCCGCAACCGTCGACGGCGGTCTTCCAGGTGGCGAAGTTGGCCGCGTGCGCCTGGAAGTACCAGGACTGCACGTTGAACAGGAAGTGCGCGTCCGGCTGGAGATCGTCCGGCGTCGCGCCGCTGGTCGTCGAGCTGGTGCCGATCCGGTGGCTGAGCGGGTGGTGCTGGTAGATCGACGTCGTGCTGCCCGGGTACATCCCCTTGAACGAGACGTGGTTGGTGCCCGGTGACCACTGGAAGGTGCCGACGCGGATCAGGTCGCAGATGAACGCCGCCTTCAGCACCTCGAGGTGCGCGGTGCCGACGCGCTTGTGCAGGGGCGAGTCGTCCGTCGAACCGCCGTCGTTGCCGTAGTCGTTGCCCGTCCCGCGGTTGTTGTTCGGGTCTGCGCCGCCCACCTCGTTGGGGGGGGCGGCCGGCTTCGACGAGCAGACGTGACAGCTGCCGCCGCCGCTGCTGCCGCCCAGGCCGGTGCTGCCGCCGGTGCCCGTGGTCCCCGTGCTGCCGCCGCGGCCGGTCCCGCTGGCGCCGCCCGTGCCCGTCGTGACCGGGTAGCGCATGTCGATGGTGGCGGCGACCTGGCTCTCTGCCTCCATCACCGCCTGGGTGTGGATGTTCAGCTTGTTCTTCGCGTCGGCGGGGATCATGCCGTTGAGGGCGTTGAGCTCGGCGATCGCGAAGTCGAGCACGCTCTTGCGCATCGCGAGCTGCTTCAGCGTCGCGTCGGCCGCCGCGCTTCCGCCGCGGCCACCGGCCGATCCGCCCGTCCCGATCGCGCCGCCGGAGCCCGTCGTCACGGGGCCAGCGCCGCCCGTCCCGGTTGCGCCAGGCAGGAAGTTGCCGAACAGGTTCATGAACTGCTGCAGCGGCGACAGCACCGGCTTGTTCGGGATGTGCTCGGTCCCGCTGCCGCCGTTGTTGTACTTGTTCACGTTCTGGGTGTTCAGCGAATAGGACAGGCACTGCGTCGAGATCTCGGCGAAGTCGGTGCGGCTGTCGGCGATCGAGTTCGCGAACCCGGAGCCGCCCGAGGGGGCCTTCAACGCCGGGACGCCGTTCAGCAGGATCTGCTCGAACGAGGCGCCGCCCGCGTAGGCGTCGTCGCCTTCGCAGCAGTTGGCGCGCGTGCCGGGGCAATTGACGCCGGTGACCAGCTCGACGGTCCCCTGCTCGTGACTGCCGCCGCCGTTCAGGTTGTACATGCTGGTCGAGACGCCGCGCAGGACGGTCATGTCCGGGCCCAGTCCCGCCATGTCGAACGGCGCCAACCCCGGCGAGCCGCCCACGCTGCCCGACTGTGGCTTGAAGAGCGCGTCGCCCGACCCGGCGACGATGCCGACCGGCCAGTGCGTGACCAGCAGCCGGGCCGGCGAGCGCATCGTCTGCGCGGAAGCCTCCAGGTTGCGGAGCATGACCTTCAGCCCCACACCACCGGTGGCGGCCAGGAACGCGCGGCGCTTGAACCGATAAGAAATCATCTTCGCTTACCTCCGATGGACGTCCGTCGCGTGTGTTGGTGGGGGCTAGTTGGTGCGGGCGCGGAGCACGAAGGCGGGCGATCCCGCCGCCGCGCGCACCAGCGCAGCAAAGGTCTTGGCGCCGCCGGCGTTGTACTTGGCGACGACGTCCGCGGCCGCGCAGCCGGGCTGGCCGGGCGGCAGCGGCAGCTGCACGGGCGCCGAGTAGTCGACCATCGCGTACTGCAGCACCGTCGTCGCCATGCAGTTGGTGAACGCCGGGCTGTTGCCGATGATGTTGGCCACGTCGATCGCGTTGTTCACCAGCGCGCCGCCCAGCGACTGCGGCAGGTTGGTGTGGCCGTCGACGGGGCCGCCGCGGTCGTCGATCGTCCGGTAGCGGCCGATGTTGTCGTAGTAGTCCAGCACCAGGCCGTACGGGTCGAAGCTGGCGTGACAGCCGCCGCACAGCGGGATCGCCTTCCGGTAGGCCACCTGCTGCTGGACGGTCTGGGTCGAAAACATCGCCTTCGCCTGGTCCAGCGGGCCGCCCGGCGCGGAGACCTCGGGCGGGGGCGGCGGCGGCGGCGTGCAGAAGATGGCGCCCGCGATGGCCTTGCCGCGCGCGACCACCGACCCCTCGTCGGAGCGGGCCGCGCGCGTGATGAACGCGGCGTTGGTCAGGATGCCGGCGCGCTGATCGGAGGGGAGGGTCACCTGCGCGAAGTTCGTGCTGGTGGCGCCCGCCGGCGCCGGGACGTTGTAGATGCTGGCGGCGAGGCCCGTGTTGAGGTACGTCGTCCGCGACAGCAGGATGTCGGTTAGGTTGCCGTTCCACAGGACGTTGTCGAGGAACTTGTTCGCCTCGGTGGCCATGTCGTTCAGCAGGCCCACGCTGAAGATCGGGAACTTGGCGGTGTCGACGACGGTGTCGACGGCGTGCAGCTGGTTCAGCAGGAACCAGGTCGACATGATCGTGCGCAGCCAGTCCCTGGCCGCCTGGGTCGCCATCAGCCGATCGACCTGGGCCGTGAGGTTCGCGCGCAGCTGGCCGCCGTCGGCCAGGTTCAGCAGCGTGTCGTCGGGCGGCTGGTCGGTGAGGAAGAACGCCAGGTGCGTCGCCAGCTCGCTGTCCGTCAGCGGGATCCCGGGCGGCGATCCCGAGGCCGCCGCCAGGTTGGGGTCGCCCAGCTCCCACCGCCAGAGCATCTGCGGCGAGCTGAGGATCGCGTAGACCGCGTACTGCGTCGCTTCCTGGACGGTGGCGGTGACCGTGTAGCCGTTGACCGTCTGGCTCTTCAGCTTGTTGTACAGGGCGGTGACGCGGCTCTGTTCGGCGGCGGTCAGCTTGCGCCGGTAAGCCTTGGTCGCGAAGCTGGACAGGTAGGTCGTCGCGCAGGCGTCGGTGGCGGTCGTGCAGCCCGTCAGCCGCGCGAAGTTCGTCCCCACGTAGGCCATGACGTGCTGGGCGGCGTTGTCCAGCGACTGCCAGGTCCCCGAATCGGAGATGGTCGTGTTCTCCGACGGGCCCGAGAGCGGCGGGAACCGGCGGTCCTTCTCGTCGAGGCTCCCCAGGTTCCCGCTGGACTGCAGCATCGTCGCCTCGGTCGCGTCCGTCAGATAGCGGACGGTGTTCAGGACCTCGGCGTTCGTGAGGTTGATGATCCGCTGCGGCGCGACGACCATGCGCGGGTCGGTGGCGCCGGTGCAAGGCGCGTTGGACACACCAGTCCCGGCGGTCCCGGTCGCGCTGGCGCCGCCGGCGCCCGGACCCTGTCCCGAGCCACCCGCGCCGTTGCGATGAGTGTCCTGCACGGTGCCCTGACAGCCCAGCGACACGGCCGCGCAGGGCAGCAGCACGCCGGCCAGCCACCACTTCGAATTGAACAGCGCTGCGTACCGCATCGAGAGACCTCCGGCGGAGTGGGTGCAAACGACCCGGGAGACGGTGAGCGCGCCGACGCCCATGAGGCCGGCTCGCCAGTCCGAACGGTGGAGTGCCGGCGGCCGGTCGCAAAAGCTCACTTTTCTGGTAGCCGTTCCCGCCACGGCGCCGACGGCCGACGATTCGTGGGCCGTCGGCCCGGACAGACGTCACTTCCGTCAGGCAGGCAGCGCGAGATGGAGGCCCAGGCGACACCGACCGCTCCCCTTGCCTGCCCCCGCTGCGGCGGGCCGCTGGCCGGTGGGGAAGGGGGGTGGCGGTGTGGTCGCTGTAACGGCAGTTACCCGCGGCTCGGCGGCGTCCCGTGCCTGGTCGAGGACCCGGCGCTGTGGCGCACGCTCTGGTTGCGGCGGCTCGACGACTATTCGTCGGGCATCGAGGCGCGCCTGCGGACGCTGCAACAGGAGGCGGGGGCCCCCGACCTGTTCGCGCGCACGCGCCAGCGGCTCCTGCGGATCGCGGCCGGGTTCGCGGCGCAGCTGGCCGCCGTCGACGAGCTGTTCGAGCCGCTGCAGGCGGGCGCCGATCTATTGCCCAGCGTCGCCATTCCCAGCCGGCCGGAGGTCGGATCGCAGGCCGCGATCCTCGAGTGCTACGAGCACCTGTTCCGGGACTGGGTCTGGGGCGCGCGCGAGTGCGCCGAGACCCTGGCCTTTCTGTTCTCGTCGGACCGAACGGCCCTCGACGATCTGGGGCGCGTGGCGGTCTACGGGGCGGGGGCGGGGCGGCTGGCGGTCGAGCTGCACCAGGCGCGGCTACGTGGGGAAACGTTCGCGCTGGACGTCAACCCGCTGCCGTTCCTGGTGGCGGCTCGCCTGCTGGCGGGCGCGACGGTCGAGCTACCCGAGTTCCCGGTCGATCCCGACGGAGAGGATGCGGTCGTGCTCCCGCGCAGCCTCACGGCGCCCTTCGCCGTGCGCGAGGGGTTCTCGCTGCTGTTCGCGGACGCGTTGCGGCCGCCGTTCCCGCCGGCGTCGCTGGACGCGGTGGTGACGGTCTGGTTCATCGACGTCGCGCGATCGGACGTGCGGCAGACGGCGGCTGCCATCAACCGCGTCCTCCGTCCCGGCGGCCTCTGGCTGAACGTTGGGCCGTTGCGTTTTCATTCGGTGCTGTCGCGGTCCTACACGATCGAGGAGGTGCACGACATCGTGGCGGCCAGCGCCTTCGAGGTCGGACCGCCGGAACGGCGCGCGCTTCCGTACTTCGATTCGCCGGTCAGCGGTTCGCGCCGCACCGACACGGTGTTCCGGTTCGCGGCGCGCAAGAGCGGCGAGGCCCCCGCCGTCGACATCCCCGACCCCATGCCGCCCTGGATCCGGAACCCGCTGGAGCCCATCCCGATCACGCCGTCACTGATCGCGCTGGGCCGCACGTCGATGTTCACGACGGGCGTGCTGTCGCTGATCGACGGGCAGCGCTCGATCGCCGACGTGGCGCGCGAGCTGGGCGGCGCCTGGCGCGTCGAGCCGGGGCGTGTGCAGGACGAGCTGCGCGCCTTTCTGGCGCGGCTGCCCGGCTGACGTCTTCGGGTCGGGCGATTTGTGAGCCAGGCGACGCGTCGAAGGCCACTTCCAGCCGAGGTCTGCCCAGCGACATGCCGGCCAAGAGGGTGCTGTTCGGTGACGCAGGTCGCGCCCGCCTGCTCGAGGGTGCGCGCGCGATGGCCGGCGCGGTGCGGCCCACGCTGGGGCCAGGCGGGCGCACCGTCCTCTTGCAACGTCCGATGTTCGCGACGCCGCTGGCGACCCGCGACGGCGTCACGGTGGCCGACGAGATCGAGCTGGCGGACACGTTCGCGAACATGGGCGCGCAGCTGCTGCTGGAGAGCGCGACCAAGACGTCGTCGGTCGCCGGCGACGGCACCACGACGACGATCGTGCTGGGGCACTTCATCGCCCGGGAGGGGGTGAAGCTGGTCGCCGCCGGACACCACCCGATCGCGCTCAAGCGGGGGATCGACCTGGGCGTGCAGCGGGTGACGCGGGCGCTGGCCAAGATGTCGCGGCGCCTGGGCGGCAAACGCGACATCGCGCGGGTGGCGACCCTCAGCGCCAACGGCGAGGCGGCCGTCGGTGAGATGATCGCCGACGCGGTCACCAGGGTCGGCCTGGAGGGGATCATCCACGTCGAGCAGGGGCAGGGGCTGGAGACGACCCTCGAGGTGTCAGCGGGGGTCGAGATCCCGCGCGGCTTCTCGTCGGGGTACTTCGTCACGGACCCGGAGCGGCTGGTGGCGCGTCTCGACGATCCGTACCTGCTGCTGTGCCTGGACAGGATCGCGGACGTCCAGGCGCTGATCCCGATCCTGGAGAAGGTGCGGCGGACCGGTCGGTCCGTGCTGGTGGTCGCCGAGCTGGCGGGCGAGGCGCTGTCGTTGCTGGTGGTCAACAAGCTGCAGGGGACGCTGAAGGTGTGCGCGATCATGCCGCCCGACTACGGGGACGCGCGCAGGCGTTCGGTGGGAGACTTGGCGGCCCAGACCGGCGCGCGGGTGGTCACCGCCGAAGGGCCCGTGACGCTGGCCAACGTCACGCTCGAGGACCTGGGGCGCGCGCACGAGATCGTCGTCGATCAAGAGAAGACCACGATCGTCGGGGGCGCCGCGCGCCGCGCCGAGGTGGCGTCCCGCGCGCGCGCGATCCGCGAGGAATACGAGGCGACGAATTCGACCTTCAAGCACCAGGAGCTGGACCGGCGCCTGCGCCGTCTGGTGGGCGGCGCCGCGCTGCTGAAGGTCGGCGGGACGACCGACCCGGAGGCGCGCGAGCGCAAGCTGCGCGTCGAGGACGCGCTCTTCGCGACGCGGGCGGCGATCGAGGAGGGGATCGTGCCGGGGGGTGGCGTGGCGCTGATGCGCGCGGCGGCGCTGCTGGCCAGGCCACCGCGGCAGCCGCTGACCGACGACGAGGCCGCAGGCGTCGCGATCGTCCGCCGGGCCTGCGAGGAGCCGTGCCGGCAGATCGCCGCCAACGCCGGCGCCGAGGTGCCGCTGGTCGTGCAGCGGGTGCGCGAAGGGAAGGGCGCCTTCGGGTACAACGCGGCCCGCCACCGGCTGGAGGACCTGCTGGCCGCCGGCGTCATCGACCCGACGAAGGTCGTGCGCCTGGCCGTGCAGAACGCCGCCTCCATCGCCGGCCTGCTGCTGACCGGCGAGGCGCTGGTCGCCGACGCGCCTAGCGATCCGGTCGAGTGGCCGGAGAACGGCGACGCGCGCGCCGCGATGAGCGTCGAGCCGGTCCTGTCGCGCCGCCGCTGACGGCCGCCCCGTCCAGGGCTATGCGCCGAGCGCGACCCCAGCCCGGCTACGCCCACATCCTGATCAAGTTGAAGTAGCTGCGGCGGATCGCTTCGGTCTCGGGCGGAGGCGGCGAAGCGCCGTCCAGCCCGTCGAGCGCGTGGCGCAGGTCGAACAGGATCCGGCGCCGCTCCGGCTCGCGCACCAGGCTCTGGATCCAGGACACGGCCACCTCGCGCACCCCGCGCGTCACGGGCGTCACCCGGTGCACGGTGTCGGCGGGATAGACGATCGCGTCGCCGGCGCGTCCCTTCCAGGAACGCGGCAGGCCGACGCTGTCGATGATCAGCTCGCCGCCGTCGTACTCGGAGCCGTCGTTCAGGCAAACGGTGATCGCGACGTCGCAACGGATGCTCTCCGGCGGCTGCCCCATGACCGCCGCGTCGACGTGATCGCCGTAGGTCATGCCGACTTCGTAGCGACACAGCTGGGGCCGCAGCATCGCGTCGGGCCAGGCGGCCACCTGGAATGCCGGGCTCGCCTGCAGCGCTCGCGCCAGGAGGTCGGTGGCCTCGACGGCGGCCGGGCTGGCCGGCGCCAGCAGCAGGTTGTCCTTGATGGCCACGGCTCTCCCCACGGCCGACAGCTTCCCCGAAACGAACGAACCGGTGGCGAGGCGCGCCCGGACCTCCCCGAGCACGTCGGGCGGAATGACGCCGGCAAGCACGATGGCGGACACGACACGGCGACGATGACGCGCGCGGTGCGGCGACGGCAACTCGAATCGCCGCCGGTCGCTTTTCTGAGCTTTGCCGAGCGTCACCCGGCACTTCAGGTGGTCCTCTCACGGGCGAAGCGCCATTTGGAAAGGATTGGAGCGTCCATGCGCCGGCGAAACTCATTCGTTCACGCTTCGATCGTCCTGCTCGCGGCCGCCCTGTGCGTGGGGCTGGGCTCCCGGGCGGCGGCGGCAGGCAAGACCAAGATCGCCAGGGCCCGCTACGGCACCGTGGACGGCAAGCCGGTCGACGTCTACACGTTGACCAACGCCCGGGGCGCCTTCGCCCGGATCACGAACTACGGCGCCATCGTCACCGAGCTGCACGTGCCCGACCGGGCCGGGAAGCTGGGCGACGTCGTCCTGGGTTTCGACAAGCTGGACGACTACGTGGCCAGCAGCCCCTACTTCGGCGCCATCGTCGGGCGCGTCGCGAACCGCATCGCGAATGCCACGTTCGCGCTGGACGGCAAGTCGTACACACTGAACGCCAACAACCCGCCTCACCACCTGCACGGCGGCAAGAAGGGCTGGGACAAGGTCATCTGGACGGCCGAGCCGAAGCAGACGAAGGACGGGCCGTCGCTGCGGCTGACGCACGTCTCGCCGGACGGCGAAGAGAACTATCCGGGCACCGTGACGGCGACCGCGACGTACACGCTGACCAACGACGACGAGCTGCGCGTGGAGATGACCGCGACGACGGACAAGACGACGGTCGTGAGCATGGCGCACCACAGCTACTGGAACCTGGCGGGCGGCGGCACGATCCTGGAGCACGAGCTGCAGATCCCCGCCGGCGCGTACACGCCGGGCGCGCCCATGGTCCCGGACGGCACGACCAGGCCGGTGAAGGGGACACCCTTCGACTTCACGACGCCCAAGCCGATCGGCCGTGACCTGAAGCGGGCCGGCGGCACGCCCGTCGGCTTCGACCACAACTGGGTCGTCGACGGCGATCCCCACGCGATGCGGCTGGTGGCGAGGCTGAAGGACCCTAGCTCGGGCCGCGTGCTGACGATCAGCGCCGACCAGCCGGGGCTGCAGTTCTATTCGGGCAACTTCCTGGACGGCAAGACCAGCGGCAAGGGGGTGCGGCACGCGCAATACGCGGGCCTGTGCCTGGAATCGCAGAAGTTCCCGAACGCCGTCAACGTCCCGGCCTGGAGAGATCAGGTGGTCCTGCGGCCCGGTCAGACCTACCGGCACACGATGGTCCACAAGTTCACGGCCGAATAGGGCGCAGGACGTAGGACGAACATGAAGCAGACGTTGAGCTGGGGCGTGGTGGGCACGGGCGGCATCGCCGCGGACTTCGCGGCCGCGCTGACGCGTTCGCGACGCTGCCGGATCGTGAACGTCGCCGGCCGGACGCCCGAGCGCGCGCGGGCGTTCGCGGACCGGTGGCGCATCCCGCGGGCGGCGGCGTCGCTGGACGACCTGCTCGCCGACAGGGAGGTCGAAGCGGTTTACATCGCGACGCCGCACCCGTTCCACGAGGAGACGGCGCTGGCGGCCATCGCCGCCGGCAAGGCCGTGCTGTGCGAGAAGCCGCTGGCGCTGGACGCCGCATCGTCGGCGCGGGTGATCGACGCCGCCCGCAAGCGGGGCGTGTTCCTGATGGAGGGCTACATGTACCGCGGCCACCCGCTGATGCGCGACGTGGTCGAGCGGCTCCAGGCCGGCGTCATCGGCCGCATCCGGCACGTGCGCGCCGACTTCGCGTTCCGCGTGCCGCGCGATCCGCACGGGCGGTTGTTCGCGACGGGGCTGGGCGGCGGCGGCATCCTGGACGTCGGCGGCTACGTCGTGTCGTTCGCGCGGCTGGTGGCCGGCCTGGCCGAGGGGCAGCGGTTCGCCGAGCCGATCGCGGTGGCCGCGAACGGCGTCATCGGCCCGCACGGCGCGGACGAGACCGCGACGGCGCTGCTCACGTTCGCGTCCCGTGTGACCGCCACGGTGACGGCCGCGGTCTTCCACGACGCCGGCACCTGCGCGGTCGTGTTCGGCGACGCGGGCAAGCTCGTGCTGCCCGATCCCTGGATCCCGCAGGGCCACCGCCAGTGCCTGGAGACCAGCTACGTCATCCACCGCGACGGGCAGCCGCCCGAAACCGTCAGGATCGCGACGGAGATGGCCACCTACGCCATCGAGGCCGAGCTGGTGGCCGACACGCTGCCGGCGGTCGAGCCGGCCTGGCCCGCGATGACCTGGGCCGACACGCTGGGCAACATGCGGGTGCTGGACGCCTGGAGAGCGGCCGTCCTGACGGCCCGCGCCGGCTGATTGTGGCGCCGGCGACGCCGATTTCTGAGCTGCGGAGGCCCCACGGCGACGCTTCTCGAACGCCATGGGGCTTCCGTCGGCCAGGGGCATAGCGTGACGCGGGACGCCGAGGGCGGCGCGCGGGTGCTTCTATTGCCGGACGTTGCCCTGAGTGACGCGGATGACGCGACGCTGGCGCGAGCGTTGATCGCCCGCGACCCGGGCGCTCCGCGCGTGCTGTGGCAGCGCTTCGCGCCGATGGTCTTCCGCATGCTGCGGCTGACGCTCGGCTCCGATCACGAGCTGGACGACCTCGCCCAGGAGGTCTTCCTGTGCGTGTTCGAGAAGGTGCGCGGCCTGCGCGAGCCGAAGGCTCTGAAGGCGTTCGTCATATCGGTCACCTCGCTGACCATGCGCCACGAGTTGCGCCGCCGGTGGGTGCGGCGCTGGGTGAAGCTGTCGGGGAAGTCCGATCCCGCCGAGCTGGAGATCGTCCGGCCCGACACCGATGCGCGCGAGGCGCTGGCCCGGTTCTACAAGATCCTGGACCGCGTCAACGCGACCGACCGGGCGGCCTTCGTGCTGCGGTTCATCGAGGGGCTGGAGTTGACCGAGGTGGCCGCCGCGCTCAATCTGTCGCTAGCGACGACCAAGCGCCGTCTGGCCCGCTTGTGGGCCCGGGTGATGCTGCTGGTCGAGCGCGATCCCGTGCTGGCCCACTACCGTCCCAAGCTGGTTCGCGAGAAGCCGCCGCGGGAGCGCCCATGAGCGGCGCGCAGGGCGGCCCCGATGCGCACCAGGCCCTGACCGAGCTGGTCGGGGCCGCGCGCGACCAGTTCGGCGGCGAGCTGTCGCCGCGCCAGCAGGCGGGTCTGGTGCGGTTCGAGCAAGCCGTCGCGCGCCGCACGCTGCGGTCGGGCGGACGCGCGCGGCAGGTCGTGCTGGTCCTGGGACTGGCCGGGGCGGCGGCGGTCGCCCTGCTGACCCTCCACCGCCGCGACGGCCAGCTGACCTTCTCCGTCGAGAACGGCACGGTGAGCGACGACGGCTACGTGCGGGCGAAGGGAAAGCTCGGGACCGAGCTGCGCTTCTCGGAGGGGTCGACCTTCAGGCTGGATCCGGGGACCCGCACCCGCGTGACGGGCGTCGACGCGCACGGGGGGCGCGTGCTGCTGGAGAGCGGCCGCGCGCACGTCCGTGTCACGCACCTGCCGGCGGCCCACTGGACCGTCGAGGCGGGACCGTACACGGTGCGCGTGATCGGAACGGAGTTCGACGTGCGCTGGTCGGGACCGGACGACCTGTTCGACCTGCAGGTGCAGCGGGGCAAGATCACCGTGCACGGTCCGCTGGCGACGGAGGGTCTCACGATGGAGGCCGGGCAGCGTCTGGTCGCCAACGTGAAGGGCGGCGAGATGATCCTGTACGCGGCCCCGGGGGCAGAGGGTTCCAATCCGGGGCGCGCAGGGGCGGACGCCGCCGGGGAGTCGGCGGAGCCCAAAGTGCCGGCGACGACCGCGGACGCGACGACGCCCAAGGCGGCGCCGTCCGTCGCCGTGGCCACCCTGCCGCAGAACGAGTCGCGCGGGCGGACCAGCGCAGCGCGATCGGCGCTGCAGCCGCCGGCGCTGAACGCGAGCTGGAGCAAGATGATCGCGCAGGGCGACTTCCAGGGCGTGCTGGCGAACGCCGAGCAGGAAGGCCTGGCCCGCACGCTGGACACGGCGTCCGTGAGCGAGCTGAACGCGCTGGCAGACGCGGCCCGTTACGTGCGTCGCAACGACGTCGCGCGACGGACGTTGCTGGCGGTGGTCGATCGGTTCCCGCACTCTGGCACCGCGCGCGACGCGGCGTTCTTCCTGGGCGGCCTCGCGGAAGAAGAGTCCGGCCTGGGCGGGACGAAGGCTGCTCTCGACTGGTACCAGCGGTACATGGCCGAGAGCCCGGGCGGGACGTACGCGCCCCAGGCGCTCGGCCGGCAGATGCTGCTGGTCCACAAGCTGCGCGGGGCCGCTGCGGCGCGGCCAATTGCCGCGGACTACCTGCAGCGGTTCCCCTCCGGTCCTTACGCGGCGCCCGCGAAGAAGCTGCTGCAAGACTGACGCGCCGTCGGCGGACCGACGGATCCGCGCCCAGGCGGACATGCACCTGGATGTGGTTCTGCGCGGCCGACGACTGAAATGAGGTCGCCGTTCGCCGTCACAGCCGTGGCGGCCGTCCTCGCGGGGCTGACCGCGCCGGTGGCGCGCGCCGACCTGCGTGACCGGGTCGTCTTGCTGCGGCCGCCGCTGGCCGACGCGGTGACGTCCGACGCCACGGCGCGCGTGCGGGGCGAGCTGACGGCCGCCGGCTTCGAGGTCACCGTCGTCCCGCAGGACCCGCAGCTGGAGATACGCGCCGCGCTGGAGACGGTGGGGCGCGAGCTGGATCCGCTCGCGACGTTCGCGATCCTGCGCGCGCCCGGCGGCAGCACGGCGGAGATCTGGGTGTGCGATCGCGTGGCGGGCAAGTCGGTGATCCAGACGGTGCGGCTGGACGGCGCCGCGGCGCCGGCCGAGTCGCGCGCCGTGGTGCTGGCCGTGGAGGCCGTCGAGCTGCTGAAGGGGAGCCTCGCGCAGCACTGGCTGACGTCCGGCCGTCCCGATGTGTCGCCCCGGCCGCCGCCTGCTCTTGCGCCGCCGGCGGTGGCGCGGGCCGAGCTCCCCGCCGGTGGCGCGGGCCCGGGCCTGTGGGTCGAGGCGGCGCTCGGCCGGCTGGACAGCGCCGGCGAGGTGACGGCCGCCTGGCAGCCGATCGTCCGCGTCGGCTGGGGCGCGCGCGGGTGGGCCGCCCGCGCCAGCGCCGTCGGGCTTGGAACGGACGCGCAGCGACAGGCGTCCAGCGGCACCGCGCGGATCGGCCAGGCGCTGGCGGTCCTGGAGATCGTCCGCGAGTTCCGCGCCCGCGCGCGCGTGCGGCCGTTCGTCTCGGCGGGGGCGGGCGCCTTGCGGGCCCGCGTCGTGGGGACGGGCGTCGGGCCCTACGTGGGCCGCGCGGCGACCAGCTGGTCGGGGCTGGTTACCGCCGGCGGCGGGATGTCCGTCCGACTGCTGCCGCACGTCGCGCTGGCGGTCGACGCGCAGATCATGGTCGCGTGCCCTTACACGGCGGTCCGCTTGCCCTCCGTCGAGGCGGCGAACGTCGCCTGGCCGGCGCTGCTGCTGTCGGCGGGCCTGCGCGCGGGCTTTCCGTGACGGCGCCAGCCAGCTTAGGGAGACGCGGCGCGCCGGCGGATCTCGACGCCGTAGACCAGGAAGGACTGCGTCGGGCCGTTGCGCCAGATCCACGGGCCGATGGGATAGCGGAGCTCGAACACCCGATTCAGCCGCGGATCGCGCCGCATCTCCGACGTCAGGCGCCCCGGGTGCGCCGCGTAGATGTACGCCCCGGCCGCCAGCACGTCGCTCATCACCTTCTGGAGGTCCGCCGCTTCCGGCAGATCGTCGAGGGGCGGATGGATCGCGCTGCCGGTCAGGTCGGTGACCAGCAGGCCCACGCCGTCCGGCGCCAGCAGCGCGCCCAGCGTGCGCATGTGGGCGCGGTTGAACGCGTCGCGCAGCTCGTCGAAGCGCGGGTTCGCGTCGCCCACGACCTGGACCAGCACCAGCTGCAGCTGCGTCAGAAGGCTGCACGAGACGACGACGTCGAACGGGCCGGGCAGCGCCGCGGCGACCCGCTCGACGGCGCTGTCGATGACCGCGCCAAGGGTGTCGGACGGCGGGGGCGTCCGCGACCACACGTCGAGCCGGTCGAACATCCCCGACACGTCCAGCGGCGCGTGCGCCACCAACCGCGCGCCGACGGCCGGCGGCACGCGCGCCATCGCCCCCAGCGCCGCCGGCCGGTCGATGTCGACCAGGTGGATCTCCGCGAAGCAGGCGGCCAGCGCGGGCAGGTCCACGTCGTAGGCGTTGCCCGCGCCGAGCAGGCACAGGCGCCCGCGCTTGGCGTCCGGCGCGCGCGCGGCGATCTCGGCCGTCAGCCGGGCGCGGTGCTGCGCGAACGAAGCTTCGTGGCCGACGGCGCTCCTGTTCGAGTCGACCTGTTCGGCCAGCGCGGCGGCGAGCCCGCGCGGGCGGGCCGCCGACGCCGGCCCGCCGGACGGCGTGCCACGATTGCCGCGCGCGCGCATGCGCTCAGAACAGCAGCGTGAAGCCGCTGCTCACGACGTTGCCCGGCTGCGCGA
>CAZJMY010000892.1:0-1317 GCA_964546845.1 uncultured Myxococcales bacterium | reverse complement strand
CTGGGGCCGCACCGGTACCGCTACGGCCGTCACGACGGCCAGGACGAGATCGGCCTCGTGATGGGGCTGGCGGTCACGATGCACGGCGGTGACCTGCTGGCGACCGAGGTCTCGATCGTCTCGGGCAAGGGCAAGCTGGTGTTGACCGGCAAGCTGGGCGACGTCATGCAGGAGTCCGCGCAGGCGGCGATCAGCTACGTGCGGGCGCGGGCGCCGTCTCTGGGCCTGGACCGCGACTTCTACAGCCGGGCCGACATTCACGTGCACCTGCCCGAGGGGGCCATCCCCAAGGACGGCCCGTCGGCGGGCATCACCATGTGCACGGGGCTCGTCTCGGCGCTGCTGCGCGTTCCCGTTCGCCGCAGCCTGGCGATGACGGGTGAGATCACGCTGCGGGGGCGCGTGCTGGCGATCGGCGGGCTGAAAGAGAAGATCCTGGCCGCCCACCGCTCGGGGATCACGACGGTGATCATGCCTAAGGAGAACGCCAAGGACCTGCGGGACATTCCCAAGCGGGTCCTCAAGACCCTGAAGGTCGTTCCCGTCGAGCACATGGACGAGGTGCTGCGCCACGCGCTGGTGCTGCCGAACCCAGAGACGTTCCTGACCTCCCCGTCGGTGCCCGTCGACTGGCGCCAGCCGCAAGAGCGGCGCGACGACCGCCGCGAGCGCGAGCGCCGCGAGGAGCCCGGCCGCATGCCGGTGGCCAGCGCCGTCCCGCCGCCCTCGGTCGTCGACGACGGCCAGGAGCCGCCTCCGGGCGGGGACGGACATTCGCCTCCGGGCGACGCGCCCGGTTCCATCCCGGACACCACGGCTCGCCCGTACGCCGTCCCCGGATTGCAAGAGCACGAGTAGGGCGGCCGGGCGCCACCTGGCGGCTGCGTGCGCCGGCCGTCGGGGGCCGGGCGGTTCGAGCCGTCGCCAGGTTTGCAACTGGCGGATTGTGATTTTTCTGGCGCCGGTTGGTTCCCGTCGCGGGCCGCTGTTCGGGGCTGTTATAAGGCGCCCCCATGGGGAGCTTGTCATCGGGTGCCCGGTCGGCGCCGAGCCGTCTGGGGGCGTCGGGAGTGGTCCTGAGCGTGACGCTGGGATTTGGGGTGCTCTCCGGCGCCTGCGGGTCGGCCACCGTCCCGGATGACGGCGGGGCCGGCGGCGCGCGAGCCGGGACCGGCGGCGCAGCCGGACGCGGCAGCGGGGGACATGGCGGAACCGCGACGGGCGGCGCCAGCGCCGGCGGCGGGCACGGCGGCGACGTGGGCAGCGGCGGTGCGCTCGGCACGGGTGGCACCCCGGGGACGGGCGGTGGCGGCTCGG
>CAZJMY010000891.1:0-1820 GCA_964546845.1 uncultured Myxococcales bacterium | reverse complement strand
CACGGGCGGCACGCCGGGCGCGAACCAGCCGCCGCCCATCACGAACGGCCAGTCCGGTTGGGCGTCGCGGTACTGGGATTGCTGCAAGCCGGCCTGCGGATGGAAGGCCAACGTCTCCCACGGCAATCCGATGATGAGCTGTGACATGAGCAACAACAGCCTCGGCGGCAACTACGACGCCAAGAACTCGTGCGAGAACGGCGGGACGGCGTACATGTGCTGGAGCGGCTCGCCCTGGCAAGTCAGCAGCACGCTCTCCTACGGCTTCGCGGCGGCCTCGGGAGGCAACTACGCGTGCGGTCGCTGCTACCAGATTCAGTTCACCGGCACGAACAACACCAACGGCGATCACAAGGGCGTGCCCGCGTTGAACGGCAAGACGATGATCGTTCAGGTCATCAACAACGGCGGCGTTCAATCCAATCAGTTCGACATCTTGATTCCGGGCGGCGGCGTCGGCGCCCTCAACGGGTGCTCGAAGCAGTGGGGCAGCGGGACCGATCTGGGCTCGCAGTACGGCGGCTACCTCGCCGAGTGCAACGGCGACTCGAGCTGCGTCCAGCAGAAATGCCAGGCCGCCTTCGGCAACCGGCCGCAGCTGCTCAGCGGCTGCATGTGGTTCCTGGACTGGTTCGGCGGGTCGAACAACCCGGACTTCACGTACCAGAAGATCGCCTGCCCGTCGGCGCTCACCCAGGCTTCGGGACTGTCCGACCCGGGCTGATCGACCGGATCGCGCCGGCTGCGCTCGCGCCCCCTACCGGTGCGCCGCGAGCGCGTGCTCGGACTCGGCGGCGTGTCGTTCCAGCGTGGCGGCCAGCTCGCGCTGCATGCGGATCTTCTCGCGCATCCAGGCCGCCCACGCGGCGCCGTCGCGCTTGCGCGGATCGTGCGGCGCGGGCGGCAGCTCCCGCATCGCGTGCATGGCCTGCGCCGCGCTCCCCGCCGCCCAGGCCATCGCGCGATAGGCGGCGGCCACCCGGCGAAGCGCGTCGTGCTCTTGCTTCGCCGCGGGCGTCGCGGTCCCGACCCAGGTCGCATGGGCGTCCATGTTGCCGGCGACGTGGTCCATCAACGCCTGCCACTGCAACGGCACCTCCGCCGACGCCGACATCTCCTGCCCGCACGTCTGCTCGCTCATGAAGGATCTCCTTTCACGGAAGCTGTGGCGCACTGCATGGACGTGATACGGTCAAGACGGTACGCCACACAACCGAGGAGTGTGAGATGGATCCGAGCCCCTGGGTTAAGCGCTCTCTGTTGGTGTTGGGTCTGGCGCCGGTGTTGGGCGGCTGTTACGTGCGCCCGGAGCCGGTCTACGTCACGCCGGCCCCGCAGCCGCCGCCCGTGTACGAAGCCCCCCCGCCGGATCCAGCGCCACAGCCGTATGCCGAGCAGCCGCCGCCGCCCCCGCCCGAGCAGCCGCCCGCCTACGTCCAGCAGCCGGCGTACGCCGAGGCACCACCCCCGCCGCCCTCGCCCATGGAGCCGTCGGTGTATCCGACGTCGCCGCCGCCCGACCCGATCCCGGAGTATCAGCCGCCGGCCCCTGGCTACGGCTACTACTGGGTCAGCGGCTACTGGGACTGGAACGGCTACGATTGGGACTGGAACGCCGGCTACTGGGTTCCCCAGCGCCCCGGCTTCATCTATATCGGCCCGCGCTTCGTGTGGGAGAGCGGCCGGCCCGTCTACTACCGCAGCTACTGGCAGGGGCCGAACGGCTACCGCGAGTATGGCTACGCCGGCAGTCGGGCGCCGACGACCTGGCGCGCGCGGCCGTCGTACGAGCCACGCACCTGGCGCGCCGAGCCGGCGCA
>CAZJMY010000890.1:0-1428 GCA_964546845.1 uncultured Myxococcales bacterium | reverse complement strand
GGACACAACCTGGGTGGGGCTGGCGGGGGTGGGGCTGGCGGGGGTGGGGCTGGCGGGGGGTGGCGGGGGACATCAACCTGGGTGGGGTGGCGGGGATGTTGCACCGGGGTGAAACGGGGTGGGGGGGGCGGCATCTTGGTGGGCGGTTCTTCTCTGGGGCGGGCGACCGTCTGTCTGCAAAAGCGACAACTGTTTGAATTCAGGACAGCTCTAAGCCGTGTGGATCGTTCGACTCGCGCTCCGGCGCCCGTACACCTTCGCCGTCCTCGCGCTGGTACTGCTCATCTTGGGACCGCTGGTCGCGCTCACGACGCCCACGGACATTTTCCCGGCCATCGACATTCCCGTCGTGGCGATGGTCTGGCAGTACACCGGGTTGTCGCCACAGCAGATGGCCAACCGGATCACGGTTCAGTCGGAACGGTCCCTGACCACGACCGTCAACAACATCGAACACATCGAGTCTCAGTCGCTGAACGGCATCGCCGTCATCAAGATCTTCTTCCAGCCCAAAGTGAACATCGCGAACGCCGTCGCTCAGGTGACCGCCATCGCGCAGACGCAGGTCCGCCAGCTCCCGCCCGGCACCACGCCGCCCCTCATCCTTCAGTACAACGCCTCCAGCGTCCCCATCATCCAGCTGGGCCTTTCAGGTGAAGGGCTTTCCGAGCAGCAGCTGAACGACTTTGGCCTGAACACGATCCGCACCCAGCTGGTCACCGTCGACGGCGCCGGCATCCCCTACCCTTACGGCGGCAAGCAGCGCCAGGTGCAAGTCGACCTCAACCTCCCGGCCCTCCAGGCCAAGGGTCTATCCCCCGTCGACGTCGTCAACACGATCGCCGCGCAGAACGTGATCCTCCCGTCCGGCACCGCCAAGATCGGCCCTTTCGAATACGAGGTCGAGACCAACAGCACCCCGCTCAAGCTGGACGAGATCAACAACCTCCCCATTCGCGCCGCCAACGGCGCCGTCATCTACATCCACGATGTGGCCCATGTCCGCGACGGCTTCCCCCCGCAGACGAACATCGTCCGCGTCGACGGCCAGCGCGCCTCCCTGCTTTCCGTCATCAAGACCGGCGACGCATCAACCTTGGACATCGTCCAGGGCATCCGCGACAAGCTCGAGGTCGTCAAGCCGCAGGTCCCCCCCAACCTCAAGATCACCCCGCTCGCCGATCAGTCCCTCTTCGTGCGCGCCGCCATCGACGGCGTCGTGCGCGAAGCGATCATCGCCGCCTGCCTGACCGCCGTCATGATCCTCATCTTCCTGGGCAGCTGGCGCAGCACCGTCATCATCGCCGTCTCCATCCCCCTCGCGATTCTCTCCTCGCTCATCGCGCTCTCCGCCCTCGGCGAGACCATCAACATCATGACCCTCGGCGGCCTGGCGCTGGCCGTCGGCATCCTGGTCGACGACGCCAC
>CAZJMY010000889.1:0-1669 GCA_964546845.1 uncultured Myxococcales bacterium | reverse complement strand
GGTCGCGGGCAGTAAGAAGCTGCGCGAAGCCGCCGTCGTGGCGGTCACGTTGCTGGTGGCGATTGTCGCCCTTCGCATGAGCGCCAAGAATCCGGGTGACCTGTCGGCCCTGGACCGCGGCATCCTGCGGCTGGTCTCGCCCGCGCAGGCGGCGATGTCGCTGATCGCCCGTGGCATCACGGGGGTGGCCGGCCGCTACGTCGAGCTGACCCACGTGCGCGCCGAGAACGAGACGCTGACCCGCGAGAACCAGAAGCTGCGCGCCGAGCTGACCGAGATGCGGCGGCTGGCGGAAGAGAGCGGGCGCTACCAGCGCCTGCTGGGGCTGCGCGACGTGACCCCGGCCGAGACCATCGCGGCGCGGGTGATCGCCGTCGACGCCTCTCCGTACTTTCGGGTGGCGCGCGTGGAGATCGACCACGGCGAGGGGGCGGTCCGCCACGGCATGCCGGTGCTGACCCCGGACGGCGTCGTGGGGCGGATCAACCGCGTGGCCGGCAAGAGCTCCGACATCCTGCTGCTGGTCGACCCGCGGTCGGCCATCGACGTCGTCATCCCGCGCACCGGCGGGCGCGGCATCCTGCGCGGCAAGGCCGCCGAGAACGGCTACCGCTGCAGCATCGAGTACCTGGCGCGGGGCGAGCCGGCCAAGGAGGGCGACGCGGTCGTGACCAGCGGCCTCGGCGCGGCCTTCCCGCGCAACCTGGCCGTCGGCCACATCACCAAGATCATCCCGGGCGCCGTGGGGCTGTATCAGGAGGTCGAGGTCACGCCGGACGTCGACTTCGCGCGCCTGTCCGAGGTCCTGGTGGTCGTGGCGCCGCCGCCCGCCGCCGACCCCGATCCCGCCGCGCGCCGGCTGCCTGCCCGCGGACCGATGGTGTACCGATGAGAAGCGCCGTCACGTTGATCGTCGCCTACCTGCTGCTGATCCTGCAGTCGACGGTGCTGGAGCTGGCGCCCGTCCGCATGGCCACGCCCAGCCTGGGGCTGCTGGTCGTGCTGCACGTCGGCTTCTCGTCGAAGTGGACGATCTCGTCCGCCGCGGTGGTGTCGTTCGCGACCGGCTACCTGTTCGATCTGGTGTCGGGCGCGCCGCAGGGCGTGCACGCCTTCGTGTTCGTGCTGATGGCGCTGTTCGCCCGGGCGCTCAGCATGCGGCTCGCGGTGCAGGGGATCGTGCTGTCCGCGGCGACGGCCTTCGTGGCCAGCCTGCTCGCCTCGGCCCTGATCGTGCTCGTCCGCGCCCAGGTCGCCCCCGAAGGCGGCTACGGCGGCCTGCGCCAGGCCCCCCTCGAGGCACTGCTGACCGGCTTCTTCGCCCCCTTCGTCCTCGGCCTCTTCCGCCGCATCGACGGGAAGGTCGACAGCGCGCGGTCGCGGGTGGGGCTGGCCCGCGGCCCGCACGGCTTCGACCCCATTCCGCGGCGGTGATGGTGGTGGTCGTCTGATGGAGATCGCCGGACAGGACGCCGAGCTTCCGGAGATCCGGCGCCGCACGCGCTACTTCGCGCTGGCGGTGCTGGTGGGGTTCCTGGTGGTCGCCGGGCGGCTCTTCTACCTGCAGGTGATCCAGGGCGACACGTTCTTCCGGGTCACGTCGGACAACATCGTGCACACCGACGTGCTGCCGGCGGTGCGCGGCCAGATCCGCGACCGCAAGGGGCGG
>CAZJMY010000888.1:0-1707 GCA_964546845.1 uncultured Myxococcales bacterium | reverse complement strand
CCTGGCCGTTGCCCCCGCCCGACCCCTGTGACCCAGGCTGGCCCGCGCACCCGCCGGCGCCCGGCGCGCCCGCGCCCCCGCCGGGATGGCCGCCCCCTCCACCACACGCCGCACCCCAGATCAAGCTGGCGAGACCGGCGGCCCGCGCCCAACGAAAACGGCCGCTCATGTCCCCCAAGGGACCATGAGCGGCCTTCACGTTCATCTCGGATGTGGCCAGGTGCCCCGGCCCTGGCACTACGCCGGGGGCGGCGGCGCCGAGGGCGCCGGGTGCGGCGCCAGGACGCCCAGCTTGGGCATCTCGGTCAGCACCAGCGGCAGCAGCTCGTCCATCCGCTTCACGAACAGGATCTCGATCTCGTTGCGCGGCTGCTCGGGGATCTCGCTGACGTCCTTGCGGTTGCGCTCGGGCAGGATGACCCGCTTGATCCCGGCGCGGTGGGCGGCCAGGAATTTCTCCTTGATGCCGCCGACCGGCAGCACCAACCCGCGCAGCGTGATCTCGCCGGTCATGGCGACGTCGTTGCGGATGGGCTTGTTGGTCAGCAGAGACGCCATCGCGACGAACATCGTCACGCCCGCGGACGGTCCGTCCTTGGGAATGGCGCCGGCCGGGATGTGGACGTGGATGTCCGTCTTCTCGAGGAAGTTCTCCTCGAGCCCCAGCCACCGCGCGCGCGATCGGATGAACGAGAGGGCGGCCTGCGCCGACTCTTTCATCACGTCGCCCAGCTGACCGGTCAGCACCAGCTGCCCCTTGCCGTTCATCTTCGTCGCCTCGATGAACAGGATGTCGCCGCCCACCGGCGTCCAGGCCAGGCCGGTCGCGACACCCGGCTCCGCGGTCCGTTCCGCGACCTCCGAGATGTGCTTGGCCGGCCCCAGCAGCTCGGCGATGCGCTCGGCCGAGATCTTCTCGTTGGGCTGGGCCTTCCCTTCGGCGACCAGCACCGCGATGGCGCGGATGACATTCGCGACCTCGCGTTCGAGGTTACGGACGCCCGCCTCGCGCGTGTAGCTGTCGATGACCTCGGCCACCGCCGAATCCTCGAACGTGACCTTCTCGTTCGAGAGGCCGTGCTCCTCCAGCTGCTTCGGGATCAGGAAGTGCTTGGAGATCGACATCTTCTCTTCGCGCGTGTACCCCGGCAGCTCGAGCACCTCCAGCCGGTCACGCAGCGCGGGCGGGATCGGGTCCATGATGTTCGCCGTCGCGACGAACATCACCTTGGAGAGGTCGAACGGCACCTCGAGATAGTGGTCGGAGAACGTGTGGTTCTGCTCCGGGTCCAGCACCTCCAGCAGCGCCGCTGCGGGGTCGCCCCGGAAGTCGTGCCCCAGCTTGTCGATCTCGTCGAGCATGAAGACCGGGTTGTTCGAGCCCGCCTTCTTCATCCCCTGGATCAACCGTCCGGGCAGTGACCCGACGTACGTGCGCCGGTGGCCGCGGATCTCGGCCTCGTCGCGCACGCCGCCCAGCGAGATGCGGATGAACTTCCGCCCCAGCGAGCGCGCGATGGATCGACCCAGCGACGTCTTGCCCACGCCGGGCGGTCCCACCAGACAGAGGATCGGGCCTTTCTTGTCGCTCTTCAGCTTGCGGACCGCCAGGTACTCGAGGATGCGCTTCTTCACCTTCTCGAGGTCGTAGTGGTCGGTGTTCAGGATGTCGCGCGCGGCCTGGATGTCGAGCTTGTCCTCGGTCGA
>CAZJMY010000887.1:0-4633 GCA_964546845.1 uncultured Myxococcales bacterium | reverse complement strand
GAACAGGTCGGCCAGGTTGTTCTGCAGGAAGTCGCGGCGCTCACCCTCGCCCAGCTCGGGGAACGCCTCGACGTAGCGGGCCAGCACGTTCAACCCGCCAGAGTCCCAGTGTGGATAATCGGAGGTCGCGCCCACGTTCTTGCCGCCGAACCAGCGGGTCGCCTCGGCGAAGAGCGCCTCCTCGGGCTCGAACGAGCAGACGACGCACTGGCGGCGGAAATATTCGGACGGGGGGCGGGCCAGCGGGATCTCGCTCCGGCGCGTCTCGTAGTGCTCGTCCAGCCGAAACAAGTAGTACGGAAACCAGGAGAGCCCGGCCTCGCAGAACAGCACCTTCAGGCCGGGGAACCGTTCCGGGATGCCGCTGCCCAGCAGCGCCACCAGCGCGCTGGTCATCTCTTGCGGGTGCGACACCACGTGCGCCATCCAGTACGTGTCGAACTTGCGCGCCGGGTCTTCGGTCGTGTGGTAGGCGCCGGTCGCCTCGTGGAACACCAGCGGCGTGCCGGTGTCCTGCAGCACCTCCCACAGGCGGTCGTACGAGCGGTCCCACCAGCGCCGCCCCTGCATGACGTTGGGGCGAATCCAGACGGCGCGCGCGCCCAGCTCGCGGACGGCGCGCGCCGCCTCCAGGCGCGCGGGCTCGGGATCGATGGGAACCGTCGCGGCGAACCAGAGGCGGTCGCGGTTCTCGGCGCAGAAGGCGTCGGCGAACCAGTTGTTCAGCGCGCGGCAGTAGGCGGCCTGCAAGTCGGCGTCCAGGATGTCAGGCACGTACAGACCCACCGTCGGGATCCACAGCGCGGCGTCGATCCCGGTGTCGTCCATGTCCTTCAGCTTGCCGCGCCCGCAGACCCAGGCAGTCGCCTCTTCGTACGAGAGCCCCGGCTGCTCGCCGCGCGGCCGGTACGCGCTCATCCCCTCGCGACGGCCCTGGGCTGCGCCGGCAACCTTCTGGTACAGGCGCCCTTCGATCAGGAAGCGGGTCGAGCCGTAGACGTTGTCGCGCACCAGCACAGGCGCGCGATCCCGAAAGCCGCGATCGAGATATTTCGTGAACGCCTCCAGCGGCTCGATGACGTGCCGGTCGCCGTCGATCACGTGGTACTCGTTGAAGCGCGTCTTTTTCCAGTTCCGGACGATCGTCGTTTCGGTGCTCATAGAACCTTCCCTTCACTGACGTAGCGGCGCTTGACCGCGAAGTAGTCCTTCCAGAGGCGTGGGGCGCGTTGCCCGCTGATCAGCTCGTCGGCCCAGGCGATCCTCTCGGGCGGCCCCGACCACAGGCCGGCGCGGCGGCGGGCCTCCCGCTGATCGACCAGCCAGTCGTTGTAGCTCTCGTAGGCGATGTGGCCGTCGGGCGCGTCCAGCGTCGCGGCGCGGATTCGGCCGTCCAGCTCGATCTGGCGGGCGGCCTCCGATTCGTCGAGAAACACCGGGGCGACGTCCACCGGATAGCCGCTTTCGCGCAGCGCCCCGCCGGCGACGCCCGCGAAGACGGCCTGCTCCTCGAGGCTCAGATGGCGGCGGTAGATTCCCACGTAGGCCCCCGTGACCGGCTCGCCCAGCGGGCGGTGGTCGCGCGTCTCGGCGCGCTGGCGCGCGATCGTCGAGTCCTGGTGGTGGAGGACGGCGGGATCGAACGTCTCGCCCAGGAAGGCCAGCACCCGGCGCAGCTCGCGCTCGGGCTCCGCCACCAGCGCTTCGTAGCGGACGTCCAGCCACTGCTCGGGCGAAACCCGCGTGCGGGCGGCGGCGCCGGCGGCCATGCTCTGCTTCCAGAGCGACGCCGCCGCATACACGTTGCGCGGCCCGAACGCCGACCGGAGCTGCTCGACGGCCACGTCCCGTCCGTCCCGGATCAGGTGAACGAACCTGGCGCCGGGCAAGTCGGCGGCGATGTCCGCGACGAAGTACAGGTTGTGGGGCGTCTTCTCGCCCCAGCGGGGCTTGCCGACGTGCTCGGCGTAGCGCTGGAACATCGCGCGGTAGATGCCGACGAAGCTCGGCGCGGCGGCCCGGGCCAAGGTCTCGTCGACGATTGTCCGAGGATTGACGGGCATCCCCCAGAACGGCGTCTTCAGGCCGAAGATCATCTCCTCGGCGAGGACCCGCAGGTTCGCGGGGCGCCCCAGGTCACCGTAGGTGTGCAGGTGGCGGCGGAACCGCGGATACCACCAGCACACCTCCGGGACGGCCAGCCGGGGGTGACAGCCCAGCATCGCCATGAGCAATGTGGTCCCGGACCGCTCGCTGCCCACGATGAAGAAAGGGACGTCGACGGCTGCCGTGCTCACCCGGCTTTTATACGAGTCTCATGTCTTTTATACAAGACAGAACCTTCTACCGCACGGAGGCCAGCGGCCACGGGGCGGCGGCTGGACGCGCAGCCGCCACGCCGAGGACCTCGTCGAGGACGGCCGCCGAGAGCGCCGTGAACGCGGCGCCGCTGCGCTCGCGCGGGCGGGGGAGATCGACGCGCAGGTCGGAGGCGATCCGCCCCGCCTCCAGCGTGATCACCCGGTCCGCCAGCGCGACCGCCTCCTGCACGTCGTGCGTGACGAGGACCGCCGTGAAGCCGGTATCCAGCCAGAGCCGCTCGATGAGGCGCTGCATCTCGAGGCGGGTTAGCGCGTCCAGGGCGCCCAGAGGTTCGTCGAGCAGCAGCAGCCCGGGCCCGCTGACCAGCGCGCGCGCCAGCGCGACCCGCTGCTTTTCGCCGCCCGACAGGACGGCCGGCCAATCGGCCTCGCGCCCGGACAACCCGACGCGGGCCAGCGCCTCGCGGGCGGCACGGCGCGTCTGCTCCCCGTCTTTCAGGCCGAGGCGCACGTTGTCGATCACCCGCCGCCACGGCAGGAGGCGGCTGTCCTGGAACACCATCCGGACGACGGGCGCGCCTGTATCCCCCCCGGCCGCCAGCAGGCGCACGGCACCACCGGTGGGGCGATCCAGCCCCGCAATCACGCGGAGGAGGCTGGTCTTCCCGCACCCGCTCTTGCCGACGACGGCGACCAGCTCGCCCGCCGCCACGTCCAGGTCGACGCCGTTCAGGATGGCCCGGCCGCCGGCGGCGCGGCGCACGCCGCGCGCCTGCAGCTCGACGGCGCCCGCGCTCACGGCCGTCCCCGCGCCGCGTCAGCGGAAAAGCGCGGGTCCCAGCGGATGACCGCCCGCTCGACCGCCCGCGCGCATACGTCGGCGGCCTTCCCGAGCAGGGCATAGAGCAGCACGCTGAGCATCACGACGTCGGTCTGCATGAACTCCCGCGCGTTCATGGCCAGGTACCCGATGCCCGAGTCGGTGGCGATCGTCTCGGCGACGATGAGGCTGAGCCACATCACCCCCAGCGCGAAGCGGAAGCCGACCAGGATCGACGGGAGCGCGCCGGGGAGCAGCAGCTGGCGGAACAGCGCGCCCGGCCCGAGCCCGTAGGACCGCCCCATCTCCAGCAGGCCCGGATCGATCGAGCGAACGCCGTGCAGCGTGTTGACGTACACCGGGAAGAGCACGCCCAAGGCCACCAGCAGCACCTTGGCCCCCTCGCCCAGCCCGAACCAGAGGATCACTAGCGGGATCAGCGCCAGGTGCGGCACATTCCGGATCATCTGCACGGGCGTGTCGAGCAGCCGCTCGGCCAGGCGCCAGTGGCCGTTGGCCAGCCCCAGCAGGAGACCCGCGCCGCCCCCGATCGCCAGCCCCAGCAGCGCCCGCTGCAGGCTGACCCAGGCGTGATGCGCCAGCTCGCCGCTCGCCGTCAGCCGGACGGCCGCCGCCGCGATCGCCCCCGGCGTGGTGAGCGCATGCCCCGGGCTCGCCCGCCCTCCGATCACCTGCCACGCCGCCAAGGCGAGCAGCGGAATCACCCAGGGAATGAAGGGGTCTGCTCTTCGCCGCGGCCGTTCCATCTCGCCACGGCGACACTATAACGCCCCTCTGTCTCTTTTAACAGATGACTGTCTTTCGGCCGACTGCGCGGCGGCTGGCGCTTGCGCTTGCCCGGTTACTTGGCGGCCGACGGCGTGGCGGCGGCCGCGGGGGGGCGCAGGGGGGCGCCGAACTGTTCGTCCAGGGCCAGGTTCACGGCCAGGACGTTCACCCGTGGCTCGCCGAAGATGCCCAGGTCGCGCCCCTCGGTCTTGCTCTCGATGACGGCGCGGATCCGGTCGGGGGAGATCTGGCGGGCGCGGGCGATGCGCGGAACCTGCCAGAGGGCGCCCTCCGGGGACAGCTCCGGGTCGAGGCCGCTGGCCGACGTCGTCACCAGGTCGTCCGGGATCGGCAGCGGCGCCTCCGGGTTCTCCTTGCGGAGGCGCGCCACGTCGGCGACCACCCGGTCGCGCAGCTTCTTCGACGTCGGCCCCAGGTTCGAGCCGCCCGACGCCGTCGCGTCGTAGCCCGCGCCTGCCGCCGACGGGCGCCCCTGCAGGTAGGCGGGGTTCGTGAACACCTGGCCGATCAACGCCGACCCGACGACCGTCCCCTTGTTGTCCTGGACCAGGCTGCCGTTGGCGGGGCGCGAGAAGAGCGCCTGCGCCACCCCCGTCATGAACAGGGGGTAAAGCAGGCCCGTCAGGACCAGCGTGACCAGGCAGGCGCGAACGGCGATGGCGATGTCTTTACGCATGACGAT
>CAZJMY010000886.1:0-5639 GCA_964546845.1 uncultured Myxococcales bacterium | reverse complement strand
GGCGCCCTCGACCAGCGCCTCGACGGTCCAGTACTCCTGCGGCTTGAAGATCGAGATCTCGTGCTCGCGCTCGACGACCAGGCGCACGGCGACCGACTGCACGCGGCCGGCCGACAGCCCGCGCTTCACCTTGGTCCACAGAACCGGGCTGATCTGGTAGCCGACCAGCCGGTCCAGGATGCGGCGCGCCTGCTGCGACTCGAACTTCTTGGCGTCCAGCTCCAGCGGCTTGCCGATCGCCTCTTGGATGGCCTTCTTCGTGATCTCGTTGAAGAGCACGCGCTGGATGTTGTCGTTGGAGTCGCGCACCTCCTCGGCGATGTGCCAGGCGATGGCCTCCCCTTCGCGATCGGGGTCGGGCGCCAGGAACACCTTCTCGGCGTGCTTGGCCGCCTCTTTGATCTCGCTGAGGACCTTCTTCTTGCCGTCGATGACGACGTACTCGGGCTGAAAGCCCTTCTCGATGTCGATCCCCATCTTCTTCTTGGGGAGGTCCTTCACGTGACCGACGGACGCCTTCACGACGTAGCCGGCCCCCAGGTACTTCTTGATGGTCTTGGCCTTCGCGGGCGACTCGACGATCACCAGCGCGCCGCTGCGCCCCCGCGCCCGCGTCTTCTTGGCCGGGGCCGCGTCCGTGTCCGCCGCTTCGCCGTCCTCGACGGGCTCGACCAGCTCGAGGTCGGTGCCGGCCGCCTTCTTCATGGTCTTCGGCTGCTTGGTCTTCGGCTGGGCCTTCGCCTTGGGCACCGTGGCCTTGGGCTTGGCCGCGGCGCGCTTCGCCTTCGGGGCGGCCGTCTTCGTCACGGTCTCGTCCGGCGTCTCGGACGCCGCGGCGGTTGCGTCAGCCTTCTTCTTAACTGGCAAGGGTAACCTCTGTAGACGTGTAGACGCCGCCCGGCCCCCTCTGGATCCATCCGGCGAGCTCCGCCTCCGACAAAAGCGCCAGCGCAACCGGTAACGGCAGCGCCAGCTGGCGCGCCACCTGGGACGCCGCGGCGCCGCCCCGCACGGCGGCGACGACGCCCGCCAGCTCGGCCGGAGGGGCGGGAAGCGGCCGGGGCTGACCGGTCAGCACGGCCAACCAATCGGCGCCGTCGCGGACCGCTTGAGCTTTTCCGGACGCGAGCAGCGCGTCCGTTCCGGCGCTGCCCGGGACCGCGTAGAGCGGCCGGTCCAGTTGCTTCGCCAGCCGCGCCGTGATGAGCGCGCCCGAGCGCTGCCACGCCTCGACCACCAGAACCGCGCGCGCCAGACCGGCGACGAGGCGGTTCCGGGAGGGAAAGTGGCGGCGGTGCGCCTCCGTGCCCGGCGGAAAGTCGGACAGGAGCCCGCCGCTGCGGGCGATCCGCTGGAAGAGCGCCGCGTGGCGATCGGGATAGACGACGTCGACGCCGCAGCCGAGCACGGCGAAGGTCCGGCCGCCGGCGTCCAGCGCCCCGGCGTGTGCGGCCCCGTCGATGCCCAGCGCCCCGCCCGAAACCACGGCGAACCCGGCCCGCGCCGCGACGGCAGCCAGCTCCGCCGCCAGCCCGCAGGCGGGCACACGGGCCGCGCGGGCCCCGACGATCGCCACGGCAGGCTCGTCCGGCCGCGGCAGATCGCCGCGAAACCAGAGCGCCTTCACCGCGGGCCGAACGTCACGCAGCGCGACCGGAAATCCCGCGTCGGGGGGCGTCACCCGCCAAATTTCGAGGTCCGCGCTCGCACTCACCCATGGGCTCATCGGACGATCCGGCCCGGGGTTGCGCGTGGAAAGACCCGTCATCGTGAGCCGTTGCAGATAGCTCCGCTGGCGGGCGCGGTCAAGCAACGCCCACCACCACCCAACGAAATCAATGACTTAGACGGACGAGCTTTCGAGCTCGGCCAGAATTCGGCCGGCCCCGGCGGCCAGCAGGCGGCGCCCCAGCTCCTGGCCCAGCGCGGCGGCTTCGGTCGCGGAGCCGGTCACGGTCTCGGTCAGCATCTCGCTGGCGTCGGGCCGTCCGACCAGCCCGGAGATCGTCAGCTGGTCGCCGCTCAACGTGGCGTGGCCGGCCACGGGAGTCCGGCAGCCGACGCCCAGCGCGGCCAGCAGGGCGCGCTCGGCCGCGACCGTCGCTTCCGCGCCGGCGTCCGCGAGGACCCGGCACAGCGCCACGACGCGGGCGTCGTCGCGACGCGCCTCGATCGCCAGCGCGCCCTGCCCGATCGCCGGCAGCATGCGCGCGGCGGAGATGCGCTCGGCGATGCGGGCCGAGAACCCCAGCCGGTCGAGCCCGGCGCAGGCCAGCACCGCGGCGTCGACCACGCCCTCGGCGACCTTGCGCAAGCGCGTGTCGACGTTGCCGCGCAGGATGTCGATCTGCAGGTCGCGGCGCGCCGCGCGCAGCTGGCAGACGCGCCGCAGGCTGGACGTCCCGACGCGGCTGCCGGGCGGCAACCCGTCGATGCCCGCGCCCGAGCGGCTGACCAGCGCGTCGCGCGGGTCCGCGCGCGGCGGGATCGCGACCAGCGCCAGCCCGTCGGCCAGCGCGGCCGGAACGTCCTTGAGGCTGTGAACGGCCAGATCGATCGTCCCCTCCCGCAGCGCCGCCTCGATCTCCGCGACCCAGGCCCCCTTTCCCTCCAGCAGCGCCGGTTTCCCCGACTGGCTGCGATCGCCGGTCGTCACGATGATCTGCTCGCGCACCTCGAGCCCGGGGTGCGCGGCACGCAGCAGGCGCGCGACCTCCCGCGCCTGCCACAGCGCCAGCGCGCTGCCGCGCGTGCCCAGGACCACCGTCTGGCTCATTGCCCCGCCGCCTTCTTGTCGCCGCCGATGTCGGGCTTCCGCGCGGCCGCCGGTTCGGGGTCCGCGTCCAGCGGGGCCGGAGCGGCGACCTGCAGCGCGAACAACCTCTGCACCGCGGTCACCATCGAGATCGCCTCCTCTCCGTCGTCCTGTCGCAGCGCCATCTGCGGCACGTGAAGCAGCTTCTTGGCGATGCTGTCGGCCAGGTCGGCCAGCGCGCGGCGCTCCCGCTCGCCGAGCCCCGGCATCCCCGCCGCGACCCGCTGCGCCTCGGCCTGCGCCAGGCCCAGCACGTGCGCGCGCAAGGCCGTCACCGTCGGCGCGAGCTGCCGGCCGCGCCAGGCTTTGAGGAACCGTTCCACCTCCTGCCGGACCATCGCTTCCGCCTCGGCGGCTTCGCTCTGGCGCCCTTCGCGGTGCTCGGCGGCGACCTTTTGCAGGTCGTCGATGTCGGCCAGGTAGATGCCGTTCAGGCTGGCGACCTCCGGCTCGACGTCGCGCGGGACCGCGATGTCCAGCATGAACAGCGGGCGGCCGCGCCGCGCCTTCTGCGCCTGCTTGACGATGGGCAACGTCAGCACCGGACGCTGGGCGCCCGTCGACGCGACCACGATGTCGGCCTCGATCAGCGCGGCCGGCAGGTCGTTCCAGTCGCGCGCGCCGGCCCCGAACCGCGCGGCCAGCTCGTCGGCGCGGCTGCGCGTGCGATTCACGACCGTCAGCGTCGCGCCGTGCGTGCGCAGCGTCCGCGCCGCGAGCTCGGACATCTTGCCGGCGCCGACGACCAGCACGTGCCGGCCGGCGAAGTCACCGAACACCTGCCGGGCCAGCTCGATGGCGACGGAGCTGACCGAAACGGGATTGCGCGCGATCTCGGTCTCGCGCCGCACGCGCCGCGCCACGCGGAAGGCGCGCTGGAAACAGGCGTTCAGCGTGGCGCCCGCCGCGCCCTGCCGGACCGCGACCTCGTGCGCCTGCTTGACCTGCCCCAGGATCTGCGGCTCGCCGATCACCAGCGAATCGAGGCTGGACGCCACCCGGAACAGGTGATGGACGGCGTCCGCCTCGCGCCATTCGTAGAGGTGCGCCGCCAGCTCCAGCGACGGGACGCCCGCCCGCCGCGCCAGCGCCTCGCCCAGCGCGCCCACCGCGCCGTCGACGTCGCTGACGGCGGCGTAGATCTCGACGCGGTTGCAGGTCGACAGCAGCGTCGCCTCGCGCACCGCCGGCAGGGCGGTCAGCTCGCCCAGCACGGTCTCGACGGCGTCCGGGACGATGGCCAGCCGCTCTCGAACGGCGACGGGCGCCGTCCGGTGGGACACGCCCAAGACCAACAGATCGATGCCGGCGCCGGCCATCTCAGGCCGCGTGCCGCAGGAAGTAGGCTCCCAGCACCAGCATGGCGCCGCCGAAGCCGCCCAGAGTCAGCCAGGCCGCGCGCCGCCCGCGCCACCCCGCCCCGAGGCGCGCGATCAGCAGGACGCCGAACGCCGCCCAGGTCACGACGGCCAGCGCGTACTCGGGCCGCAGCGCGAACGCCTGCCGCAAGAGGCCCAGGCGCGCGACCCAGATGGCGCCCGTCACGATGGCGACGGTGAAGATCGGAAAGCCGATCGACACGCAGCGCAGCGCCAGCCGGTCCAGCGTGTCCAGCGGCGTGCCGCGCCCGACGACGCGATCGAATCGCTTGCGCTTGAGCTGCCGGTCCTCGAAGAGGTAGAGCAGCGCCAGCACGGCCGCCAGCGCGAAGACCGCCACGCCGACCACGGCCAGCAGGATGTGGACGCGCCCCAGCGAGCCCATGCGCGGCGCGTCCGCTTCCGCCGGGACGACCCGGGCCATGACCAGCGCGGCCAGCGCCGCAGGGACCGCGAAGGCCCCGGCGGCGGCGAGGTTCGTGCGCAACGAGGCGAT
Organism: uncultured Myxococcales bacterium; assembly: GCA_964546845.1. Classification (GTDB taxonomy): domain Bacteria; phylum Myxococcota_A; class Polyangia; order Fen-1088; family Fen-1088; genus JADGRB01. The sequence continues at coordinate 949 of CAZJMY010000886.1, read as the reverse complement.
CAGGTAGCCGGCGGCGATGAGGAACGCCACCAGCGAGATCGCCTCCGGGGTCGACGAGATGGGGTTGATGCCGCGGATGCAGCGGTACCCGATCTCGGCGAAGTGCATCGACACGGCGACCGCCAGCAGCGCGCGCGCCACGAACGGCGATCGCAACGGCTCCGGCGCTCCCCCTTCCGGCGGCGGCGGTCCCAGGCGGATCGAGTGGCCCAGCAGGTAGCCGACGTAGATCGTGGCCGCCAGCGCGTAGACCCCGATGTCCACCCATGTCAAGGTCGGCACCCTCTAGATTTACCACGCCTCGCGCCAAGGTCTGCGCACGCTTGGACCCGTCACGCGGCCGTGCTAAGCCATGCGCATGGCAAGCGAGAACATCGTCGAGGTGACCGACTCCAATTTCCAGACCGAGATCCTGGGGTCGAAGCTCCCGGTGCTGGTGGATTTTTGGGCCGTCTGGTGCTCCCCGTGCCGCGCCATCGCGCCGCACGTCGAGGCCCTGGCAAAGGAATACGACGGCAAGGTTCGTGTGGGGAAGTGCGACATCGACTCCAATCCCGAGGTCGCCACCCAGTACGACATCCGCAGCATCCCGACGCTGCTCGTCTTCAAAGAGGGGAAGGTCGCCGGTCAGGTCGTCGGCGCGGTCCCCCGGGCCAAGATCGAAGACCTGATCAAGAAGGCCCTGTAAGGGCCGCCGGGCGGGCTGGAATCAGGCTTCCAGCGCCGGGCTGATCTTCTTGGACGGCTCGCCCACCAGGATGTCGCTGGGGGCGGCCGCCGTCGCCGTGACGACGTAGGCCGGCGGCGGGATGACCGCCGTGCTGCTGCGGCGGCGCAGGCCGAGGCGGGCGCGCAACGAGGCGCCCAGGCTCCCCTGCCACACCGAGCCCCAGCCGACGTAGCCGAAGCCCCACAGGAACAGCATGAGGAACGGCACCGAGATGTAGTG
>CAZJMY010000885.1:0-1761 GCA_964546845.1 uncultured Myxococcales bacterium | reverse complement strand
CGCCGCCGCGCCGACCTGGGCCTCCAGCCGGGCCGCGTAACGCGCCGCCGCCTGCAGCGCCCCGGCCGACGTGGGCGCCAGCGACGGTTCCCGCCCGGCGCGCCGGGTTCGCGCCGCCGTCACCCGCTCCGCGAGCCGCGCCTGCTCGTCACGGGCGGCGCGCGCGGCGGCGGACGCGCGCGCGAGCTCCCGCTCAGCTTGCCGCTCGGCCGCAAGCCGTACCTCGCAGAGCGTCTGCAGAGCTTCGAAGGACATTGAATCTCGCGGGTTCCGGTCCTACCCTCGACGGCAATGCCCGCCACGACCGAGCAGGCCCCAGCCCGGCGGTACCGTATTGAACGGTACCTCACCGAAGGCGGGATGGGCGCGATCTACGTCGGCAAGAAGCTGGGGCCGAGCGGCTTCGAGAAGGAAGTCGTCCTCAAGCAGCTGCTGCCGGAGTACACCGCCCGCCCCGAGTTCCGGGACCTGTTTTTCCGCGAGGCCAAGATCTCGGCCACGCTGGACCACGCCAACATCGTCCACACGTTCGACCTGGTCGAGTCCGAAGAGTCGCTCTTCATCGTCATGGAGTACGTGCGCGGCGTCGACCTGCGCACGATCATCCGGCGGTCGAAGCTGCGCCGGCGCGAGCTGTCGCCGGCGGCGGCCCTCCACATCACGCTGGAGGTGCTGGCCGGGCTTTCGTACGCGCACAACCGGCGCAGCTCGACGGGGCAGTCGATGGCGATCATCCATCGCGACGTCTCGCCCTCGAACATCCTCTGCTCGGCCCAGGGCGAGGTGAAGCTGTCGGACTTCGGGATCGCCAAGGCGGCCACGCACTCGTCGGCGTTCTATCGGGTGCGCGGCAAGGTCGGCTACATGTCGCCCGAGCAGGCGCGCAACCAGCCGATCGACCACCGCTCGGACCTGTACTCGGTCGCCGTCTGCCTGTACGAGGCGCTGACGCTGGAGCGCCTGTTCGTCGGCGACCTCAGCACGCCGGCCGACGTCATCTACAGCCAGCCGATCGTGCCGCCCTCGCAGAAGCGTACGGGGTTGCCGCCGGCGCTGGACGTGGTGCTGGCGACGGCGCTGTCCGCCGATCCGCACGATCGCTACCAGGACTCCGTGGCGTTCGCGGACGCCCTGCGCCAGGTGGCCCACCGGCACGGGCTTCTCTACTCGGCGCCGCAGCTGGGCGAGCACCTGCGCTACATCCTGGGCAGCGACGCCCAGAAGTGGCTGAACGACGACCAGGCCGCGCCGTCGGGCGACCCGCACACCCAGGAGATCCCGGGCAAGAAGCTGGAAGGGAAAGAGGCGAAGTCGATCGGCGTCGTCGAGGCCTCCAGCCTGTACGTCGTCAGCGGCAACGACGTCGTGAAGTCGCCGCAGCCGTCGCCCCCCGTCGCCTCGCCGCCGCCCCGCGCGCCCAAGGGAGAACCGGCGCGCCGGTTCGCCGCCGGACGCGCGGCGATGGATTTCCCGATCGAGGAAGACGACATCTCCGAGGAGCCGACGAAGGTCCGCGATCCCTTCCCCGTCGCCGCGCGCGCGCCATCGTCCACTTACGCGTCCAGACCGCCGGCCTCCATGGCCGAGACGCCGCCCCCGCCGCTGACGCCGCCGCCCCCGGTCGCGCTGACCCCGCCCCCGCCCGTCGGGCTGACGCCGCCGCCGCCCGTCGCGCCGACCCCGTCGCCGATCGCGCTGACCCCGCCGCCGCCGCTGCTGACGCCCCCCCTGACACCGCCGCCCCCGCTGCGCGTGGGGCCG
>CAZJMY010000884.1:0-4349 GCA_964546845.1 uncultured Myxococcales bacterium | reverse complement strand
GACGCTCGCGCCGGCCAGCGCCCCACCCAGGCTGCCCACGCCGGCGGGCCAGGCGCCAGAGGCGGGATCGAATTCCGCGCGGGGCGCGGCGGGCTCGCGGGCCTCGTCGGCGGCCATCGCGCCGGGAACCTACCACGCCCGACGGCCCGGCGCGGCCGCGAAGGACCGCGGGGCGGGGGTTATCGCCCGCAGAGCGGGAGCGTCAGCTGGAACCCCACGGGCACGCCGTGGTGCGTGCCCATGCCCACGATCGCGCCGCGGCCGTTGATGCCGTTGGCCTGCTGCAGCTCCCAGCCGTCCGCGGGATCGACCAAGTCGTTCAGCGCAACCATCCCGCCCAGCCCCGGTCCCCACGCGAAGGCGACGTTGGTGTGCACGTCGGCGGCGACCCAGCCGACGACGTCCCCGGCCTGGTCGACGGCCCAGGCGACGCTGCCACCCCCGCGCAGCGTCCCCAGGTCCTCGACGGCTCCCGTCGCCAGCGTGAGGCGAAACGCGCGGCTCTGCCCCTCGTGCAGGCCGTAGCCGACGACGAACCGCGCGTTCACGTCGTTGGCGCCCCGCAGCACCCAGCCCGGCGTGCGCGCCCGCGCGTTCAGGTCCTGCAGCGCCGGGTGCGGCGCGTGGGTGTCGTACAGGAACGCGTGCCCGACGTCGTCTGGCGCCGAGCCGGCGAGCTGCGCGTTGCCGACGACCAGGCCGCTGTCGCTGATGCCGCTGGCCGAGCTGCGCGCGCCGCCCAGCGTCCCCAGCGGCGTGAGCCCGCGCGCCGCCGACCAGACGAACGCCTGCCAGGTCGTCGTGTCGCGCCCGGGCAAGAGCCCCACCACCTGCCCCGCCGCATCCAGGTCCCAGACCGAGCAGCCGGAGGGGCAGATCTCGACCCGTCCGGTGGTCGCGGTCCAGCGGTAGCCGTAAAGCGTCCCGGTCCCGTCGCCGTGGTCGGACTGCCCGCTGATCGCGCCGTCGCGGGCGATCGCCGTGGTGAAGCTCTGCGCGCCGAAGCCCGGCTGCGCGCCCAGGTCCGTGGTCCCGCCGCGCTCGGTCCACCGGAACGCGTGGTAGCGGGCGCCGTCGACCTGGGCCGAGCCGACCGCCACCCCGTCGTCGTTGATGTCGTGCATGAACACCACGCCGTCGCCGAGAGGCGGGATCTCCACGATGCGCGCGTATCCCTCGCCCGGAGGGACGACGCCGCCGGTGCAATGCGCGCGCAGCTCGTGGCACACGGAAGCGGTCAGGATGGGCGCGGGCGCCGTGGCTGCGGGCGGGTCCCGGTGTTCGCCCGCGCAGGCGCTGCAGCCGACCGACGTCGCGACCGCGACGACGGCGAGCAGCCTGGCCACCCCCGCACCCTTTCGCTCGAAAACCATCGTCCGACCCACGCGGCACACGAAGCTACACCAACCGTGAAACGAACGTCCGCCAATGTAGGCGGCCGCGCACGTTTTCCGTCGCGCCGCGTCCGGCGCGCCAGGTCCCTGGCGCTATTTCTTCGGCGTCTGAGCCGCGCTCTGCGTCGGTTGCGCGATCAGGTTGGGACCCGTCCGCTTGAGCACGACGACCGTCTGCAGCGACTGCACCTCGTTCGACTCGCGCGCGAACACCTGCACCAGGTTGCTGCCCGCGCCCAGCGGGATCTCGGCGTCGAAGTCCATCTTCGTCCGGTCGCCCGCCAGGCGGTTCGGCTGGTAGAAGGCCTTCTTCACGGGGATCTTGGCGTTCCGGTTCCAGACCCGGATGTAGACGTCCCGCACCAACCGGTCGTCCGTGGCGTGCCCCTTGATGTGCACGGTGTCGCCGGTCGCGACCGTCGGCGCGTTCACCGTCAGCACGGGCGGCGTCACCTCCCACTCCGGCTTGAACGCGCCGTGCGGGGTGCCCCCCGTCTTCAGGTCGGCCGTGGCCACGAAGGCCGAGCGCAGCGCGTCCACGTCGACCCGCGTGTAGGCCCCCATCTTCCCGGTGACCTTGTAGGTCGCCCCCTTGGGCGCGCGGCCGACGACCAGGGACCCCTCGGCGGGGTTCTCTCGCAGCGGCACGTCGTCGCGCGCGATCGTGGCCGTGCCCGTGGCGGGCTGCGGCGCCGCGCCGGCGGGCGCGATCTTGACCTTGATCTTGTCCGTGACCGTCTCGCCCAGCGTGGTGTCGCCGACGGACAGCTCCAGCTGGTAGTCCTCGGCCTTGTAGTCGCTGCCGACCTCGTAGACGAACGAGAAGCTCTTCATCTCGCCGGGCGCCAGATCCTTGGCCTCGAACCGGCCGGCGGTGATCAGGATGCCCTCCTGGCCCGTGCCGTTCCGCAGCACCGCCTCGGTGTGCATCGCCTTGCCCTGGCCGATGTTCTTCACCGTCACCAGCGTCCGCACCTGCTCGCCCCGCTGGACCAACCCGTCGCGGTTCGCGCCCTTCTGGTCGTCGATGGTCTGGTAGCTGTACGCGAACATCGGCCGCTGCTTGCCGGCGATGTCGACCAGCAGGTCGGCCGCGGCGGCCTTGGTGACGCCCCGCTGCGAGTACAGCGTGGCCTTGATCTCGTCGGTGCGCGTGAAGGTCGACGCGGGCACCTTCACCGAGATCTCGTAGCTCTTCGACTCGCCCGGAGCCAGCCGCCCGAAGACCATCTCGTTCTCGTCGAACAGCGGGTTGTCGCTCTCGAACACGGCGCGAACCCGGTAGGCGGGCGACCGCCCGGAGTTCTTCACCACGCCGCGCAGCTTGGCCACGCTCCCGGCCTCGATCTTCCCCTCGCCCACCGTCTGCAGGGTCAGCTGCAGCTCCGGGTCCGGGCCCGTGGTCGGCCCCGAGCTCCAGTCGACGCCCAGCTTCTCGAGCGCCTGCGACAGCTTCTTGTCCTCGGTCGCGCGCACCTTGTCCAGGTAGGCCTTCGACTGGGCGACCAGGTCCCGCCGCTTGCTGCTCTTGGCCTGGGCCAGGAAATCGCGCGCGAACTCCATCAGGAAGTCGGTCTTGTTGGCCTGATCGTCCTCGGCGTCGGATTGCTCCTCCGCGTCCTCGTCCGCCTGGTCCTCGTCGTGCACCTTGGCCTTGTCGCTGGGCTTCGGCTGGAAGAGGTAGGTCACCACCTCCTCGGGCTTCTCGCCGTGACGCGCGCTCGGGTGCTCGAGGTGCCACTCGTAGTCCGCCTCGCGCCGCTTGTGCGCCGAAGGCTGCAACCGGATCCAGGACCGCTCGCCGTCCTTTTGGACCAGCAGCGCGTCCGTCTCGATGTCCGGCACCACGCCCACCCCCTGGATCGAGATGTCGCCGGGGGTCAGGTACTGGGCCGTCGTCAGCTTCAGGCCCAGCTTGTCGTCGTCGGCCGCCTCGCCGAACGAGATGGGCGACGCGATGTCGAACAGCACCTGCACCGAGCCCTTGCCGAAGGTCTCTTCGCCGATGACGACGCCCCGGTCCAGGTTCTTCATGGCGCCGGCCACGATCTCCGACGCGCTCGCCGAGTTCTGGTTGACCAGCACGGCCAGCGGGACCGTCGGCTCGTGGCCGCTGTCCGAGGCCGTCTCGTCCTTGCGCTGGGCGCCGCCGACGCCGACCATCGAGACCAGCGTCCCCGACTTGATGAACGCGTCGGACACCTTCTGCGCCTGCTCGTAGAGGCCGCCCGGGTTGCCGCGGAGATCCATGATGATCCCCTTGACCTTCTCGCGCTCGAACATCGCCAGCGCGTCGGCCAGGTCGCCGGCGCTGTTGGCCGAGAAGTGCTGCATGTGGAAGTAGCCGACCTTGGCGGGCGGCTGCCCCGGGCCCGACGGCACCGCCATCACGCGCGCGGGCGGATCGATCGACGGCGGGCGGATGAACGCGCGCGTGATCGTGAACTTCTTCGTGCCGGGCTGGTTGTCGCGCTCGACGTAGACGTCGACGCTGGTGTCGACGTCGCCGCGCAGCCGGTCGACGGCCTCGGTCAGCGTCATGTTGACCGTCGATTCGTTGTTGATCCGGACGATGTGGTCCTTGGCCTTCATCCCGACGCGCATCGCGGGCGTGTCCGGCATGGGCCGCTTGACCGTGATCCGGTTCTTCTTGTCCATCTCGATGACGATCCCCAGCCCGCCGAACTTCCCCTGGGTCTGGGTCCGCATGTCCTTGTACGTCTCGACGTCCAGCAGGACCGAGTGCGGGTCCAGCGTGTAGAGCATGCCGTTCGTGGCCGCCATCTCGATCTCCACCAGGCGGCGCGCCTCTTCCTTTTCGGGGACCGGCTGCAGGTTCGGCTGAACGAAGCTGAAGATGTCCTGCAGCATCTTGCGCAGGCTCCACGGCGCGTCCACGCGCTCGATCGAGAAGGTCTTCTCCTGCCCGTTGACCTTGACGGTCACCTGCTTGGG
>CAZJMY010000883.1:0-7245 GCA_964546845.1 uncultured Myxococcales bacterium | reverse complement strand
CTCCTCGGGCGGCACCACCGACCCGGAGGCCTGCGCGAACGACTCGGCCGCCTCCAGCATCTTGTCCAGCGGGGCGCGCAGCAGCGCCGCCGGGACCAGCCCGAAGTAGGAGAGGGCGGAGTAGCGCCCGCCGATGTCGGCGGGGTTGATGAACGCCCGGCGATACTTCTTCTCCTCGGCCATCTGCCCCAGGCGCGTCGCCGGATCGGTGATGGCGACGAACGACCGGCCCGCCTTGGCGACGTCGCCGCCGCAGGCGTCCAGCGTCTTCTTCCAGAAGTGACGCTCGAACGACTGGATCTCGATCGTGCCGCCCGACTTTGACGCCACGATGAAGAGGGCCTTCTTGCCCGCGATCTGCTGGTCCACGCGCGCGACGGCCGCCGGGTCGGTGTTGTCGAGCACGTGCAGCGACAGGCCGCGCGGCTGCGCCGGCCAGGTCAGCGCCAGCACCTCGGGGCACAGCGAGCTGCCGCCCATCCCCAGCAGCACGGCGTCGGTGTACCCCTCGGCCGCGACCTCGTCGGCGAACGCCGTCAGCTCGCCGGCCTTGGCGCGCATGGCGGCCGGCGAACGCAGCCAGCCGAGGCGGCTCTTGACCGACTTCTCGTGCTCGGGGTTCGTCGAGAAGAGCGTGGCGTCGCTCTCCCAGAGCCGCTTGAGCGCCTTGGCGCCCGCCAGCCGCGCCACCTCGGCGTCGCTGGCCAGCCGCAGCGTCTCGGGCAGGAAGGCCTGCTGCCGGTTGGCCGCCGTCTCGGCGATCGCCGCTCGCCGCGCGCCGATGGCGTCGACCAGCGCGGTCATGGACGCCGAGAACGACTTCACGCCGTCGGCCAGCAGCGCATGGCACACGCGCGACAGGTCGATGCCCAGCGCGCCCAGGTCGGCGATGTGCTTGCGCGCCTCGTCGAACCCTTCGCCCAGGCGCGCCGTCGTGTCCCCGTGGTCCAGGAACGCGTCCAGCGTCGCCGGCGGCATCGTGTCGACGGTGTCCGCGCCCATCAGCGCGTCCACGTAGTAGGTGTCCGGGTAGCGGGGATCCTTGGTCCCCGTCGACGCCCACAAGAGCCGCTGGGGCCGCGCCCCCGCCGCCGCCAGCGCCTTCCAGCGCGCCGAGGCGATGGTCTTCAGATAGATCTCGTAGGCCAGCTTGGCGTTGGCGATGGCGATCTTGCCGCGCAGCGCCTGCGCGCGCGCCGCGTCGGCCGGGCTCTGGGCCGCCTTGTCGTCCAGCATCTTGTCGCAGGACGTGTCGACGCGCGACACGAAGAAGCTGGCCACCGAGGCCATGTTCTCGAACGAGCCGCCGCGCGCCTTGCGGTCTTCGAGACCGGCCAGATACGCCTCGACGACCTCCTCGTACTGCAGCAGCGAGAAGATGAGCGTGATGTTCACGCTGATCCCCTCGGCGGTCAGCCGCCGCACGGCCGGGATGCCCTCGGGCGTGGCGGGCACCTTGATCATGACGTTGGGGCGGCCCACCAGCTTGGCCAGCCGCACGCCCTCGGTCACCGAGCGCTCGCTGTCGGTCGCCAGCTCGGGCAGCAGCTCCAGCGAGACGCGGCCGTCAACCCCCTTGCTGGCCTCGAACACCGGCAGGAACAGGTCGCAGGCGCCCCGGATGTCCTCGATCGCCAGCGACTCGTAGATCTCCGCGGCGCTGCGCCCCTCGGTCGCCAGCGTGCGCAGCGGCTGCTCGTAGTCGGTCGACGCCACGATGGCGCGCTCGAAGATGGTCGGGTTCGAGGTCAGCCCCCGCAGCCCCTTCTCGATGAGACCGGCCAGGGCGCCGGAGCGCAGCAGTCCGCGCCGCATGTTGTCGTACCAGACGCTCTGGCCGGCGTCGTTGGCTTGGTGCATGCGGGTCCTTGGGCTGGCCATCGTCGTCCTCTCCGTTGTCGTCGCTGAAGTCTGACTCTCATACTGCAATCCGGCGAGGTGGGCGCACCAAAAACACCATCGTCGCTGCAAACGCCGCGGTGGCGGCCAGCGCCTCCAGGCCGGGACCGAACGACGCCGGCCCGGTCTTGAGCCGCCCCATCAGGTAGGGACCTACGAACCCGCCCAGGCATCCCACCGAGTTGATGAGGCCGACCGTCGCGGCTCCCGCCGCACCCGACGTGAACCAGCGCGGCATGGCCCAGAACGACGGCATGAACCCGTAGATGCCGCTTCCGACCAGCGCCAGGCTGAGGAGGCCCCACGCCGGCGCGTGCAGCCTCACCCCGATGATCAACCCGGCCGACGCGGCCAGCATCGGGACGACGGTGTGGAAGCGCCGCTCGCCGGTGCGATCCGACGACCAGCCAGAGACCGCCGTCCAGATGCCGCCCGCCAGGTACGGCAGCGTGGCGACCAGCGAGACCTGCAGGTTCGACAGCCCGGTCAGCCCCTTCACGACGGTCGGCATCCAGAGGCTGAACCCGTACGAAGTCGTCACGATCCCGAAGTAGGCCAGGACCAGCAGCAGGATCTCGCGCCGCGCGACCGCCCGGATGCCGGCGCCCCAGCCCCGGACCGCCGGCGTGGCGGCCGCCTCGCGCGCCAGCTCCGCCTCGAGAAACGCGCGGTCGGCGTCGCTGAGCCAGCGCGCCTGGGACGGCCGGTCGGTGAGGAAGAAGATCGTCACCACCCCCAGCACGACGGCGGGAAGCCCTTCCAGCAGGAACAACCAGCGCCAGCCCGCCATGCCGCCCCAGTGCACGCCCAGCAGCAGCCCCGAGACGGGGGCGCCGATGATGTTCGAGATGGGGACGGCCAGCATGAACAGCGCGAAGGCGCGGGCCCGGTCCTCGGCGCGGAACCAGTGCGACAGGTACACCAGCACGCCCGGGAAGAACCCGGCCTCGGCCGCCCCCAGCAGGAAGCGCAGCCAGAAGAACTGGCGCGGCGTGTGAATGAACGCCATCCCGCAGGCGACCAGCCCCCAGCCGATCAGGATGCGCGCGATCCAGCCGCGCGCGCTCCAGGTCTCGACCAGCAGGGTGCCCGGGATCTCGAACAGGAAGTAACCCCAGAAGAAGATGCCGGCGCCGAAGCCGTACTGGCTGTCGCTGAGAGGCAGGGCGCGGCGCATCTCCAGCGCCGCGTAGCTGATGTTGACGCGATCGAGATACGCGACGAAATACAGCAACAGCAAGTACGGCACGATGCGCAGCAGGACCCGCCGGCGAATGCGGTCGCTGCCGGTGCTGTGCGGCGAGCTCACGCGGCGAGCATACAACCACCTTCCGTCAGCCGTCCCACCGTCGGAGTGAATCGGCGCGTGTTAGGTTGCCTGCCGCATGCACGTGATGGCGCACAGCCTGACCGGTCACGCGGCGTTCCTGCTCCTCGTCGAGCTGGCGCTGCTGGTCGGGATGGCGCGCCTCGGCGCCGAGCTGGCTAAGCGCCTGGGGCTGCCGGCGGTCGTGGGAGAGATGGCCAGCGGCATCGCGCTCGGGCCCAGTCTGCTGGGGCACTACGCGCCCCACGTCTTCACGCGGCTGTTCCCCGGCAACCCCGAACAGATGCACCTCCTCGACGCGTTCGGCACGGTGGGCATGACCCTGCTGCTGCTCATCACGGGCCTCGAGACCGACTTGCGCCTGCTGCGCAACCTGGGACGGGCGGCGTTCATCGCGTCGGCCACGGGGATGGTGTTGCCGTTCGCGCTCGGCTTCGGCCTGGGCCAGCTGATGCCGGCCGGCTACCTGATGCACGTCGAGCACCGCGTGATGTTCAGCCTGTTCCTGGCCACCACGATGTCCATCTCGGCGATGCCGGTCATCGCCAAGATCCTGGTCGATCTGGATCTGACCAAGCGGAACATCGGGCTGGTCATCCTGTCGGCCGGGGTCGTTGACGACACCGTCGGTTGGGTCATCCTGTCGCTGATCTCGGGCGCCGCCGTTCACGGGGCGGTGCGTCCGGGCGATCTGGCGCTCACGGTGGGGTCGCTGGCGGTGTTCCTGCTGGCCGCGGCGTTCGTGCTCTACCCGCTGCTGCGGTTCGCCGTGCGCATCACGGGCGAGCGGTTCAAGTCCCACGACTCCGACCTGGTGCTGATCATCGCGGTCACCTTCATCTGCGCGGCCGCGACCGAGCGCATCGGCGTCCACCCGGTGTTCGGCGCGTTCGTCGCGGGCGTCGTCCTCCACCAGGTCCCGCGCGTCCGGCGCGAGACGATCGTCCGTCTCGAGTCGTTCACGTTCAGCGTGCTGGCCCCGATCTTCTTCGGCATCGTCGGCCTGCGGGTCGACCTGTGGCACCTGGGCGGCGGCGGGATGCTGCTGATCGTCATCGTCGTCGCCTGCCTGGGCAAGCTGATCGGGTGCTCGCTGGGCGCGTTCTGGGGCGGCATGCGGTTCTGGGAAGGCGCGTCGATCGCGGTGGCGATGAACGCGCGTGGCGCCATGGGGATCGTCGTCGCGACCATCGGGTTGTCGCTGGAGATCCTGACGCCGCAGATGTTCGCCATCATCGTCATGATGGCGATCGTGACCTCGTTCATGGCGCCGCTGGGGCTGCGCCTGACGATGCCGCGGGTGCGGATGACGGAAGAGGAGGCGCGGCGCATCGCCGCCGCCGAGGCCACCGGCGCCTTCGACCCCGCCCGGGTCCGGGTGGCTCTGGCCGCGGGCGGAGGACCCAACGCGATGGCAGGCGCCCCCCTGGCTTTTGCGCTGGCTGCCAAGAGCGACAGCCCCGTGAAGGTCATTCACGTCGAGGCCGAGCTCGGGTGGTGGCGGCGCATCGTGCATTCTTTCATCCACACGGCGCCGGCCCGGGTCAGCGAGCAGATCGAGGCCATGCGCGGGCTGGCGACCGCTGGAAACCTCGAGCTCGCCAAGGCGCGCGGGCCAGCCATCGGCCGCGCCATCTGCGAGCAGGCGCGCGGATCGGACCTCATCGTCCTCGGGTCCAGCGAAGGGTCGTCCATCGGCGGGGCCATCGTCGAGCAGGTAGTCGCGGAGGCGCCTTGCCACGTGGCCATCATGAAGGCGGCCTCGACGGCGCCCCGCGAGTACAAGCGGCTGCTGGTCCCGGTCGACGGCAGCATCGGCTCACGCCTGGCCGTCGAGCTGGCGCTGCGCTACGCCGAAGCCACGGGCGCGCAGCTGATGCTGGCGGTCATGACCGAACGCCGGCCGCACGCCGCCGCGTACGCCGACGTCAGCGGCACCCACATGCCGACGGAGGCGCCGGCGTCGGGGCAAGAAGAGCTGGCCCGCATCTCCGTCGTCTTCCGGGCCTCGCCGGTGAAGCCCAGCGTGATGCACCTGGCGTTCGATCCCCGCACCAGCCCCGTCGCCCAGGCCGTCGAAAAGGGGGACTACGACCTGGTGGTGCTGGGGACGGAGAACCGGGCCGTACAGCACCGCCTGTTTTTCGGCTATGAAAACGAGCGCTTGATCCGGGCGGCGCGCGTCCCGGTGCTGGTGGTCGTTCCGAACGTGGGCCGGCTAGCCCCCACCACGGCACATTGACCTCTCCCGCCGCTCTCCGATAGGGTCGCGGCGTGCCCGTCGAGATCGTCCACATCGAGTTCAAAAGCGCGAATTTCACGCGAACCGCGGAGTTCTACGCGCGGCTCTTCGACTGGCAGACCGAGCAAAACGGCGCCGGCAGCTACATGAAGCTGAATGGGTCCGGCGGTCCCAGCGGGGGCTGGGTGCGGGCCGACCTGGTCCAATCACCCGGCCCCGTCGCCTACCTCAGCGTCGAAGATCTCGAAAAGACGCTGAACGAGGTCGAGGCGGCCGGGGGACGGATCCTGGTCCGCAGCCAGCCGTTCGCGGGCGGCGGCGAGATCGCGCTGTTCGCCGATCCCGACGGCAACGTGCTCGGGCTCTGGCGACGCAAGGCGGCCCCGGGGGGCGCGGCGCCCGCCGAGGCGGGCGAGGCCGGCGGTTCGCCAGACGGCGACAAAACGGCCAAACCGGGCGCCAAGGCCGCCGCCAAGCCGGCCGGCGCGAAGCCGGCTGCCAAGAAGCCGGCCAAGAAGAAATAGGCTACAGCCAGCGGCGCAGGGCGTAGGCGATCCGTTCGGCGAGCCGCGACAACCAACCGCGCCGCTCGAACTGGGCGGCCTGCACCTCTTCGCTGGCCGCCATGTCGGAGATCAGCATCGTGGCGACCTCCGTGGCGTACGTCGGATCGATCACGTTGACCACCAGCTCGAGGTTGTACGCCAGCGAGCGGTGGTCGAAGTTGTAGCTGCCCAGCGAGACGAACACGTCGTCGACCAGCAGCGCCTTCGTGTGGGTGACCACCGGGCTGCGGAAGATCCGCGCGCCCGCCGCCAGCAGCGGCGGGAACATGGCCCGCGTCGCGAAGTCCAGCAGGCGCGCGTCGCTGGCGTGGGGCACCAGCAGCCGCACGTCGACCCCGCGCCCGGCCGCCATCAGCAGCGCGCGCATGACGCCGCGATCGGGGACGAAGTAGGGATTGGCCAGCAGGACCCGGGCCCGGCTCTCGCGCACGGCGTGCAGCGCGGCCCGCCGGATCGCGAACCGGTCGCGGCGCTCGCTGTTCGCGATGACGGCCAGCGGGACGGTGCCGGCCGCCGCGGGGCGGGGCAGCTCGGCGGGGTCCAGCCGCATGCGCTTGGGCGCGCGCCGGTTCCAGAGCCGCAGGAACGTCCCCTCGATGCGGGCCACGGCCGGGCCGCGCAGCTCGATGGCGGCGTCCAGCCACCCGCCGCCCCCCTCGGTCTGGCTCATCCATTCGTCGGAGATGTTGATGCCGCCCGTGAACCCGACCTCGCCGTCGCAGACCAGCGTCTTGCGGTGGTTGCGGCGGATGAGCGCCCAGAGCCGCGGCCGCCAGAACCGGTACTTGTGGTAACCGACCACGTGCACCCCGAAGCCGCGCATGCGCTGGAAGAACGCCGCCGGCGTCTCGCGGCACCCGACGAAGTCGTAGAGCAGTCGGACCTGCAAGCCGCGCTGGGCCGCCCGCGAGAGGGCCTCGGCAAACCGGCGGCCGATGACGTCGTCGCTGAAGATGTACATCTCCATCGAGACGCGGTGGCGGGCGCGATCGATCGCCTCCAGCCAGGCGGGGAAAGCCTGGGCGCCGTTTCGCAGCAGGCGCACGGCGTGGCCGCCGCTCAGCAGCCGCGGATCCTCGGCGTAGCGGGTGAGGGCCTTTTCCGTCGCGGCGGATTTCAGGGACGCTGTCATTGACCGTATCCCTCGGAGCGACTAAGGTCACCGCCGCCGATGGGTCGAGAAGAGCATATAGAATTTCAGGGGCGCGTCA
>CAZJMY010000882.1:0-8254 GCA_964546845.1 uncultured Myxococcales bacterium | reverse complement strand
TGGTCGTCGGTGCCGTTGACGAACAGGACGTTCTCGCGGCCGATGAGCATCCCCATCCAGCGGCTGTAGATGTCGGCCGGCAGGTGCGCCCCCGCCAGGTGGCCCAGGTGCAGCGGCCCGTTCGCGTACGGCATCCCCGAGGTGACGAGCGCGCGTTTCGGGCGCTGGACGGTCTTCAAGACCGAGGGCACGTCGACCGGGATGTGCGGGTTCTTGCCGGCGGGATCGGGGGCTTTGGGCGGGTTCTTGTCGGCCACGGAGGCGACGAGCTTGCCTTGGGAATCGCGGTCTTACAAGGTCAGCCCCCGGCGCGCGCCGACATGATTTTTTTGGACCATTTTCGATCGGCCCGACCACTGCCGGGTTCGCGGGAATAGAAAGGCCGATGATGATCCTGAAACGAGCGGGAAGGTGCCTGGGCGGGATGGTTCTCGCCTCCGTGATTGCGGCGTGCAGCTCCGGGGGCAACGGCTCCTCCGGCAACGGCGGCAGCGCGCCGACCGGGGGCACGACGGGCAATCCGACCGGCGGCTCGACGGGCAACCCGACCGGCGGGACCACCGGCAGCCCCACGGGCGGGACCACCGGCACGGCGACGGGCGGATCGACCGTCGCGACGGGTGGGTCGGTCGGAAGGGGCGGAACGGCCGGCCGCTCGCAAACGGGCGGCACGTCGGCGGGCGGCGGCGGCGGCCCGGGTGGGATCTCGGGGGGCGGGCCCGCGGGAAGCTCCGGCAAAGGCGGCGCGGCCGGGGCGACGCCCGGCACGGGCGGTCAGGCCGGCGGCGGCGTGGTGAGCGGCTGCGTGAGCACGAAGCAATGGGGCACCGCCAACCCGGCCGCGGCGGGTCCGTTCCAGGTGGCCGCCGACAAGGGCGTGGGGCCACTGGCCGGCTACACGCCCGATCCCATCTACGGAGACCAGCAACAGCACTTCAACGTCTATCGCCCGCAGAACCTGGCGACCAGCGGCTACTGCCACCCGATCCTGGTCTGGGCCAACGGCCACACCGACAACCCCGAGCCGAACCCGCCGTTGTGCGTCGTCGACTCGGGCGCCAACAAATGGTGCGGGCAGTATTTGCCCATGATGAACCACCTGGCGTCGCACGGGTTCGTGGTGATCGCCTCGCTGAGCACCACCACGTCCAAGGGCGACCCGCTGCCGACGATCGCCGGACTGGACTGGCTGCTGCAGCAGGCCGAGACGCCGAGCAGCCCGTACTACCACCGCCTGGACACGACCAACATCGGCCAGCTCGGTCATTCGGAGGGGGCGATGTCGACCTGCATGGTCGCGTCCGAGCCGCGCTACAAGGCGCTGGCCGCGATCTCCGGGACGCGGCCGCTGACGGGCGTGCACACGCCGATGCTGTTCTTCTGCGGCGGGAAGGACACCGTGGTGAGCTGCGACAGCGTCCACACCACCTTCCTGACGGTCACGACCCAGCCGGCCTTCTTCCTCGACGAGCTCAACTCGGACCACGGCAGCTGGGTCTACGAGGGGGCGAAGGGCCCGTCGCTGACGATGGCCGCCGCGTGGTTCCGGGCCCACCTGATGGGCGACACCGCGAACCGCAAGTACTTCTACGGTCCGAACTGCACCTTCTGCACCGACAGCCGCGTCAAGGTCGAACAGAACAGCCTGATCGCCCAGTAGGTCCCGAAGTCAGGAATAATCCCGAGGGCGCGCCGTTCTACCGGCGCGGTCGTGTGAGATATTCCGAGGGCAGCCCCGACTCTGCGGGGGCTGAAGGCATAGGAGAGCGGGATGGGACTTCGAGACGAGATCATCAAGCAGGCCAAGTGGTGGGCGGCGCCGGGCACGTACAAGCCCACCGCCGACGACTTCGCGACGATCATCAAGCAGTCCGGCTGCAACGTTCAACCCTCGCAGGCCGACCTGGACTACACGATCAAGTCCATGAAGGGCGGCAATGTGCGGATCGCCGGCGCCAGCAAGTCGTGGTGCGGGATCTTCGCGGTGGCGGTCTGGGCGAACGCCGGGGTCGGGGTCAAGTGGACGCTCAACTGGAGCCCAGCCCACGGGAACCTGCTGAACTCCACCGGCGCGGCCTGGCGCAAGGTCTGGGGGAACAAAGGCGTCCAGCCGGGCGACATCGCCTCGATCGCGGCGATGCAACACCACTTCATCGTCACCGACGTCAGCGCCACCGCCGTCAACTCCGTCGACGGCAACCAGGCGGGGAACACCATCGTCGAGTACACGAACTGGAAGCACACCCTCGGGTCGATCGTCGCGTACTACACGCTGATGAACGAATAGCGGCGCGGAATCCCGCGAGCGGCGGGCGATCAGCGCAGGCGCTGGGAGAGGCGCTTCACCTGCAGGTCGGCCTGCTGCTTCGCGATCTCGGCGCGCAGCACCTGGACCTGCGCCAGCGTCATCTCGGCCGCGTGCTCGATCATCGTCAGGTAGGAGCGCGCGGCGGCGCAGGCGGCGGCCGGCAGGCTGGTCGAAAAGCGATCCAGGAAGTCGACCTCCGCCCGCAGGTCACGCGACTGACGCCGCAAGCCCTGAACGCCACGGGCCAGCCCCGCGAGACGCTTCTTTTCTTCACCCATGGGGGCGATGATAGGCGAGGACGCGGCGTGGGCCCCATGGAGAAGAGTCGGCCGTGAAACGGACCGTCCTGGTGATTCACGGCGCGGGCGAACCGCGGCGGCGCGGCGGCAAAATCTACTGGGAGCCGCTGCTGCAGCACAGTCTGGGTGCCGGGTACGTGGTCCACGCGCCCCGCATGCCCGACCCGGAGGACCCGCACCACGCGCCCTGGGCGAGGCGGATCGAGGAGCTGATCGCCGCCAGCGGGCGGCCCGTGGTGGTCGGGCATTCGTTCGGGGCGTCGACGCTGCTGAAGCTCTTCTCGGAGGCGGCGGCGCCACCGGCGGTCCCCGGGCTGTTCCTGATCTCGACGCCGTTCTGGGGACCGAAGTTCCCCGAGTTCAGGCTGAAGCCCGACTTCGCCTCGCGCCTGGGCAACCTCCCGATTTTTCTCTACCAGAGCCGCGACGATAAGGTGGTGCCGGTCGCGCAGCTCGAACAATATCGGCGGGCGCTCCCGCAGGCGACGGTGAGGCTGCTCGACGGCCGCGGCCACGAGTTCGACCAGCCGGACTTCCCCGAGCTCGCCGCGGACATCCGGAGCCTGGCGGCCGGCGCCCCACCCTGACACAGCGGGGCGACCCTTCTCTCGATTCAGCGCTGGGTTCTTCGCCTGAACACGACGGCGGAGAGCAGCAGGCCGACTCCGCATGCGACCAGGACCGTGAAGTCGGCTGCTGTTACGCGGTCAGCACGGCTAGCAGAGGCGCTTGGTCGGCGGCGCGAGGTCGGCGGTGTTACGCGTGGCCTTTCGTCATGCCCGCCATGATGAGGCCCATCATGCGCACGCGGCCCCAGCGCGGCAGCATCTTGAGTGACAGCTCGAGCAGCTTTGCCAGCAGGCCGGGCCTCACCGTGCGGCGCCGGCCGAGCGCGCGCAGGGTGGCTCGCGCGACCGCGTCGGGTGTCTGCGCGAATCCCATCGTCATCGCGGCGCGCGAACCGAATCCGCTGCGCACCGGGCCCGGGGCCGTCGCCAGGACGTCGACGCCACGTGGGGCGAGCTCGTGACCAAGGCCCTCGGCGAATGACTGGATGAACGCCTTGGTCGCGGCGTAGTTGGCGGCGCGTGGGACGCCCTGGAAAGCGACCAGCGAGCTCAGGAAGACGAGCCCGCCTCGGCCGCGCGCCACGAATCGGCGCGCGAAGTGGTGGGACGCGGCCACGACCGCACGGCAGTTGACCTCCAGCATCTCCAGCTCGTTGGCGATCTCGGACGTGACGAACTCCCCCGAGGTGCCGAAACCCGCCGCGGCGACGAAGAGCCCCACGTCCAGCGCGTCCGTCTGCTGGGCGAGGGTCTCCATCCCGGCCGGGGTCGAGAGATCGACCGCGACCGCGCGGACGTCGACCCCGTGGGCCGACGCGAGCTCGGCGGCCAGCGCGTCCAGCACCTCTCGGCGGCGGGCCGCGAGCACCAGGTTGAGACCTGCACCGGCCAGGTGCTTTGCGATGGCACGCCCGATTCCGTCCGACGCGCCGGTCACCAGGGCCCACGGCCCGTATCGATCCACCAGCCGACGCTCCTTTGTGCTTCCCCGTTTTGATTTTTGCATGATGCTCATCATTCCTTTCCGCGTGCCAATGACCAATTCCGCGCTGGTCCTGCGCCGTCAGCGCGGCAAGGATCGCCGCGCCGCCTTCAACATCCGCTCTGCGAGGACGGGGTCGTCGACGAGGCGACCCAACATCACGGCGCCGACCATGGTGGCCGTCAGCCGCAGCGCCTCATCAGAAGGCTCCTTGGCGCGCTTGCCCGGGCGCAGCTTCCCGTCGACCAGCGCCAGCAGCCCTCGCGCCGCCTTCGCGAAGGCCCGGCGCACCGACGGGGACGCGTGGGCGCCCTCGGTCCCCAGCGCGGCGACCACACAGCCGCGGTCCGGCGCGCCCAGGTGTTCGGACGACAAATAGCGGGCCAGAGCGTCCTCGAGGGGCACTCCTTCGGCGAACACCTCCGCCCCCGTGCGCGCCGCGGCCGCCTCGACCGCCTCCGCGACCAGCTCGTCGCGGTCGTCGAAGTGAGCGTAGAACCCCCCGTGGGTGAGGCCGGCGTCCTTCATGAGCGCGGGGATGCTCACGCCAAGGAGCCCGTCACGGCACAGCGCCCTCGCGGTCGCGTTCACGATTCGCGCGCGGACTTCTTCCTTGTGGCCCGCCGGGTATCGCATGATGAGCATCATGCCTTGATGTCCGCCGGTGTGCAACCTCGGCCCCGTATTGGACCACCCTGCGATCAGATCGCGACGAATACGCCGGGCAGCAGCCGCGCCGGCAACGCGCGCGCCCCGCGGACGCGCACGAGGACGGTCCCGCCGTCGCGGGCGATGCGCTTGAGCTCGGTGGTCAGGATGCGCAGGCGGTCGTAAGAAGCGCGGTCGAAGGGGGCGTCGGGCGGCGCGGCGAGCGCCGGCGGTGTGTCGTCCGCGTCGACGGCGCTGACCTGCCCGGCCCGGATTCGCAGCCGGCGGGTGCGCGTGGCGCCCGGCTCTTGGAAGGCGACCTCGGCGTCGTCGAGCAGCTTCAGCCAGCGGGTGCGGCGGTAGACGCGATACGCCTGGGCCGCCGCGCGCTCGATGTGGCGAGCGACGCGCGGCGGATCCCAGGTGCGGTCGCTTTCTTCTTCGTCGCGTGGCGGATCCTTCTGCGCCGCCACTACCGCCAGCAGGTGTCGAGCCAGCTGCAGCGCCCGCGTGCGCGCTGCCTCCTCCGGCAGGCCCGCGGCGGCCGCGTGGCGCGCCATCAGCTCGGACCAGCCGGCGGTGAACACGGGCTCGTCCGGGGTCCACAGCGCCGAGACGCCGACGGCGTGCGCGCGCACCGGCAACTCCGGCGACGCGCCCGCCAGCAACGCGCTCAGCGCGCCGAGCGGCCGCAGCGCGTACTCCGACGGCAGCGGGCCGATCGCGTGCTCGTCGCTGGGCGCGGCCTCCGCCGCGTCGAAAGCGGCGTTGCTGTACCAGACGCGGGGGTCGCCCGTCGTCAGCTGAACGTTGTAGGGCGGGTTCAGCGCCTTGATGGTTTCGTTCTCCAGCAGCGCCGCCTCCAGCGCGCTGGCGGTCTCGGTCACGGCGATGTCGCTGACCTGGGTCAGCATCTCCGGTGCCAGCAGCTTGCCGGACCGGGCGATGAAGTGGCTGGTGACGCGCTTCTTCAAGCTGGTCGCCTTGCCCACGTACAGCAGGTCGCCGTTGCGACGCAGGAATCGGTAGACGCCGGGCGCGTCGGGCAGCGACCGGAAACGGCGCTCGTCGATGGGGTACGTCGGCTTCTTGGGGCGCGCGCGGGCGGGACCGCGCTGGCGTAGCCACGCTTGAAGATCTTCCCAGGTCTCGACGCCCAGCGCCGCCAGGTCGCCGCACAGGCGCTGCCACACGAACGCCGTCGCCTCGACGTGGCCCAGCGCGCGCCGCTGCAGCGACACGCTGTGGCCCAGGTAGCCGGCGAGCGCGCGCAGCGACAGGCGCGGCAGCGCGGAATACAGGCGGCTGGCGATGGCGTGCAGGCAGACGGCGTCCAGCGGGAAGGCCACGTCGGGCTCGAAGCGCGCCGACCAGTCGCGCAGGAACGACAGCTCGAAGCGCGCGTAGTGGATGGCGGTGGGGACGGGTTCCGCCTGCGCGACCGCCGCGCGCAGGCGGCGCCACGCTTCGTGGCCGGCGATGGCGTCGGCCGCGGCGGCGGGCTCCCAGCCGGTCAGCTCGCGCACCTGGCCGGGGACGGTGTGCCCCTCGGGCAGCGCGATCCAGTGCGCCTCGAAGCCGCGCGGACCGCTGTCGCCGCGCACCACGCCCCACCCCATCTCCAGAACGTGGCCGAAGGCGGGGCTGGCTCCGGTGGCCTGACAGTCGACCACCAGCACATCCATGGCGGCCAGCGCGCGCACCGCTCAGTCATGCGAGGCGGCGCCGCCGGCGTCAAGTAGACTGCGGGTGTCCGATGCGCCGCGCCCTGCTGCTGGACACGCACGCCCTGCTCTTTCGCGCCTTCTTCGCGCTGCCGACGATGTCCACCAAGGCCGGCGAGCCCACGTCGGCGCTGTACGGGCTGGCGGTCATGCTGCTCAAGCTGCTGCGGGACCACCGCCCGTGCGACCTGGCGTTCGCGCTGGATGCCCCGCAGCCGACGTTCCGCCACCTGCAGAGTGGGTCCTACAAGGCACATCGGCCGCCGCTGCCGGATGGCTTGCGCCGCCAGCTGGACGCTTTGCCGCGCCTTCTCGACGCCGTCGGCGCGCCGACCTTCGTGGCGCCCGGGTTCGAAGCGGACGACGTGCTCGCGACGCTCGCCCGCGAGCTGGCAGCGTCGCAGGTTGCCGTGCGCGTCGTGACGGCGGACCACGATCTGTTCCAGGTGGCCCGCGACGGCGTCGACGTCCTGTTCGTGGGCACGCGCGGGCGAAAGTCGATCCTCTACGATCGCGCCGCCCTCGTGGCGCGCTACGGGCTCGAGCCGCGGCAGCTGCCGTCGCTCACGGCGCTGGTCGGCGACGCGAGCGACAACCTTCCCAAGATCCCCGGTGTCGGCGCGCGCACCGCCCAGAAGCTGGTGCAGCGGTTCGGCGACATGCGCGGGCTGATCGCGGGGCTGGACCACGTCACGCCCGCGGCGTTGCGGGACACCCTGGCGGCGGCCTCCGCGCAACTTCTGGAGACCGAGTCGCTGGCCCGTCTACGCGAGGACGTGCCGCTGTCCCCCGGCGCGCGGGCCGCGCCCGTCGGCGCCGAGGCCTGGCCCCGGATGCGCGCCCTCTTCGCCGCGTGGGAGTTCCACAGCCTGCTGGCGCGCGTCGACCAGCTGGCGCGACCGGAGGCGCCGGCCGCCGCCGACGACCAGCTTCAGCTGGACTACGGCAGGTAGTTCTTGATGGCGCCGTACCAGAGGTTCGCCATGTCCGCGTATCCCTGATCGGTCGGGTGGACGTTGCCGCTGCCCCGGATGTCGGAGCCCGGCAGCGTGCTCATGTCGACCATGATGACGTGGTCGCTCGCGTGGGCTTTGACGACGTCGGGAATCTTCGCGATGTAGCTGGTGTAGTTGCTGTTCGAGTACCCGAGCGGAACGATCTTCGCGACGACAATCAGCGCGTCGGGCGCCGCCTTCACCAGGTTGGTGATCAGCGTCGACAGCTGATTCGCCGTGGTGGTGGGATCGGCGTTGCTGGTCATGTCGTTGGTCCCGATGTGCAGCAGCACGATGTGCGGCGTCGTGGAGAACGACTTGGCCGGCGGGACGTAGCCGGTGATTCCGGTGACCGTGATGCCGTCGTGCCCCTCGTGGTTCCGGACGAACGGCTTGCCCGACACGGTGGTGGGGCCGTTCATCAGCGAGCCGATGAAGGTCACGTTCTGGTTCGCCGCGACGATCAGCTTGAACAGCGCGGAGCGATAGCCCGCGTCGTCCGTCGACGAGAAGCCGTGGGTGATCGAATCGCCGAGCGGCAAGATCACGCACGGGCTGGCCTTGCACGGGTTGAACCCGCCGCCGCCGGCGCCACCCGTGGCGGTCGTCCCGGCGGTTCCGCCACTCTGTCCGCCGCCGGAGCCGCCCGCGCTCCGGCCGCCGGCGCCGCCGGCTGCGCGGCCACCCGCGCCGCCCGTGCTCGCGCGTCCCCCGCCGCCGCCGGTGGCC
>CAZJMY010000881.1:0-3870 GCA_964546845.1 uncultured Myxococcales bacterium | reverse complement strand
CGACTACATCGGCGGCTTCTCGGCGCTGGTCGAGAAGGGCATGACACCCGGCGATCGCGCGCTGATCGACTCGATCGCCGAGGCGCTGGGGTCCACGACCCGGGTCTGCTCGTCGGTGAACGTCGCCACCACGCGCGCCGGCATCAACGCCGACGCCGTGCTGGAGATGGGGCGGGTCGTGAAGGCGACCGCCGAGGCGACGGCCGCGGCCGGGGGGATCGGCTGCGCGCGCCTGGTGACCTTCGCGAACATCCCCGACGACAACCCGTTCGTCGCGGGCGCGCTGCACGGGGTCAGCGAAGGCGAGTGCGTCGTCAACGTCGGCTGTTCGGGACCCGGCGTGGTGCTGTCGGCCTTGAAGCGGCTGCGCGCGTCGGGCGTGCCGTACGATCTGTCGACGGTCGCCGAGACCATCAAGCGGATGGCCTTCAAGGTCACGCGCGCCGGCGAGCTGGTGGGCCGCGAGGTCGCGCGGCGGATGGGCGGCCCGGTCCGCTTCGGCGTCGTCGATCTGTCGCTGGCGCCCACCCCGGCGGTCGGCGATTCGGTCGCGGAGATCCTGGAAGAGATGGGGGTCGACAAGGCCGGCGCGCCCGGGTCCGTCGCGGCGCTGGCCCTGCTGACCGACGCCGTGAAGAAGGGGGGCGTCATGGCCTCCTCGTCGGTGGGCGGCCTGTCGGGCGCCTTCATCCCGGTCAGCGAGGACGCCGCCATGGTGGCCGCGGCACGCGCCGGCGCGCTGACGCTGGCGGGGCTGGAGGCGATGAGCGCGGTCTGCTCGGTGGGCCTCGACATGGTGGCCGTCCCCGGCGACACGTCCGCGGAGACGCTGGCCGCCATCATCGCCGACGAGATCGCGATCGGCGTCTTCAGCAACAAGACCACCGGCGTGCGCATCATCCCGGTGCCCGGCAAGAAGGCGGGCGAGTCCGTCGTTTACGGCGGCCTGCTGGGCGAGGCCTACGTCCAGCCCGTCGGCGCCTTCGGGGCGGACCGGTTCGTGCGGCTGGGGGGACGGATCCCCGCGCCGATCCAGGCGCTGCGCAATTGAACCGCGCCGGGTTCATTCCGCTGCTGCTCGCGGGCGCCGTCGCCGCCGCCTCGGCGCGCGCCGATCAGGCTCCGGCCGCGCCGCCCGCTCCACCGCCCGCGGTGACGCCCGCCGACGCCAAGGCCGTGTCGGTCACCGTCGGCGGCTGGCGCTTCTTCTCGGGTCCGCCGCCCGCCGGCTGGGCCGATCCGGCGTTCGACGACAAGGGCTGGGGTGGGCCGGCGGCCGGCCCCTTCGTCCCCGACCGCGCCGGCCTGTCCGACGGCGCCACGCCGACGATCCGCTACTCCATGGCACGCGGGCAGCCGCTGCTGCTGCGCGGGCGGGTCACCGCCGCGGATCCCGCCCGCGTGCGCGTCCTGGACCTGCGCGTCGCGTACGGGGACGGCTTCATCGCCTACCTCGACGGGCGCGAGGTGGCGCGGCGTGGGATGGCCCCGTCCGGCACGGCGGCGGTGTTTCCCCACGGGCCCGAGGTCGAGCGTGTCTCCGTCGAGGTCCCCGCGGGCGGCCTGCCCGCCGCCGGTAGCATCGTCGGCCTGGCGATCTTCGCGTCGCCCATGCGCAACATGATGGTGCCGGTGGTCCCGTCGGCCGCCGTCGAGGTGGGGGCGGCCTCCGGCGTCCGCATCGTCCGCGGCCCCTACTTGAACGCGCGCGCGGACGACGCCGAAGGCGCCGGCGTCACCATCCGCTGGCAGACCGACCGCTTCGCCTCCGGAAAGGTGACGGTCACGCGGGCCGAGGGCGCGGGAGCTCCACGGGTGATCGACGTGGCGCGACCGTCGCTGGCGGGCGCCGTCACCGTCGGTGGCTTGCACCGCGGGCGGGCTTACACCTATCGCGTCGACCTGGACGCCGGCGAGGGTGACAGGGCCGCCGCCGGGCCGTTCGCGTTCCAGACGATGCCCGCCGCGCCTGCGACGGTGCGCTTCGCGGTCTACGGGGACATGCGGTACCCGGGCCACGCGGCCCACCGCATGGTCGTCGAGGGCCTGGTCCGGGAAGCGCCGCCGATGGTGTTCAACACGGGCGACCTCACCGATCTCGGCAGCGAGGAGTCGAACTGGCAGAAGTACTTCGAGATCACGGCGCCGCTGGGCGCCATCACGCCCGTCGTGCCGGCCCTGGGCAACCACGACGGCGAGCGCCGCGGGCTGGGCGCGGCGATGGCTTGGGAGCTGTTCGGCATCCCGGCGCGCAACGGCGCCACCCCGCCGCCCGGCTGGACGTCGCTGGACTACGGCGGGGTTCACTTCGTGATCCTGTCGACGAACGAGATGGGGAACATGGCCCAGCGCGACTGGCTGAAGGCCGACCTCGCGCGCGCGAAGGAGAACCACGCGCGCGCCATCTTCGCGTTCTGTCACGAAGGTCCCTGGTCCCACGGCATCCACGGCAACTCGGATCTGATGGGCCGCGTGTACGCGCCGCTGCTGGCGGCCGCTCACGCCGACGTCCTGTTCTCGGGGCACGACCACATCTACGAGCGCGGCGTGGGGACCACGCCGTCCGGCAAGCTGAACTACGTGGTGACGGGCGGCGGCGGCGCGCCCCTTTATCCGACGTCTTGCCGCGCGGCGACCGGGCCGCCGCCGGCCGACGCCCGGGCCACGCGGCCGTGCCCGTCGAGCGTGCTGGCGCTGACCCAGACCTACCACTACATCATGGTCGAGGTCGCCAAGTCCGGCATCACGATGTGCCCGCGCCACCCCGACGGCACGCCCGTCGAGCCCTGTATCCGCCTCCCAGCGCATTGATCGGGCGCGGGGCGGGCGGTTAGCATGGCGCCGTGGTTGCCCCTTCGTTCGTGGAGCCGCAGGCGCCTCAGACCCCTGACGGGCCGTACGTCATCGCCTGGAACGACCTGGCGCTGGAGGTCGACGCCCGCACGGGCGGCCGGGTCACCGCGCTGCGCCTGGCGGGACGCAACCTGCTGACCGGCCCGAACGTGGACGCCGGCAACTTCGGGTCGACGTTCTGGACCAGCCCGCAGAGCGTCTGGGGATGGCCCCCCGTCCCGGAGATCGACCACGCGCCGTACCGCGCCTCGGTCGTCGGCCGCTCGATCGTGATGCGCAGCGCGCACAGCGCCAGCCTGGGCGTCGAGGTCGAGAAGATCCTGTCGGCCGATCGGGCGCGCGGCGCCATCCTGTTCGAGTACCGCATCCACAACCTGGGTCAGGCGCCGATGCAGACCGCGCCCTGGCAGATCACGCGGGTCGCCCCGGGAGGGCTGACCTTCTACCCGTCGGGGGAAGGACACTTCGCGCCCTCGAACCTCAGCGTGCGCGAGGAGGACGGCGTGACCTGGTTCGACTACGACAAGTCGAAGATCACCGGCGATCAGAAGCTGTTCGCCGACGGCCGCGAGGGGTGGCTGGCCCACGTCGATCGGGACGCCCTGCTGATCAAGACGTTCCCGGTGGCGCCGCGCGCGGCCCACGCGCCCGGCGAGGCGCAGATCGAGATCTACGCGAACCCCGCCCACACCTACATCGAGGTCGAGGTGCAGGGCGCGTACGAGACGATCCCGCCGGGCGGCGCGCTGGTCTGGCCGGTGGTCTGGCTGGTGCGGCACCTGCCCGCCGGCCTGCTCCCCGCGCGGGCCGGCAGCGCGCCGCTGCTGGCCCACGTGCGCGCGCTGGTCGCCGCCGACGCGGCGGCGGCGCTGGCCGTCTGACGTGGCGACGTCTGACAGGGCGTTCGCGCGCCGGTTCACGACCGCGCTGACGTTCGGCACCTGCGTCGGCGTGGCGCTGCCCGCGTCGGCGCCGCCCCAGGCCGCGTGGCCGGCGGCGCTGCACCCCGAAGAGCGA
>CAZJMY010000880.1:0-3252 GCA_964546845.1 uncultured Myxococcales bacterium | reverse complement strand
GGCGGCAAGGGCGTCATCACCATCAAGGCGACCGAGCGCAACGGCAAGGTCGTCAGCCTGCGCCTGGTCAGCGACGACGACGACCTGATGCTGATCACCGACGGCGGCAAGTTGATCCGCATGCCGGTCGACGGCATCCCGACGATCGGCCGCAACACGCAGGGCGTCCGGCTCATCCGGCTGGAACCGGAAGAGAAGGTCGTCGCGATGGAGCGGCTGGCCGAAAAGGAAGAAGGCGAAGGCGAGCGCGAGGTCGCGCCGGAAGTCGCGGCCGCGCGCGCCGAACAGCAGGCCGAGCCGCTGCAAGCTGAAGACCTGGCCGACGAGGCCGCACCCGACGACGCCGACGAGGGGGACGACGGCGACGACGAGACACCGGAGGGAGACGAGACCTAGTGGCAACGAACCCCGGCTCCAAGCGTCCCCGTTCGACCACCCTCTACGAACGGGCCAGCGCGCTCTTTCCCGGCGGGGTGAATTCACCGGTCCGGGCGTTCAAGTCCGTCGGCGGCACCCCGGTGTTCATCGAGCGCGGCGTCGGCGCGTACATCTGGGACGTCGACGGGAATCGCTACGTCGACTTCATGGGGTCGTGGGGCGCGCTGATCTTCGGCCACGCCGACCCCGACGTCGTGGCCGCCGTCATCCACGCCGCCGCCTCCGGCACCTCGTTCGGCGCGCCCACGGCGCGCGAGGTCGAGCTGGGCGAGCTGGTGCGGTTCATGATGCCGTCGCTCGAGAAGATGCGGTTCGTCTCCTCGGGGACCGAGGCGACGATGTCGGCGCTGCGCGCCGCGCGTGGCTTCACGGGCCGCTCGCGCATCATCAAGATCGACGGCGGGTACCACGGGCACGCCGACGCGCTGCTGGCCAAGGCCGGCTCGGGCGTCGTGACGCTGGGCCTGCCCGGCTCCAGCGGCGTGGCGCCCGGCGCCGTCGCCGACACGCTGGTCGTCCCCTACAACGACCTGGACGCCATGCGCGCGGCGTTCGAGGAGCACCGCGACCAGATCGCGGCCTGCATCATCGAGCCGATCCCAGCCAACATGGGCGTCGTGCTGCCGCGGCCGGCGTACCTGCCGCTCCTGCGGTCGCTGTGCGACGAGCACGGCGCGCTGCTGATCTTCGACGAGGTCATCACCGGATTCCGCGTCGCACGCGGCGGCGCGCAGCAGATGTTCGGCGTGCGCCCGGACCTGACCTGCCTGGGCAAGATCGTGGGCGGCGGCCTCCCGTTCGGGATCTACGGCGGCCGCGCCGACGTCATGGACGTGATCGCGCCGGTCGGGCCCGTCTACCAGGCGGGCACGCTGGCCGGAAACCCGATCGCCGTCGCCGCCGGGCTGTCGGTGCTGAAGCGCCTCGACGAGCACGCGTACGTCGGGCTGGAGAGCATCGGCCGCGTGGTGGAGGACGACCTGTCGCGCGCCATCCGCCGCACGGGCGTGAAGGCGCGCGTTCAGCGTGTCGGCTCCGCGTTCACGCTGTTCTTCGCGCCCGAGGAGGTCGTCGACCTGGCCACCGCGAAGAAGTCGGACACCACGATGTACGGCAAGTTCTTCCACGCCATGCTCGAGCGCGGCTTCATGCTGCCGCCCGCCCAGTTCGAGGCGGCGTTCGTCTCGCTGGCGCATACGCTGGAAGAGATCAACGCGTTCACCGCCGCGGCAAAAGAAGCGCTGACCGAGATCTCGACGGCCAGCTGAGCGCGGCGACCGTCAGCGCCCGCCGTCAGCCGCGCCGCCGGCCCCACCGGCCGCGGAGCCACCCGTCCCGGGACCGCCAGTCGAAACCGGCCCACAGCACTTCGGGTCGGAGCCGAAGCCGCTGCACGCGCCGGCCAGCACCAGTCCCAGCGCCGCGACCAAGGCGAGCCATCCGAGCTGTCTCATGCGCAGGAGTGGCTGCAAGGGCAGCGCCAGCATGCAACACTTCGAGTTGCCGGTCATGTGCAGAGCGCGGGTATGACAAACGTGTCCGACTTTGCGAGGGGCCCGACGGCATGAACTTCTTCGGTCATGCGGCGGTGGCGCGTCACGTCGATGACGATCCGGCGTTCGTGCTGGGGGCCATGGCCCCCGACCTGCTGGCGATGTGCGGCGCGACCGGCGAGAGCCCGACGTCGGCCCGGGTCGCCGCCGGGCAGGCGCACCACCTGGCCGTCGACGCCGCGTTTCATGGCAGCGCCGCGTTCACGGCGCTTCAGTCGTGGGCGGTGGGCAATCTGATCGCGCGCGGGCTGCGGCGCGGACCGGCGCGCGGCGCCGCGCACGTCGGGATCGAGCTGCTTCTGGACGGCGAGCTGGCGTGTGACGGGGCCGCGCGCGCAGCCTACGCGCGCAGCCTGGCGACGGCCGACGGCGCGTTCCAGCCGTTCCGGTGGCCCGAAGAATCGGCCGGCTCTCGCTGGCGAACGCTGGTCCGCCGGCTGCGCTCAGGGACCATCCCCGACAGCTATCGCCAGCCGGACTTCGTGGCCGACCGGCTCGACGGGGCGCTGCGCGGCCGGCCGCGCCTGGCGCTGATCCCGGGCGAGTCCGTCGTACTGCGGGCGTTCTTGCCGGCGCTTCAGCAGCGCGTCGCGCTCGACATGCCGGCGCTGATGTCCGATGCGGTCGCCGGCGCGGCGACCGCCGTCAGTCGCTGACGCCGCCGTCCGCGCAGTCGGTCCGGTCCAGGCGCCACGCCGGATTCCGGTCGTCCTCGCCCGCCGCGTTGTCGCTGTAGGGCGTGTCCTGCAGCCAGACGCCCAGCGGGCCGCCCGCGTGCGTGAACATCACGGGGGTGCTGAGCTTGCTGGCGGTCACGCAATCTTCGAAGGCGTCGAAGGCGCCCGCGCCGGACGCGTAGCCGATGGTCCCCGGAAGGACGACGTACTTGTCGGCGATCGTGGCGCCGACGAGCCACCAGCCGTCCCGGCCGTCCGCGTAGGCGTTGACGGTCCAGCCCTGGCCGCTGCCGTACTTCATGCAGCCGTCGACATAGGTGATGAGGTAGTGCCCGGCCGGAAGCGGCTGGCCGCCGTTGAAGTACGCCGGGGTGCCGAACAGATTCAGCTGGCTGGTGGTCGCCTGGCTGGAGGCGACGCCATAGGAACAGCCGGCGCCTGCATCCGGGCTGCCGGCCCCGGCCACTCCGCCCGCGCCCGCGGCGCCACCGCCCGCCGAGCCTGCTGTCCCGCCGGCGGTTCCCGCGGCCGCCGTTCCGCCGCCCCCTGCGGCGCCGCCAGCGCCTGCCGTTCCGCGTCCTGCC
>CAZJMY010000879.1:0-2246 GCA_964546845.1 uncultured Myxococcales bacterium | reverse complement strand
CTGCTCGGCCAGCGCGCCCAGCGCCTCGGCCAGCGGGATGCCGGCCTTGATCAAGGTGGCCAGCTGCCGCGTGAACACCGCGATCTCCTGCGGCTGCACCCGCTCGAACATCGCCTTGAAGTCGATCTCGCGCTTGAAGACGGAGACCTTCTCGCCGCCGCCGCCCGTCGGCCGCGCCGCCGCGCGCTGGCCGCCCGACAGCACCTCGCGATGCTCGGTGATGAACACGCCGTCCTTGCGCAGCGCCTGCCGCAGCGCCTTCGGTCCGTCGGCGTCGCGGGTGCCGGTGACGGTCTTGCCCGCGGTGTTGAGCCCCTTCCAGCTATAGACCGGCACGGCTCGTCACTCCACGTCCTGCGTGGTGATCATCAGGACCTCGGCCGCCGTGGTCATTCCCGCCAGCACCTTCTGCGCGCCGTCCTCGCGCAGCGTGCGCATGCCGGCCTGCTGGCCGTGGCTCTTCACCGTCTGCGCGTCGGCGTTCTTGATGGTCAGCTGGCGGATCTTCTCGTCGATGGGCAGCAGCTCGTAGATCGCCGTTCGCCCCTTGTAGCCGGCGCCCAGGCAGGCCGGGCAGCCGCCGTCCTTGGCCCGGAACAGCATGCCGGGCGGCGGCGCCCAGGTCTCGTCGCCCTTGAAGTAGACCCGCTTGGCCTTGCCGGCCGCGAACGCCTTGGGATCGATGCCGATGCTCAGCAGGTCCTCGGCCTCGGGCTTGTAGAGCTCGCGGCACTCCTTGCAGAGGCGCCGCACCAGCCGCTGGGCCAGCAGCGCCATCAGCGACGAGGCCACCAGGAACGGCTGCACGCCCAGGTCGACCAGACGGGTGATCGCGCCGGCCGCGTCGTTCGTGTGGATCGTCGACAGCACCAGGTGGCCCGTCAGCGACGCCTGGATCGCGATCTCGGCCGTCTCGCGATCGCGGATCTCGCCGACCATGATGACGTCCGGGTCGTGACGCAGGAACGATCGCAGCCCGGCGGCGAAGGTCAGGTCGATCTTCTCGTTCACCGCGGTCTGCGAGATCCCGTCCAGCTGGTACTCGACCGGGTCCTCGATCGTCAGGATGTTGAGGTCGGGCGAGTTGATCTTCGCCAGGCAGGCGTAGAGCGTGGTCGTCTTGCCCGACCCGGTGGGCCCCGTCACCAGCATGATCCCGTGCGGCCGGTGAATCAGGTCGTCGATCTGCCGCAGGTGATCGTCGCCGAACCCGATGTCGGCCAGGTCGTGCAGCACGGACTCGCGGTCCAGCAGACGGATCGTCACGCGCTCGCCCTGCTTCACCGTGGGGATGGTGGCGACGCGCATGTCGATGTCCTTGCCGGCGATCTTGCGGCGGATGCGCCCGTCCTGCGGCAGCCGCTTCTCGGCGATGTTCAGGCCGGCCATGATCTTCACGCGCGAGATGATCGACGGCATGAACTGCCGCGGCGCGCGCCGCGCCTCGTAAAGGACGCCGTCGATGCGGTTGCGGACGAAGACCTCTTTCTCGCCCGGCTCGATGTGGATGTCGCTGGCGCGCTCCTTGACGGCGTTGAACAGCAGCGAGTTGACCCAGCGGATGATGGGCGCCTCGTCGGTGATCTCCAGGATGTCGACCAGCTCTTCGCTGCCGCCTTCATCCTCTTCGTTCTCGCCTTCGCCGAGGTCGCCGCCCTTGTCGTGCGTGCGGCCGTAGACGTCGTTGATGACCTCGAGGATGCGCTGCGAGGGCACCAGGATCGGCTGCACCTCGGTCCCCAGCTGCATGCGCAGGTCGTCCAGCGCGCCGACGTCCAGCGGGTCGGCGGTCGCCACCAGTGTCACGTCCCCGTCGCGCTTGACCGCCAGCAGCCGGTGCTGCTTGGCGAACCCGATCGGCACGCCGGTGGCGAGATCGGTGTCGACCTCGTCGATCTTCAGATCGGCGCTGTAGCCGATCCCCAGCTGCTGGCCGAGCGCCTGCAACAGGTCCTCCTCGGTGACCGCGCGCATGCGGACCAGGATCTCGCCCAGCCGCCCGCCCTCGAGGCGCTGGGTCGCGACCGCCTGCTCGATCACCGCCGGGGTCAGTGTCGAGCCGGCCCCCCCTTTGAGCTCGAGCAGCAGGTCGCCTATGCGCTTCTTGGCCATGCGTGGGACCCCTCCCGCGGGAAGTCCCGGGGGGGGGGGTGTACATGGGGGGCGGCCCGCTGGGCGCGGGCGTCCCGCCGCCGGGCGCGGGCGTCCCGCCACCGGGCGCAGGCGCGGCCGAGCCGCCAGCGGGC
>CAZJMY010000878.1:0-34626 GCA_964546845.1 uncultured Myxococcales bacterium | reverse complement strand
CGTGCCACGTCAAGGTCGCGCTGCCGCCGCTCGAAGACGGCCTCGATATGACTACGGGGATCCAGGAGCTCTGACTAACGCACATTAGTCAGAGCTTGGTCATAGCGAATATGACCTCGCCGAGGATCGCCGGTCCCCGGCGTCACGCCGGCGCCGGCCCAGACGGTCCCGGCGACGGTGGCCACGCCCTGACCGGGCGCTAAGCTTTCCGCATGCTCACGGTCGGCGACGCGCGGCTCACGCTGGTGGACGGCGGCAGCTTCCGCCTCGACGGCGGGGCCATGCACGGCGTCGTGCCGAAGACGCTCTGGTCCAAGCTGGTCTCCTGCGACGCGCTCAACCGGTGCAGCTACAGCACCCGGTGCTTGCTGGTCGACACGGGGGGCCGCCGCGTGCTGGTCGAGACCGGCAACGGCGACAAGTTCTCGCCCAAGCTGAAGGACATCTACGGCATCGACCACGATCGGGCGATCGGCGATGCGCTGCGCGAGGTGGGCGTGTCGCCCGACGACGTCGACACGGTCGTCATGACCCACATGCACTTCGATCACAGCGGGGGCACCACGCGCCGCACGCCCTCGGGCGCGCTGGAACCGGTTTTCCGGCGCGCGAAACACGTCGTGCAACGGCGCGAGTGGGAAGACGCCACCCACCCGCACGAGCGAAACCGCGCCAGCTATCTGCCGGAGAACGTCGGGCCCCTGGCGGACGCGGGCCTCCTGCACCTGGTCGACGGTGAGACCGAGATCGCACCCGGTGTGCGCGTGCTGCCCACGCCCGGGCACACCGCCGGCCACCAGTCGGTGCTGATCGGCGAGCCGGGCGGCCCGCGCGCGCTGTTCCTGGGCGACGTCGTCCCGACCGCCGTTCACGTCCGGCTGCCCTGGGTGATGGCCTACGACCTCGACCCGGCGCGCACGCTGGAGACGAAGCGGTCGCTGTTCTCGGGCGCCGTCGCGGAGGACTGGCTGGTGATCTGGGGGCATGATCCGGATCACCAGGCGGGGCGGCTGGCCGTCGACAAGGACGGCGCCTTCGTGGTCCGCGAGCTGGTCACGATCTGAACGCGGCGCCACAGCGGGTGTCGCAGCCCCTTCACGGTCGGCGGACCGGGCGCGGCGAACGCCGCTGAATTTCGTGGCATCGGCTTTGCGTTATCGGGCCGCCCATGAGGGCAGGGAGCGCTGGTTGGTCGTTGCTGCTGATCACGATGGCCGGCTGCGCGGGCGGCGCGCCGCCGTTCGACGAGCTGCCGCTGCGCGACACGCTGCGCGCGGAGCCGGACGTCGTCGCGGCGCTGCCCGACGACGCGCGCGCCCGCCTCGGTGCCAGATTCCAGGCGGCCGGCGCAGGCGACACCTCATCGGACCCGGTCGCCATCGCGCCGCCGGTGGGCCCGGGGCTCGCCGCGGACGTGGATCGCGCTCGCCAGGCGCGGTCGGCGGATGCGCTGGTGGTCGGGCTCGTCGGCGGTGGCGCGGCGCAGGCGCTGCCAGCGGGAACGCAGACGCACGCCGCGTCGTCGTTGCCGCCGCTCGAAGGCACGGCGGCGACCGGCACGGCCGACCTCGAGGCGCGCGCGTTGAACGGTGCGGCGGGGGCGTCGCTGCGCGAGCTGCTCGCCGCGACGCACGCCCGGCGCCTGCAGCGGGTCGTGGGCTGGCCCGTGGCGGCGATCGCCGTCGGCGATACGGTCTACGTGAACGGCGCATGGCTGGTCGCGCTGGCGCCGAGCACGTCCGTGGCGGAAGGCGAACCCCGGTGTGGCGACGCCGGCTGCGACGGGGGCGCGCCCGACGGGGCAGCGCTGTCGGACGGTGGGGTGATGGGCGCGGGCGGATCCCTGGGGGCCGGCGGGTCGGGCGTGGGCGGATCGAGGCCCGACGCGGGGTCGATGCGGGCCGGCGGATCCAGGCCGGACGCGGGCGCAGGCGGAAGGCCCTGGCAGCCGCCGCTGTATACGCCCCCGCCGGTGTACACGCCCCCGCCGGTGTACACGCCGCCCCCGTCGACCGACACGAGCAGCGACGATCTGAACGACGCTGCCGCCGCCGCGGACGGCTGCGCCGCGCTGGCCGACGCGTGCGCCAGCGCCGACGACGGCAGCGAAGACGATTCGTGCAGCGGCGAGGACGACAGCGGCAGCGGCTGCAGCGGGGAGGCGGACGACGGCACCGGCAGCGACTGCAGCGCGCCGTCCGACGACGGCGCCAGCGGCGCGGACTGCCGGACGGCGCCGGGGCGCGGCCACACCAGCGTCCCGACGATGCTCTGGATGTTCGCGCCCGTCGCCTACCTGTGGAACCGGAAGCGATGAGACCGCTGGTCGTCGCCTGGATGGCGCGCGCCGGCTTGCCGGCCTGGCTGCTGCCCGACTACTGGCAGCTGGCGGTGATCGCCACGCTGGTCGGGTCCGTCCTGGCCCTTCGGCTCGCGGCGCGCGACGGCGCCTCCGTCGTGCACACCGCCCGCGCGATCGCCTGCGCGTACGCCGGCGCGCTGGCCGGCGGGTACCTGTTCGAGGCGGCGCGGGCCATGCCGGCGGCGCTGGTGTCGCACAGCTGGCGGCCGATGCTGCACCCGGGCCGGGCCGCGTACGGCGGCTTGCTGGGCGCCATCGCGGCCGCGACCCTCTACCTGCGCGCCGCCCGCCAGCCGCTGGGGCCGTTCTTCGATCGGGTCGCGATCGGGGTCGGGCTCACCTTCGCGCTGGTCCGCACCGGATGCTTCCTGGCCGGCTGCGACTATGGGTTGCCGACGGGGCTTCCGTGGGGCGTGCGGTTTCCGCGCGGAAGCCTGGCTGCGCTGGATCATGCGCGCCGCGGGTTCGTCCCCCGCGGGTCGCGCAGCCTGCCGGTGCACCCGACCCAGCTCTACGAAGCGGCGCTCGGGCTGGTGGGCGCCGCCGCGGCGGGCGCCCGATTGCGCCGGAGCCGGCACCGGGACGGGCGCGCGTTCGCGACGTTCCTCGCCATCTACGCCGCCGGACGCTTCACGATCGAGGTCGTGCGCGGCGACCAGGACCGCGGCACGTTCCTGGCCCTCTCGACGGCGCAGTGGGTGTCGCTCGCGATCCTCGCCGGTCTGCTCGCCTGGTGGCGTCGTGGGCGTCAGTCGGCCGTCGACTTGTCCGGCGACCTGTCCGCGGTGGGGACGGCGTTCGCGAACCGTTCGGCGAAGAACTCCGCGCTGCGCGCCTGCGCCGGGTCGACCGAGAAGTCGGGGACCGAGCTCGGCACGCGCAGCTTGGCGTAGAGCTCGTCGATCTCGCGCTTTGACAGCCCGCCGGCCGCCAGCGCCGTCTTGTCCACCGAGCCGCGCGCCGTCAGGCTCTCGCCGTCGACGGTCACCAGCGCGCGCAACGTCTCCAGCTCGGCCCGGGACAGCTGCGTGCCGCAGACGTCGTAGTCGATCCAGGCCTCGTAGGACAGCGGGGCGACGCGCTTGAGCATGCCGGCCATCACCCGCCCGTACTCCTGGATCTCCCACTGCGCGTGGGCATCGACCCGCAACGTCAAGAAGTGGAGGAGGTTGTGCAGGTCGATCTTCCAGTACCACTGCGTGTACGTGGACAGCGGCAGGTCGATGCGCGCCAGCTCCCGCGCGACCTCGTTGGCCGTCAGCCAGCCGTAGGTGTCGGTCGCGCCGCGCCGGGTCTCTTCCCAGCGGCGCAGCGCCTCCGCGTGCAGGTCGGCCGAGACGGCCTGGCCGCTGCGCCCCTGGTTGTTGCGCCGGCTCTGCGTCTGCAGCTGCTCCTGCTCGGGCGTGTAGAACAGCATCGGGATCAGCGAGTAGCGCCCCGAGTATTCGTTCACGTTCGCGGTCCGGTGGCGGATCCACTGGCGCGCGATGAACATGGGCATGCAGCAGTGGAACTTCAGCTCCACCATCTCGCTGGGCGTCGTGTGCTTGTGGCGGCGCAGGTAGCGGATGAGGCCGCGCGTCGCGTTGGCGGCGCGCGTACCGTACCCGTAGCTCACGCGGGCGGCCCGCTCGATACAGGCATCGGTCCCCAGGTAGTCGACCAGCGCCACGAAGCCGTGGTCGAGCACGGGGAAGTAAAGGCCCAGGATCTCTTCGGCGGCGGCGCTGGTGGGTCGCTTGGTCTCCGGCACGGGCCGACGTTAACACCGGCCGCCGCCACCGCGAGACGCGAACTTGCAGCCGCGCCGCGACCAGCTAAGGTGAGCCGCATGGGCGAGCGCGTTCCGCTCGGGTTTCTGGTGCCGCTGCGGTTGCTGTGGGGGCTGATCCTCGTCCTCGAGGGGTGGGGCAAGCTGCAGCACGGCTGGCTGCACGGGACGCCGCTGTCGACCACGCTGGACGGCTGGATGGACGGCCACAAGACGTACGCCTTCTTCCTGCCCGTCGTGCGGGCGGCGTACGCGCACCCCAAGATCTTCGGCGGCCTCATCACGGCGGGCGAGCTGGTGGTCGGGCTGTCGATGCTGCTGGGGATCGCCACGCGCGCGACGGCGTTCCTGGGCGCGCTGATGATGTTTTCGTTCGCGTTCGGCGCGGGGCAGGGGCTCGCCCCGCCCGGCAACGCGCTGCTGATGGGCGCGGTGTTCGTGATCTTCATGCTGGCGCCGCCCGGCCGCGTGCTGGGCCTCGACAGCGCCCTGCGCGCCCGCCTGCCGCGCTGGCTGGTCTGAGCCCGGCCTAGGACCAACGTACGAACAAGTACGCTCCGGTGCGGTCCTCGGCCCGGCTTCGCCATCGGGCCGGCTTGTCGGCCGCTTTCCGCTTAACCGAACGGCATCTGGTCTAGGACGCGCGCAGGCCGCCTTCCAGCCAGCGGACGGCGCCATCGACCAGGGCGCGGGCGGCGGCGTCGTCGGGGGCGCGGTCGGTGAGCTGCCCGTCGATGAACAGCTGGCTCAGCCCATGGACGGTCGACCAGGCGGCCAGCGACACGTCGTCCGGGTCGCCTTTGCGGAGGCGGCCGCGGCGGATCCCCTCGGCGACGTGGTCGCGCAGCACGCCGTAGGTCTCCTCGCCGGCCGCGCGAAGCATGGGGTTGAGCGGTCCGCAGTCCTCCCGGACGACCCCGCCGAACATCGTCCGGAAGTAGCCGGGATGCGCGCGCGCGAACGAGACGTAGCCCCAGGCCGAGGCGCGGAGGCGCGCGAAGTAGTCGGTGCCGGCGGCGTCCATCTCGCGCCGCATCTCGGCCGTCAGCATGCGGAACCCCTGCTCGGCGATGGCGGCGAGCAGCGCGTCCTTGTCCTGGAAGTGGCGATAGGGGGCGGCGTTGCTGACCCCGGCCAGCTTGGCGGCCGCCCGTAGGCTCAGCGCCGCGACGCCCCCCTCCGACAGCAGCTTGAGCCCGGCCTGGATCAGGGCCGCGCGCAGATCGCCGTGCTGGTAAGCGTCCGGCTTCTTGCGAGGCACGCGGATGGACATGGACTCACAGTAATTCCAGATGTTTACGATGGCAACAAACATGTTGACGGTGACAACAAAAATGTTTACGGTGTCATCATTCCAGTCGGAGGTGAGTCATGGGAAACGTGGTGCCGTTCGTGTTCGAGCTCGGGGGTCTGACCGTTCTGCCGTTCTGGGCGCTCATGATCGCGTTTCCGGGCGCGCGCCTCACGCAGCGGCTGGTGCGCAGCCCGTGGGTCGTCGCCGGACCAGCCCTGCTTTACGCGCTGCTGGTGGTGCCGCTTCTGGCCACGCTGCTGCCGGCCGTCGTCCGCCCGGAGTTGCCCCGCATCGCCGGCCTGCTGGGGTCGCCCGCCGGCGCGACGATCGCGTGGATGCACTTCCTGGCCCTGGACCTGCTCGCGGGGCGCTGGCTGTTTCTCGAGGCGCGCGCCCGCGGCCACGGCGCGGCCGTCACCAGCCCGCTGCTGGTCCTGACCCTGCTGTTCGCGCCCCTGGGCGTGCTGGCCGGGCTGGCGATCCTTTCGCGCCCCGGCGCCGCCCTGACCGCCTGGGCGGCCCGGGCCTGGCGTCGTCTCGTGGCGGCGCACCGGCCGCTGGCACTCCTCGCCGTGGGCTCGGGCGCGCTGCTGGCCGCGTCG
Source organism: uncultured Myxococcales bacterium (assembly GCA_964546845.1). GTDB lineage: Bacteria > Myxococcota_A > Polyangia > Fen-1088 > Fen-1088 > JADGRB01. The sequence goes on along the minus strand of CAZJMY010000878.1, from coordinate 28,597 downwards.
CTGCTTCTGGGTCTCGTCGATCACCGGCAGGTGACCGGCGCACCGGTCTGGTTGAAGCCCGCCAAGTTCGCCGCCGCCATCCTGACGGCCGCCCCCGCGCTGGCCTGGATCATCGGGCAGATGCGCGGCGTGGCCGAGCAGCGCCTGCGGTTCGCCGGTACCGCCATGGCGGCGCTGACGACGCTGGAGCTGGTGCTGATCACCATGCAGGCGGCCCGCGGCGTGGGCAGCCACTTCAACTACGCCACCCGCTTCGACGGCGCCGTGTTCACGACCATGGGCATCGCGATCACGGTGTTCTGGCTGGCGGAGCTCTACGTCACGGTCCGCGCGTTCCGGCAGCCGTTCGCGACGCCCGCCCGCACCTGGGCGATCCGGCTGGGGCTGGTCGGCGCGCTGCTCGGGGGGGCGACCGGGTACCGGATGGCGCAGCCGACGCCGGCCCAGCTGGCCGCGGTCAAAACCGGCGGTCCGGCGGTGCTGGGCGGTCACGCCGTGGGCGTACCCGATGGTGGACCGGGCCTGCCGGTGACCCACTGGAGCACGACCGGCGGCGACCTGCGGGTGCCGCACTTCCTGGGCCTGCACGCGCTGCAGGCCTTGCCGCTGCTCGCGCTCTTCGTCGAGCGCCGCCGGCGCGGCGGGGCGCGCCTGGTGTGGGCGGGCGCCATCGCCTGGCTGGGGCTGGGCGCGGTCACGTTCGCGCAGGCGCTGCGCGGGCAGCCCCTCTTCGCGCCGGACGGCGTCACCGCGACGCTGGCGATGGCGGTCGTCGGCGCCGCGCTGGCCGTGGCGGTGGGCCGCCGGCGGCTCTTCGCCGCGCCTGCCCGCGCCGCGGCCGCCTGAGCGACGGGCGCGTATACTCGCAGGATGCACCTGGACGCCGGCTGGCTGTTCGCGTCGCTGATCGTGTCGGCGGTCGGGTTCATCCTGCTGCACTACGGGCGCAAAATGGCGCGCATCCCGCACGTCGTGGCTGGGGTGGCGCTGCTCGTGTACCCCTACTTCGTGCCCGGCGCGCTGCTGAACGCGGCGATCGCGGTCGGCGTCCTCGCGATCCTCTGGCTGTCGGTCCGGCTCGGCTGGTAGCTCACTCGAGCTGGGCCTGCACGGCCTCGACGACCGCGCGGATGCGCGGAACGTCCACCATCCGCTTGGCGACGACCAGATGGAACGTCGCGCGCGAGAGGGGACCGAAGTCCACCGCCAGCTCGACGAGCTGCCCGATGCGCGAAAGCCGGTGGAACTTCCGCGTCAGCACCATCGCGCCGACGCCGGCCTCGACCGCGGCGACCTGCACCAGGTAGTCGTTCGACGTGAACACGGGGCGGAACCGCTCGCCCAGCAGCGCGGCCAGCTGCGGGTTGGGCGGGGCCTGATCGTGGGGCGGCGCCCAGGCGATCCAGTCCAGATCGCCGGCGTCGTACCGTTTCGGCAGGCGGCGGGCGTAGGCGCGCGCGGCGAAGGCGGCCACGTGCACGCCGATGGCAGCCACGCCGACCAGATCGTGCTCGGCCGGCGGGCGCAGCCGGATCGCCAGATCCGCCTCGCCCCGCGCCAGGCTGACGTAGTCGACGTCGGCCAGGATCTCGAGCCGCAGACCGGGCGCAGTCCGCCGCAGGACCGCCGCCAGCGGCGCGAGGAAGTCGAACGCCACGCCGGGCGGGGCGGCGATCCGCACGCGCCCTTCCGGACGCCGTTCGCCTCCGGCGACGATCCGGGTCGCGTCTCCGGCGAAGTCGGCCATGCGCTGGGCGGCGGGCAGCAGGCGCTCGCCCAGCGGGGTCAGCGCGACCCCGTCGGCGCGGCGCACGAACAGCGGCGCGTCCAGGCGGTCCTCGAGAAGGCCGATGCGCCGGCTCAGCGTCGGTTGCCCGAGCCGCAGGGCCCGCGCGGCGCCGCTCATGCTGCCGGCGGCCGCCACGGCGAGAAACAGCCGCCAGTCGTCCCAGTCGATATCCATTTATGGATGGTGACATGGACAATCAGTCACTTTCCATGCGATTCGTGATGGCGCAGGGTGGGGTCCATGGAGGTCACGCACATGATGTCATTCACTCGATTCGTCACCGGGGCGGTCGCCGCCCTCACGTTCGCCGCCGGCTGTCAGGCCAGCACCCACCAGACGCGCGCCGCCGCGCTGGGCAAGCCGACCTCGGGCGAGGCCATGGAGGCGCTGCTGGACCAGCCCGGCCCCATCGAGGTCGAGACCGTCGTGGGCGCCGACTGGGCCGTCACGCGCGCCGGGCTCATCGACCTCGACGACCCCAATGCCAAGGCCGCCGGGCTGAAGGACGGCGACGAGCCGATCCAGATCTTCACGCACGTCGTCCGCCACCCGACACGCGGGACGTTCCTGATCGACACGGGCGTCTCGCGGCGGCTGGTGGACGATCCCGCCGGCATGGGCGTGGGCTGGGTCGTTCGAAAGTTCATGCACCCGGAGAAGATCGTGGTCCGGACCGACACGGCCACGCTGTTGCGGCGCGAGCCGCCGCTGGCGGGCGTGCTGCTGACGCACCTCCACCTCGATCACATCAGCGGGGTCCCCGACGTGCCGCCCGCCGTCCCGATTTACGGCGGTCCCGGCGACGTCACCGAGCGCGAGCTCCTGTTCATGTTCTCGCAGGGGACCATCGATCGCGTGCTGGCCGGCCATGACGCGATCCAGGAGCTGCCGTTCGCCGGCGATCCGTCGGGGCGGTTCACGGGGGTCCTCGATCTGTTCGGCGACGGGAGCCTGTTCGCCATCCTGGTGCCGGGCCACACGGCGGGGAGCGTCGCCTACGTGGCCCGCACGGCGCGCGGCCCGGTGCTGTTCACGGGAGACACCTCGCACACCCGCTGGGGCTGGGAGCACGACGTGCCGCCGGGCAAGTTCTCGTCGGATCGTGCCCGGAACGCCGCGAGCCTGGCAGCGCTGCGCGGGCTGGCCGCGCGTCACCCGGCGCTGGACGTCCGTCTGGGCCACCAGCGCTGAAGGCGGTCGGACCCAACTTTCGAGCGCGCTTGACCGGGTGCGGCACTTCGTTTTATGTCCGGGACGTGGCGGCGAGTGGGCCAGCGGGGCTGCGGGCGATGTTGCGGGCGGGCGACGTGCGCGGCGTCCTGGCGCACACCGCCGACCTGGCGCTGGCCGGGCTGGTGGTGGCGATCGTCGGGATGATGATCGTGCCGCTGCCGGCGCCGGTCCTGGACCTGCTGATCTCCATGAACATCGCGGCGGCGGTGACGTTGCTGCTGGTCGCGATCTACGTCAGCGACGCGCTGAAGATCGCGACCTTCCCGACGTTGCTGTTGCTGACGACGCTGTTCCGGCTGGCGCTCGAGGTTTCGGCGACGCGCCTCATCCTGCTGCGCGGAGACGGCGGCGCGGTGATCCGCGCCTTCGGCAACTTCGTCGTCGCGGGCAATCTGGTGGTGGGCGCGGTCATCTTCCTCATCCTCACGATGATCCAGTTCATCGTGATCGCGAAGGGCTCCGAACGTGTCGCCGAGGTGGCGGCCCGCTTCACCCTGGACGCGATGCCCGGCAAGCAGATGTCGATCGACGCCGAGCTGCGGGCCGGCCACATCGACCACGTCGAGGCGCGGCGCCGTCGCGCGGCGCTGGCGCGCGAATCGCAGCTGTTCGGGGCCATGGACGGCGCGATGAAGTTCGTGAAAGGGGACGCGGTGGCGGGCATCGTGGTCCTGGCCGTCAACATCGTGGGCGGGCTGGTGATCGGCGTGTTCCAGCGCGGCCTGGATCTGTCGGTCGCGGCGCGCACGTACACCGTGCTGACGATCGGTGAGGGGCTGGTCGCGCAGATCCCGGCGCTGGTGATCTCGACGGCGGCCGGCATCATCGTCACGCGGGTCGCGTCGGAGGACGAAGGCAGCCACCTGGGCAAGGACATCGGCCTGCAGATCCTGGCGCATCCGCGCGCCCTGGCGATCGGCGCGGGGCTGCTCGCGATCCTGGCGGTGGTCCCCGGACTGCCGGCGCCGCCGTTTCTGGTGCTGGCCGCGGTCCTGGGCGCGGCGGCGTGGAAGGTGATGCGCGCGCCCGTGGCGGTGGACAGCCCGCCCGCCGGCCTGGTCGGAGTTGCTGGGTCGGCGGAGTCGCTGGCCCCCGTGCTGACGCCCGTGGCCGTCGAGGTCTCCGCCGAGCTGGCGCCGCACCTGGGGTCCTTCGCGGCCGAGGTCGTTCCGCGGTTGCGCGAGCGGCTGTTCGCCGAGCTCGGCTTGCCGCTGCCCGCCGTCCGGCTGCGGGTGGGCGCCACCGGATCGACGGGCGGCGCCTTCGTCGTCCGGCTGAACGAGGTGCCGCTGGCCCGCGGCGAGCTCCCGCGGGACGCCTGGCCCGACGCCGCCGGCCGACTCTCGCAAGAGATCCTGGTGCTGCTGCGCCGGTACGGCCACGAGCTGTTCGGCTTGGAGGACGCGCAGCGGCTGCTCGACGCGCTCGAGCGAACGCATCCGGCGCTGGTGAGGGAGGTGGTCCCGAAGCTGATCTCGCCCGTGCTGTTCACGGAGATCGCGCGCCGCCTGGTCGAGGAGGGGATCTCCCTGCGCAACTTGCCCGAGATCCTGGGCGCGCTGGCCGCGTGGGCGCCGCACGATCGCGATCCCGTCGTGCTGACCGAGCACGTGCGCGCGGCGCTCCGCCGCACGATCACCCACCGCTACGCGGGCGACGGCAACGCGCTGGCGGCGTATCTCCTGGACCCGATGATCGAGGAGGCGATCCGCGACGCCGTCCAGAAGACGGCGACCGGCAGCTACCTGGCCCTCGAACCGGCGCTGTCGCAGGACATCGTGGCCGCGGTCGGGCGCGCCGTCGGGCCGGTGGCGACGGGCGCCGTCCTGCTGACGGGCGCCGAGATCCGCCGTTACGTGCGCCGGCTGATCGAGACCGAACACCCCGACCTGGCCGTCCTCTCGTACCAGGAGCTGTCACCGGACACGCGGATCCGACCGGTGGGGCGCATCAGCGTCGCCGGAGCCTGACGGCGCGGCTACGGGCGGCCGGCGGGCGGGCGCCAGGTGCGGTAGCGCGCGAGCGTCCACAGCGCGGTCAACCCGTCGCGGACGCCGATCTTCTTTCCCTCCTCGAACGAGCGGGGGCGATAGGTGATGGGCACCTCGAAGATCTCGATGCCGCTGCGGAGGAGCTTGGCGGTGACCTCCGGCTCCCACTCGAATCGGTCGTGCTCGATCGTGATGCCGCGGATCACGTCGGTCCGGAAGCACTTGTAACAGGTGGGTACGTCGGTGAGGCGCGTGCCGTAGACGAGGTTCGTGAACTCCGTCACGACGCGCCCGCCGAGGTACGCGCTGCGGTAGGCACCGGGGTGGCGGCGGACCTTCCCCTTGCCGAACTGCCGTTCGAAACCGCGCAGCCGCGAGCCGTAGACCACCTGCGCGCGGCCATCGCACAGCGGCGGGAGAAGGTTCAGGTAGTCCTGCGGGTCGTACTCGAGGTCCGCATCCTGGATCAAGATGAAGTCGCCCGTCGCGCGTTCGATGCCGTGGCGGACGGCGGCGCCCTTGCCGCGGTTGGGCTGGTACTCGTGCACCGTCACGCCGGGCTGCGCGCGCGCGACGGCCGCCGTGCCGTCCGAAGAGCCGTCGCTGACGACGAGGATCTCCCGTTCGAGACCCAGCGGACCCAGGTCCACCGCGCGGACCGCCTCGAGCAGCGCGGCGATCGTGCGTTCTTCGTTGAAGGCGGGGACGACGATGGACAGCTTCACGCGGGCGCGCACTTGTAACCGATTTTGCAGTTCCTGTCAGTTGGGCGGGCCGATCGCGCGCGGCCCACGTGCCGCGGCGCCTCCCGCGCTCGGGGTCCATTTTGGTGAGGTCCGCTTTTTCAAGATCAAGGTAGGGTGTGTCGGGAATTCAGGCACAAATGACGACAGCACGCGTGAAGATGATGGGGGCGGTTCTCCTGCTGCTGGGCGCTGGGTGTTCCAGCACCGGCGGCGCCGGGGGAACCGGTGGGACGGGGCAAGGGACCGGCACCGGCGGCACGACGGCCACCGGCGGATCGAACGGCACCGGCACCGGCGGATCGAACGGCACCGGCACCGGCGGATCGAACGGCACCGGCACCGGCGGATCGCAGAGCGCGTCGGGCGGCGTGAGCGGCACCGGCACCGGCGGATCGCAGAGCGCGTCGGGCGGCGTGAGCGGCACCGGCATCGGTGGCGTGGGCCCCAGCACGGGCGGAACGCCCGGCGGTGGCGGCGGCGCCGGACCCGGCACGGGCGGCACGGCTCCGGGCACGGGCGGGTCGACGCCGGCGCCGACCACGCTGGTCACCTCGGCCTCGGGCGCCTACTGGACGACCGGCACCCCGACGACGGTCACCACCGGCAACGCCACCGTCACCATTCACGACGACCAGCCGCAGCAGACCTGGACGGGCTTCGGCGGCGCCTTCAACGAGATCGGCTGGAACGTGCTGCAGATGCTCAGCCAGGCCGATCGCGACAAGGCCATCCATCTTCTTTATGGCAGCGACGGCGCCCGGTTCAACATGGGCCGCATTCCGATCGGCGCCAGCGACTACGCGATCATGCGCTACACGGAGGACGAGACCGCGGGCGACACCAGCCTGGCGAACTTCTCGATCAGCCGCGACATGATGTACCTGATCCCGTACATCAAGGCGGCGCAGGCCGTGAACCCCAGCATTCACTTCTGGGCCAGCCCGTGGACGCCGCCCACCTGGATGAAGACGTTCAGCGGCTCGGTCAACGGCGCGACGTGCGCGATGCAGGGCACCAGCGCGTTCGACGGCGGGTGCATGAACGCGAGCACCGCGAACCTCACCGCCTACGCGCAGTACTTCGTGAAGTTCGTGCAGGCCTACGCCGGGCAGAGCATCGCGATCGACTACGTGGCTCCGCAGAACGAGCCCAACTACGCGCTCGGGTACCCGACCTGCCTCTGGAACTCGACGGACTACGCGAAGTTCGTCGGGCAGTACCTGGGTCCGGCCCTGGGCTCGACCAGCGCCAAGCTCATGCTGGGCACCAGCTCCAACAAGGACAGCGGCAAGGACACGACGGTCATCACGACCGTGATGGGCGACGCCACCGCCAAGACCTTCCCGAAGGTCATCGGGCTGCAGTGGGGCATGCTGGACAACTACGAGGCGAACTCGTCGATGTACAAGGGCTACGGGATCCCCGTCTGGGCCACCGAGCACATGTGCGGCAACTACCCGTGGAACCCGTCCGGCTCGCCCAAGTACGTCGAGCCGGCGCCCAACGACCAGGCCTACGGCGTCGAGTCGTGGGGCTACATCGCCAAGGCGATCCGCGGCGGGGTCACCGCCTACAACGCGTGGAACATGGTGCTGGACACGATGGGCAAGGGGAACGACAGCACCCGGCAGTGGGCGCAGGACGCGCTGCTGACCGTGAACACCTCGTCGAAGACGCTCAACATCACGCCCGCCTACTACGCGTTCCGGCACTTCTCGCAGTTCGCGCAGCCGGGCGCGCAGGTCCTGTCGACGACCGGCGGCGACTCGGTCGGGTTCAAGAACCCCGACGGCACGCTGGTGGGCGTGATGTACAACTCGGGCTCCGCGACGACCTACACCGTTGCGATCGGCGGAAAGAAGCTGCAGTTCGCGATGCCCGCTCAAGGTTGGGCAACGATCCTCTACAACCCCGCCAACTGATCGGCGTCGGGTTCATCCCGACGGCAGAGTGCGCCAATGATGCGCACTCTGCCCTGGGCAAGCCGTGGTACGGTCCGACCCCATCGATCGTGTGCGGCGCATCCGAAATTTGTCGAAGTATTTCGCTTTCACCAAAGTGCGCCGCCTGAGCGTCATGCGTGTCGCCCTGCCAGGAGTAGTCATGTTCCGATCCGATTGGCTTCGATTTGCGCGCGCGGCTGTCGTCGTTGCGCTCGCCTCTCCGGCCTGTTCATTGCCCACGCCCCATGGCCTCGTCGGGACCGGTGACGGCGGCATCCTGACCGGTCAATGCCCGGCCGTCGCGGCCGCGTCGGACGCCGGCGTCGACAGCGGGACCGGCGTGAAGGTCAGCGCCGACCCGACGACGGTGGTGACGCCGATGTCGTGCGCCGGGACCGGCACCAACCCCAATGCGATCGACCGGTATACGCAGGGGTATTCCGTCTCGGCCGACGTGACCCAGCAGGTCGCGAAGACCATCAGCAGCATGAGCTTGCACGACCTCGCCCTTCAGATGGAGGGCATGCCGTACAACTCGACCGGACAGTTCAGTGACACGCAGCGCAGCCAGGACACCGGCTCGATCCGCGGCTTCCGCTACCGGGATGCGTCGCGCGGCATGAATCTGGGCGAGGACATGAACGGGTCGTTTCCGAACGCCGCCACCATCAACGGGTCTCACGTCGGCTACTCGACGGTCTTCCCGGTCAGCATGTCCCGCGGGGCTGCCTTCGATCTCGACCTCGAGTATGCGATCGGCGAGGCCATCGGCGACGAGATGCAGGCGGCCAAGCAGACGGTTCTGCTGGCTCCCTGCATGAACATCCTTCGCCACCCGCTGTGGGGCCGCGCGCAGGAGACCTACGGTGAGGACTCGTTCCACGTCGGCCGGCTCGCCTCGGCCATGGTGGTCGGCGTCCAGCAGCACATCGCCGCCAACGCCAAGCACTACCTGGGGTACGACATCGAGAACGGCCGGACCCAGACGAACAACTCGCAGATGGCCGACGAGCAGGTGTTGCGCGAAATCTATGGCCGCCATTTCCGCATGACCGTGCAGGACGCCGGCGTGGCGTCCGTCATGGCCTCGTACAACGAGGTCAACGGGATCAAGTCGACCCAGAACGGACACATCCTGACGGACGTCCTGCGCAAGGACTTCGGGTTCCAGGGCTTCGTGCTCAGCGACTGGTGGGCCATGCCCGGGTTCACCAGCATCCCCGACACCAGCACGCAGAAGACCGGCGCGCTCAAGGCCATCAACGCCGGCTTGGACGTGGAGCTTCCGTGGGGCCTCTACTACGGTCAGCTCGAGAACCTGGTCAACTCCGGGACGCTGACGCGCCAGGATCTGCAGGCGCACGCGCAGAACGTGCTCACCCAGAAGTTCCGGTTCAACTCGCAGAACCTGAACGGCCCCGTGGGTCTCAAGGCGCCGGTCACCATCTACGAAAACAGCCAGATCAAGTGCAACGACAGCCACGTCGCGCTCGCCAAGCAGGCCGCGCTGGAAAGCATGGTCCTGCTGAAGAACGACAAGGGAACGTTGCCCATCAGCCCGTCCGTCAAGAAGGTCGCGGTGCTGGGCGCCAACATCCCGTACGTCTCCGTCGACGGCGGCAACGGCAGCAACGGCGCCAACCGAACCGTCAATTTCGCGACCGAGATCCGCACCGGTGACCTCGGGTCCAGCCGCGCCTTCTCGGATCCCAAGCAGACGGTCGGGCCGGCGGAAGGCATCACGATGACCGCGCCGTCCGGCGTGAACGTCGTGTCGGGCACCAGCGTCGACGTCGCGTCGGACGCCGACTTCATCGTGGTGATGGCCGGCCTCACCCCGCAGGACGAGGGCGAGGAGTACACGAAGGCCGGCGATCGCGCCAGCCTCGCGCTGGACGCGAAGCAGGCCCCGGGCATGCAGAACATCCAGAACAAGCTCATCACCGACGCGGCGGCGCTGGGCAAGCCGATGGTGGTGGTGCTGGAGGGCGGAAGCGTGATCGACATGCCCTGGCTGAATCAGGTCCCGGCCGTCGTCATGGCCTGGTACCCGGGCCAGCGCGGCGGCGAGGCCCTCGGCGATCTGCTCTGGGGGCAGGTCGGCGGCGTCTCCTACAACTTCAGCGGCAAGTTGCCCATCACCTGGGGCAAGTCGCTGAGCGACTACGACGTGTTCACGGCCAGCGGATCGGCGACGACGACGTTCAATTACTACGTCGGGTATCGCTGGTTCGATCACAACAACACCACGCCGCTGTTTCCGTTCGGCGCCGGCCTCAGCTACACGTCGTTCGAGTACCGCAAGCTGCAGCTCGGGTGCAGCGACATGAGCAAGGGCGCCGTCCTGCCCGTGGTGGTGAACGTCGCCAATACCGGAACCGTCGACGGGGACGAGATCGTCATGGTGTTCGTCGCGTTCCCGGACACGACGGCCCGTCGCGGGCCGAAAGAGCTGAAGGCGTTTGCGCGCGTTCATCTGGCGGCCGGCGAGGAGAAGCAGGTCACCATCCCGCTGCGTCTGGCCGACCTCGACTACTTCAAGATCGACGCCAACGACCCGACGAAGGGCGTTTGGACCGTCGAGAGCGGACGGGTTCAAATCATGGTTGGAGGCAGCGCAGTGAACCTGCCGTTGATGGCAACCGTCAACAACGTCACGGGCTACACCGTCGGAACGTCTCAATGAAAACACTGGCTCGCAGCCGCAGCACCGTCTTTGCCTCCTTCCTCATCCTCGGTTCGATAACGGTTCTGCCCGCTGCCGTTGCCAGGCCGAAGCTGGCCCAGGCGGCGGAAGCGCCGCCTCCGGCGCCACCGCCGGGCGGGCAAGCACCCGCCGCCCCCGTGGAGGTCGTTCCCGTCCCGGTCCCCGTGGCGCCGCCGGCCGAGCCGGTCGCGCCCGCCCGCGAGGCGACCGCCGTGGCCGGCTCACCGACGCCGGCGCCGGAGCCGGCCGCCGAGGCGACGCCGGTGACGGAGATCGGGTTGCAGCGTCTGCCGGGCTCTGCCTACCCGGAGCCGCAAACCCGCGGGCTGAAGTACTCGTCGTTGTGGTTGACGTTCCACGGCCTGCAGTGGCCGTACCTGCCGGCCAGGTTCGGGCGCGATCGCTTCGTCGTCGGCATCTCGGGCTGGGGATGGGTGGACACCTCGTACGAGAAGTTCGCCCCCTGGGGACCGAACCCGAACCTCGAGTCGAGCCGGGTGGCGTACTGGAAGCAGCAGGGACGCATGTTGCTGCGCGTGACGCCGACCTATTCGTTCGACGAGGACTGGTTCGTGCAAGGGCAGGTCGAGCTCGTCGGCACCGAAGACCAGACCATTTCGCGCTCCGACGTCGGCGCCGCCGACACGGACGACCTCTTCTTGCGCGTCGGGCAGTGGAACAAGTGGGACCTCATGATCGGCCGATTCGAGGGCTGGGAGGTCTTTCACCTGGGCATGGGCCTGGACCAGAACACCTTCGAGCGGCAGGGTGCCTCGGGCCTCGGCGAGAGCGCCTATTCCATCGGATTTTATGGGCTGACCGACAACCAGTTCCGGCCGCAGGGCGCCGCCGGTAACCTGGCCTTTCACTATTATCCGTTCCGCTTCTTGCGGTTCGAGCTGCTGGGAATGGCCGGGACGCTCCCCGCGGAACCGGCCGTGGCCGTGCGGCCGGTGGCGATCGTGGACTTCGGCTGGCTCAAGCTGAAGGGCGGCGTGGAGTGGCAGCACATCACCGGCCAGAGCGCGTCCGACCAGACCGACGTCACGTCGAAGGGTGTCGGTGGCGCGGTCCAGTTCGTCTTCGAGCCACACATCGAGTTCGGCTTGAACGCGGCCCAGGGCACGGTCGAGTCGGTCGACAACTTGGGCCGGCGCAACCTGCTCGGGAGCTTGACCCGCACGAGTTACGGCGGGTTCATGAACGTGTCGAACGGCAGCGTGCACCATCCGCTGCTGTTCGGGGTCGGGGGGGTCTTCTCGCGCCACGTGGACCAGAACGCGGTGGCGATCCCGGGGGTCGTCGACGACTACTGGCTCTGGCAGAGCTTCGCGGCCATTCAGTACGTCGCCTTCGACCAGCTGTACATCAAGCTGGTGGGCGGATACTCCCGCGGCCACTGGAAGACGGCCAGCACCAACCCGCCGCTGGAATTCGACGACGAGGTGTACAGCGTGCGACTGCGGTTTTCGTTCTACTTCTAATGCGGACCATCATGGCGAACACGCGTAAAGACTTCCGCTTGGCGGGGACCCTGGTTGCTCTGACGTTGATGGGGGCTGCGCCGGCCGCACGCGCGGCCGGGGCGGGCGCTCCGGACAGCGCTGTCCCCCCGCCGCCACCGGCGGCCGTCGAGACGGCGAGCCCCGCGGCGGCGCCGTCTGCGGCCTCGAAGCGTCGGTTCGACGTCATGCTGTCGTTGCTGCCGATGGAACGCGGCAAGTACACGAGCGAGCCCACGCTCGGGACCCCGGTGACCTCCGACGCATCGTTCGCCTACGGGTTCGCCCTGAACGTGAATGCGCGGATCATCCGCGGGCTTTCGGTCGGCCTGGCGCCGCAGGTGATCTGGAACGTTCAGCCCAAGGTCAATCCCAACCAGCTCGCGAGCGCGGGGGCGAGCAAGGAGTACGATCTGCTGCTGCGGATCGCCTACACCCAGTTTCTCATCGACGGCATCTCCGTCTACGCCGAGGCCCTGCCGGGCTACTCCGTGCTGGCGCCCCCGGCGGGCAAGTCGCCGAAGGGCGCCGTCATTGCGTTCGGCGTGGGCCTGATGATGGACCTGAGCGACCGGATCTTCGCCAGCATCGGCGGCGGATATCAGTACGGCTTTCAGGCGATCACCGTCGGCTCGGAGCACGCCGAGAACGGGACCCGCTACATCCGGCTGACGCTGGGCGCCGGCTTCCGGTTCTGAGCGACGAGTCGTCGCTGCCCGGTGCCGCCGGCTTCGGCGCGGGACCGGGCGGCCGGCCCGTCAGCCGGCCCAGTAGTAAAGCAGGCCGTCGCGGCTGCCGTAGTGCGCGTTCACGAACGCGCGGAACCGCGGGCCCAGCGCGACCAGGCGGCGGTCGAGCACGATGAGCGCCGGCCGGAGGCGGCCCGCTTCCATGTCGTCCATGAAGACGCTGAAGCGCTCCGGCGGGATCATCAGCAGGATCTCGTCGTTGATGAAGTAGTAGTAGAAGGCGTTGGGGCGGAACACGCCCAGCCCTTGCCAGCCGTCCATGACCAGGTCCGTCGCCCTGGTCGTCTCGGCGACCTGGCGGAGGCGCGCGAGCTGCTTGCCGTTCGTCATGCTGAGGTCCATCCCCAGGTTCACCAGCGGGAGAACCGACAACGCGGCCAGCGCCCACGGCCAGATGCGCCGGCCCAGGCGGTGGGCCAGGTCGTCCAGCGCGCGCGCGGCGAACAGGCAGACGATCGGCAGCGGCATCAGGTAGTACTGCATCTGCGCCGCCGGGATGAACTCGATGGCCACGAACAGCCAGACGACCAGGCACAGCAGCAGCGCCTCGCCGGGGTCCCGGCGGTCGGCGCGCGCGAGGCCCGGGAGCGCGCGCACCGCCCCGTAGATCGCCAGGGCCAGCACGGGCGCGCTGGTCCCCACGAACCGGATGAGTTGCTCGGCCGGGATCCGCGCCCAGCGCGCGTTCAACAGGAAGTTGTTGAGGATGAAGTAGTCCCCGGCGTGCAGCCAGCGGAAGACCTGCCACGTCGCGACGCCGGGCAGCGCGACCGCCACCAGGAACAGCAGCACGTGGGCCGCTCTCGACAGGCGCTCCTCGGCCAGAACCCACAGGCCCAGCCCCGCCGCCACGCCCGGCAGAACGAACAGCATCTTCTGCGTGCACATGATGGCGCTGCCCTGCGACAGGCCGGCCAGCGCGAACCACATCGCGCGCCGCCCGCGCACGGGCGCGCGCGGTGACACGCCCCGCAGCAGAGCGCCCAGCGCCGCCAGGAAGAAGGGCAGGGCCAGCAGGTCGGGGCGAATCTCGACGGTCTTCTTGATGAAGAACGGCTGCGTCACCATCAGGGCCGCCGCCAGCAACCCGACGCGGCGGCTCTCCCAGATGCGCCCGACGCGCGTGAGCAGCGCCACAGCGCCGACCGCCAGCACGACCGAGAGGGCGCGCGCCGCGATCATGAACCGGCGGGCGTCGTCGAACGACGCGGCGGCCGGGAACCACCGGAACAGCGGCCGGATCAGCGCGTAGTACCAGGGTGTGTGGTGCTCGAACAGATCCTTGTAGAGCACCAATCCCCTGGAGATCGACCAGGCCGCGTGCGCGTGCTGGAACTCGTCGGGATCGAAAAACCGATGGACCAGCAGCGGCACGAACGCGACGAAGAAGGCCGCCATCGCCAGGTACAGAACCGTCGGCAGCCAGTCCGGCCAGGCGCTCGCGTGCGCGGGCGCACGGGCGGCGCCGGCCTCCGCGTCGCGCGCCACTTCTGCTTCCATGAGCGACCTGTCTGGCTGTCGTGTCATCCGGCGCGAACGCGGCGGCGATGTTAGGCCGAAAGGTCGCCGAGTGGCAGGGAAATGTTCCTGTAACCGCGCGTTTTCCCCGCGTTTAGCGCCTCTTCGGGAGGTACACTGCCGCCGTGTCAGAACCGGACGTCTACACCCCGGTCTCCCCTGCATCGCCGGCGCCGCTCTCGCGCGTCCTGGCGCACTGGATCGCCGAGCTGACGGACGCGCAGCTGGTCGCGCTGACCGCCGCGGTGGTGTTCGTCCTGTCCGCGTGGCCGCTGACACTGGTCGACCTGCCGCCGTTTCAGGACCTGCCGAACCACGTCGCGACCGCTCACATCGTCGAGCACCCCGAGCTGTTTCCGCAGTTCGCGTTCAACGGTTTCTTCAAATCGAATTCGTTGCTGGCGTTGTGGTTTCACCTGTTCGGCGATCAACGGTTGTTTCTGGCCGGCCGGCTCATCACCGCGGTGACGATTGCAATCAACGCGGTCGCGCTGCCCGCGCTGTTTCTGCACTTTGCCGGGCGCCGCCGGATGCTGGTGGCGATGCTGTTCGCGTGGCCCCTGGCGCACGGGTTCTTCGTGTCGATGGGCTTCTTGAACTTCGCCGCCGCGTTCGGCCTGTCGTTGCTCCTGCTGATCGTCATCGACCGCCAGCGGCGCGAGCCGAGCTGGCCGCGCGCGCTGACGATCATGGTGCTGGCCGGCGCGGTCTGGTACGCGCACCTTTTTCCGTTGATCGTGGTCAGCGGCCTGGTCGCGTGGGAGGCGCTCCGCCAGCCCGGCTGGCGCGCCCGGATCGCGACGGGCGCTGCGATCCTGCTGCCCCTGGTCCCGGCGGGACTGCTGTCGGTCTTCAGCGCCGAGCAGCATCTGGTGAAAGCCGACCGCGCGCCGACGATCTTCTACCCGCTGGTGTCGTACCAGAACGTCTGGGAGATGATCGTGCACCTGTGGCGGGACGCCTCCGGCGCGCTGACGCGCTGGGGGAGCATGAGCCTGGTCCCGGCGCTGCTGCTCCCGGCGTTCGCCTGGCGCGGCCGGCGCACCGCCCGCCCGCTGTTTTCGAACAGCGCGATGGCGGGCCTGGCGGTGGCGTACGTCGCGCTGCCGATGATGATGAGCAACTGGTGCTACCTCAACTGCCGCCTGGTGCCGTTCCTGTGGGTCGGTCTGGCGTTGCGCCTTCCGGACGGGCTGCCCCGGCGTCTGCCCGCAGTGCTGGTCGCGTGCGCCGTTTCATTCTCCGCGGTGCTGGGGCTGGACTACCTGCGCCTCGATCGCGATCGCGCGGAGTTCACGGCCGGGATGAGCGCGGTGCCGCGCGGCGCGCTGCTCATGCCGTTGCTGTTCAAGCCCAAGAAGACGGCTGATTTCGTGGCCAGCATCGCGCACGACTGGGGCTACTACACCGTCCAGAAGGACGCGATGGTCCCGCTGGTGTTCGCCGTCGAGCGGTCGACGCCGATCACCTGGGCTCGCTATCCGCCGGCCAAGCTCATCGAGCCGACGCTGGACCAGTTCGCGTCTCACTACGCGACGCCGACCGAGGTCTGCAAGGCGCTCGGCCAGCCGGCGGTCGATTCTTACTGCACGGCGGCCTGGCACGAGATCTGGGACGGATTCTGGAAGGACGCCCAGCCGCGCTACACGCACGTGTTGACCTGGGCCATGCCCGCCGCGAGTCGCGCGATGATCCCGCCGGCCTACCGGCGGACCTTCGCCGCCGGCGACCTCGAGATCTACGAGCGGGCGACGCCGTAACCGGCCGTTTGCTCGAAAGTGCGGCCCGCGCGACACTCGGGCGATGGGCGTGCCGGGCGCATGGGATCTCCGCCCCCCGGGCGGGTTTGCGGCGCGGCCGGCCTGGATGGCGCTGTTCCTGTGCGCGGTCAGCCTGGCCGCCACGCTGACCATCGCGGTCTGGGCGTGGCGCCGCCGCGCCACCGCTTCCGCCGCCACGCCGTTCGCGGCGATGGCGCTCGCGCAGGCGGCCTGGAACGCCGGCCATCTGGCCGAGCTGGCGAGCGCCGGGCTGGCCGCCAAGGTCGCGTGGGACTGCTTCGAGACCCTGCCGGCCGTGGCGACCGGGTTCTTCATGCTGCTGTTCGCGGCGCGCTACACGGGCCGGCGGGTGCCCCGCTGGCTGCTCGCCGTCATCGGGGTCGCGCTGGCCGTTCCGACGCTGGTGATCGTCGCCGCGCCCGCGACCGCCGGCGGCGCGCTGCGGGCCAGCGCCACGCTGGAGCCGCCCTACGGCGCGCTGGTGTACGACTTCACGTCCTGGGACGTGGCGTACCTGGCGGCGCTGCTCGCCGTCGCGCTGGCGGCGGTCGGCCTGCTGGTCGGGCTGCTGCTCCAGCAGCGCGCGCCGTTTCGCGCGCAGACCGCGGGCGTCGCCTTCGCGATCGCTTTCCCTCTGTTCTTCGGCTTCACGTGGCTGGCGCTGGACCTGCGCCTGCAGGGAGAGCGGGACATCAGCCACGTCGCCTTCGCGGTCAGCTCGCTGGTGACGGCCTGGACGCTGGCGCGCGGACGGCTCTTCGACCTGGTGCCCGTCGCGCGCGAGGCGGTCTTCGAGCATCTGACCGACGCCGTGCTGGTCGTCGATCGGGCCGGGCGCATCATCGACGCCAATCCGGTCGCCGAAGCGTTGTTGCACACGCACACCGCGGGCGGCGTCGGCAAAGCCGCCGTCGAGGTGCTGGAGCCCTGGCCCGACCTGGTCGGCCTGATCGGGAGCGAGGAGGCCCGGCAGCAAGAGGTGTCGTCGCCGAGCAGCTTCGGCCGCCGCTGGTACGACGCGCGCTGGGCGCCGCTGCGCGATCGGGTCGGGCGCTGGCTGGGCGGGACGCTGGTGCTGCGCGACGTGAGCACGCTGCGCCAGGCGCGCACGGTGCTGGAGCAGCAGGTGCAGAAGGGCTCCGAGGCGCTGGCGGTCAGCGAAGGGCGGTTCCGCACCCTGTTCGACGAGACGTTTCAGCTGATCGGGCTCGTCGATCGCGACGGGACGCTGCTGGCTGCCAACCGCGCCGCGCTGCAGATGATCGACGCCCAGCTCCCGTCCGTCCTGGGGCGGCCGCTGTGGGAGACGCCCTGGTGGACGCACGACGCCGGCCAGCAGGCGCGACTGCGCGAATCGCTGGCGCGCGCCGCCGACGGCGAGTTCGTGCGCTTCGACGCCACGCACGTGGATGGGAAGGGGAAGCGGCGCGCGATCGACTTCTCGCTGATGCCGGTCCGGGACGCGCGCGGGGAGGTCGTCCAGATCATCCCCGAGGGGCGCGACGTCACCGCCGTGCAGGAGGCCCACGCTCGGGCGGCGGCGCTGACGGCACGGCTGCAACAGGCAGAGAAGCTGGAGGCCATCGGCCGGGTGGCGGCGGGGGTCGCGCACGACTTCAACAACCTGCTCACGGTGATCTCCGCCAGCATCGACGTCGCGCGCCGCGAGCTGCCGGCCGGGTCGCCCGCCGTTGCGCTGCTGGGTGAGGCTCTGCAGGCCGTCGACAGCGCCGCGGGCGTCACCCGACAGCTGCTGACGTTCAGCCGCAAACAGCCGGCGTCGCCGCGCCGCCTGTCGATCGCCGAGACGCTGGCGCCCGTCGAGGCAATGCTGCGGCGGCTGGCCCGCCCCTCGACCATCCCGCCGCCGCGCCTCCCCGACGACCTGTGGGCGATCTTCATGGATCCGGCCCAGCTGCAGCAGGCCGTCATGAACCTGATCGTGAACGCGCGCGACGCCATGCCGAACGGCGGGGCGATCGTCATCTCGGGGCGGAACGTGTCGGCCGCCAACGGCACGCCCGCGCCGCGCGCGCGGCCATCGGGCGAGTTCGTCCGGCTGGACGTCAGCGACGCCGGACAGGGCATGACCGAAGAGGTGCGGGCCCATGTGTTCGAGCCGTTCTTCACGACCAAGCCCGAGGGGGAGGGGACCGGGCTGGGCCTCGCGGTGGTGCAGGGGGCCGTCACGGCCAGCGGCGGGTTCGTCGAGGTCGACTCGGCGCCGGGCGCCGGCACCACCGTGTCGCTGTTCCTGCCGCGCGCGCGCGACTGAGGCGCGCCGGCCTCAGAGACCGCGCAGCCGCCGGTAGCTGTCGTCCCGGTCGCGGCGAATGTCGGCCAGTGTCTGGTCGAGGGCGGCCGGGGTGCGGGCGGCGACCGTGACGAAGTTGGCCGCCGCGATCTCCGCCGAGACGTCGCGCCCGCCGCCGGCCAGCGCGTCCAGCAGGCTGGTCCGGACCAGCTGCAGCGTCGGGTCGGGCGTGCGGCGGATGAAGGGGACCAGCGACGCGGCGTCGGCGGGCGGCTCGGGCCGCAGGTCGGGGTGGAAAGCCGCGATCAGGAACGGCGGCGCCGCGCCGGGCGGGCGGCGCGCGCGGTCGGCGCGCCGGATCTGTTCGGCGGCGCTGGCGAAGGCGGCGGCATCCAGGGCCAGCCGCGGCCAGATCACGAGCCCGATCGCCGCCTGCGGGGCCGGGTCCCGCCCGCGCGGCGCGTCCGGCGCGCGTGGCTCGTCCAGCTGCGCGATGACCTCCAGCACGGGCGCCGGGTCCGGGGCGGGGTCCAGCAGCACGCGGCGCCTCACGGCCCCCGTGCGCCAGGCCTGCGCCGCCCAGGGGCACAGCCCCCACCCGATGACGACCTCTTCGATGTAGCGCGCGTTGAGGCGCAACGCCTCGTCGGTCCAGGCCCGGTCGGCCGGGCTGGGCGCGCCGCCGTTCACGCGGGCGTCGCGGCCCCTTTGTCTCCCGACTCGACGAAGGCCCCCATGTGGCGGAACTTGCGGTAGCGGTCGTCGCGCAGCGCCTCCGGAGACAGCGAGGACAGCCCCGCCAGGTGGCGGCGCAGCGCCTCGCCCAGATTGGCGGCCGTGCGGTCGTGATCGCGGTGGGCGCCGCCGGGCGCCTCGGGGATGACCTCGTCGACGATGCCCAGCCGCTGCAGGTCGGTGGCGGTCATCTTCATCGCCGCCGCCGCGTCCGGCTTGCGGTTGTCGTCGCGCCACAGGATGGAGGCGCACCCCTCCGGCGAGATCACGGAGTACGTCGCGTATTCCAGCATCAGGATGCGGTTCGCGACGCCCAGCGCCAGCGCCCCGCCGGACCCACCCTCGCCGATGACCGCGCAGACGATGGGGACGGGGAGCCCGGCCATGATCTCCAGGTTCTTGGCGATCGCCTCGGCCTGCCCGCGCTCCTCGGCGTCGATGCCGGGGTACGCGCCCTGCGTGTCGATCAAGCAGACGATGGGGCGGCCTGCCCGCGCCGCCAGCTCCATGAGGCGCAGCGCCTTCCGGTAGCCCTCCGGCTTCGGCTGGCCGAAGTTGCGCAGCACCTTCTCCTTCGTGCTGCGCCCCTTCTGGTGACCGAGGACCAGCGCCGGCTTGCCGTCGAACAGCGCGAAGCCGCCCACGATGGCCGGGTCGTCGGCGAAGCGGCGGTCGCCGTGCAGCTCGACGAAGTCCCCGAACAGCCGCTCGACGTAGTCCAGGGTGTACGGGCGGGCCGGGTGCCGCGACAGCTGCACCTTCTGCCAGGGCGTGAGCTCGGCGAAGATCTTCTGCTGCAGCTCGCGGGCGCGCGACTCCAGAAGCGCGATTTGCGGGCGCAGCTCGGACGCGCCGCCGCTGACCCGGATCAGCTCTTCGATCTTTCGCTCGAGGTCGACCACCGGCCGCTCGAAATCGAGCGTCGGCGTGTCGGCGGGGCGGGGCTGGGGGGCACGGGCAGGCTCGGCCATCGGGGGTATTTAATCCCCTATGGCGCAAAGGCGCGCAAGAGCGCGTGTCCCTGCGTCGCGGCAGCCGGGGAAGGCTGGGGGATGCCGCCCACGTCGGCGCCGATGGCCCAGGTCCCCTGCGCCACGTCCGGCCGGCTGGGGGCTCCCAGCCCGTACAGCAAAGTGGCCGGAATGTCGGCGGGCGTGGCCGGTTCACCGGTCACGACGCCGGCGCGGACGCCCGGCCCGACCAGGATCAAAGGAACGTGCCGCGATGAGCCAGGCCCGTAAAAGTCGGCTGCCGGACCGTCGATGGGCGTCGCGCCCCGGCTGGTGACCGCGATCAGCGCGCCCGGCACGGCCGCGGCCAGGTTGGTCACGGCAGCGCCCAGCTTCCGCAGCTCGGCGGCCGCCTGGGCGCCGTGCCGGTCGCCGGCGCGGACGTCCCCCATCGCCACCACCACGAACGCGGGCTGGCCGGCCGCCGCCGAAACGGCCGCCGCGGCCGCCGCCGGATCGGGGACGGGCGTCGTCATGTCGACCCCCGCCGGATCGACGTGCAGCAGGTGGAAATCGGGCGTTCCGACCAGCGCGGTCGCCAGGCTCAGGCGGTGCGCGGCCTGGAACAGACTGTCGGCCGCGTAGAGCGCGGTGGAGTGCCAGGCCGCCAGCGCGTCCGGGCTGGCGACGAAATTCGCGGGCGGCGGCATCGCCAGCAGCCCGGCTCCGGGCGCCACGGTGACCGTCGGATCGGCTTCGGGGAACGGCACGAACGGCGCCACGGGGGTGCCGCCGGCCAGCATCTGCAGCTCGGTGACGGCCCAGTCGCGGCTCTCGGTCCAGCAGTCCTCGAACCGGGTCCCCGCCGCCGCCAGCGCGCGAAACGGCGCGGCGGCGTCGGCGGTCGCCGGGTCGTTGAACAGCTCGTCTTCGTAGAGCCCGGCCACGTCGATCAGGACGGCGGTCGCGGTCGGCGCCGGGCCCGGGATGCCCGGCGGCGGCGCGCCGAAACCGCTGCCGTTCAGGACCAGGTCACGCGCCCCGTCGGGCGGATCGGGCAGGGGCACGGTCTCGCCGGGGTCGCCGGCCAGCGCCGCGTGGATGGGGCCGCGCGCGGCCGTTTGCAGCGCGACGCCCGGGCCCAGCGCCGCCAGCGCGGTCGCGGCGATGTCGGGATGAAGCACGGGGTGCGGCAGGAGCACGCCGCTCTTGAAGGCGGGGCCGGCCATGATGACGGGGACGTAGAGCTCGTCGGCGGAGAAGCCCCCGTGCCGGCCGTACGGATACTGCACGTGCTGCTGGAACGGTCCGGGCGCGCTGTTGGTGGCGTCGACCTGGTTCAGCGTCCAGTCGTCCTGCGGGAACACCAGGATGTCGGGCTGGTTCGGGCTGGTGGCGCGGAAGTCCTTGAAGGTGCGGGTGCCCATCGCGCCGTCGGCGGTCATCGTGCGCGTCGTGTCCAGACCGGCGATCGCCCCCGACTGGATCAACGACAGCAGCTTGTGGGTGACCTCGGCCTGCGCGGCGGCCCCCGCCGGCGTCCCCGCGCCCGGGACGTTCGCGTAGACGTGGGCGTCGCCGTCCTCGTTCAACAGTGCGTAGCTGGTGCCGTCGATGCCCATCGCCGCCCCCTGCGCGGCGACCAGCGCGCCCAGCTGACCGTCGGCGTCGGCGCCTCCATGCGTACCCAGCACGACCTGCTTGTGGGTGTCGACCTTGCCGTGGTCCAGCGTGAACAGGATGTTGGTCGTGGCGGTCAGCCCCTTTTCGTCCAGCGCGGTCAGCAGCTGGCCCAGCCCGGCGTCGTAGTCCTCGATGATCCGCGCCAGCTGCGGTCCGTCGGCGCCGTAGGTCGTGGTCGGATCGTCGTCCAGCGCCAGGAAGTCCCACAGGAACATGAACGCCGGCATCGGGTGGGCCGGCGACGTGGCGCGCACGAAGTCGGCCGCCGCGCGCAGCGTGAACTGCGTCTGGGTCTCGCCGCTCGCGGGCGGGCCGTCATACACGTAGCTGTCCGCCACCTTCTGCGGGTAGCCGAGGGTGCCGGTCAGGATGTTCTCGGCCGTCGGCTTGTCGACGGTCAGCAGGCCCAGCGGCGTCGCGAATTCGGTCCCGACGATGGTCAGGTGCGCTTCCTCGGCGCCGGCCTCGAAGGGCGGCAGCTCCCCGACGTACGCCGTGCGCCCGCCGGCGCGGTGGGTCGCGCGATAGACGCTGTCGCCGCGGGTGAGCAGCGGGTTCTTCGCGTAGAGCGCGTAGTCCCCGATCGTCAGCGCGCCGCCGACCGAGACCGGCGACTGGAAGCCGTTCGCGCGCGACAGCCAGTCGTTGGCGGGCGCGTCGTTGCCGTCGGGGTACTGGCCGGTCAAAAGCGCGATGTTGTTCTGGTTGCTGTGGGTGGGTACCACCACCCGCGAGAACGCCAGCGTCCCGTGCGCGATCAGCGACTTCAGGTTGGGCGCGTTGGCGGCCCAGAGGCCGGCCAGCCCGTGGTCGTCGATGTCGATCAGGATGACATGGCCGCTTGGGCCCTTGCCGCCCGCGCCGGCGCTGCCGCCGCCGCCGCAGCCTGCGAACACGGACGCCATCGCGCCCAGCACCGTCAGCGCGTTTCGCCGCGCCGCGCGCCTCTTCGTCATGCCGGAACTCTAGCCGATCGGCGCGCGGTCAGTTCTTGCTTCACTTCTGACATTTGGGACAGAAGTAGGTGCCCCGCTGGGCCTGCACGATCCGCACGATGTCGGCGTGCTTGAACCGCGGGCAGCGCTCCCCGGCGCGCCCGTACACCAGGAATGGATTCGGCGCGTTCTCCTCGACGTAGGCGATGTCGGCGTCCTCGCCGTCGGCTCCGGCTTTCGCGAAGCTCTTCAACGTGAAGGCGATCGAGGCGCGGATCCCGGCGGCCAGGCGCTTCACCTCCGGGCGGGACAGCGAACGGGCCGGCCGGCGCGGATCGATCTTGGCGCGATAGAGCGACTCGCTGGCCTGGATGTTCCCGACGCCGGCCAGCACCGTCTGATCCAGCAGCGCCACCTTGATCGGCAGCCGCAGGCCCTGCAGCCGATCGAAGAGGCGCGCCGGGTCCACGCCGTCGGCCAGCGGGTCCGGCCCCAGCGCGGCCAGGTCGGGCACCTCGTCGAACCGGGCGCCCGGGATCAGGCGGAACCGGCCGAACATGCGCATGTCGACGTAGTCCAGCCGCGAGCCGTCGTCCAGCGACAGCGACAGGCGCCGGGACGCGGGCGCCGGATCGCCGTCGCGGCGCCGCACCCACTTGCCCGTCATCCCCAGGTGCGACCAGACCCCCAGCGGCTTGGCCGGCGCGCGGCCGCGCCGGGACGGCGTCAGCGTCAGCAGCAGGTTCTTGCCGATGCGGCGAACCTCGTCGACGCGCGCGCCGCGCAGCCGGGCCAGCACGCGCGCCGCCGCCGGCCGGAAGATGCGCGCCGCGCGCGGGTCGGCGACCGTCGACCGCACGCGATGACCGAGGCCCCAGCGCCGCAGGTTGCGGGCCGCCACCTCCACCTCGGGCAGCTCAGGCATGCGCGATCGCCTCCCGCAGGCGCGCGGCGAGCTCTTCGCGCTCCTCGTCGCTGGCGTAGGGGACGCGCGGCCAGAAGAAGCCGCGCAACCCGTCCTTGCGCCGGCGCGGCACGACGTGGGCGTGCAGGTGCGGCACGCTCTGCGAGACCTTGTTGTTCATCGCGACGAAGGTGCCGTCCGCCCCCAGGCCCGCCTCGACGCCGCGCGCGACCCGCTGGACGGCCCCGAAGAACGGGCCCAGCTCCGCCGCCGGTAGGTCGCCCAGCGTCTCGACGTGCGCGAGCGGGACCACCAGCACGTGCCCCTTGAACACGGGGCGCGTGTCCAGGAACCCGACGGCGGCGGGATCGCGCAGCACGATCGAAGCGGGCCGCCGCTCGGCGACGATGTCGCAAAACACGCAGCCGGTGGCGGTCATTCTCGCGCCTCCGACGCGCTGACCCGCGACGACGGCGCGAGCAGCCGCAGCACCACGTCGGCCGGGGGCGGTTCGGGGAACCGGGCGGCGATCCGCTCCTTCTTGAACCAGGTTCGCTGCCGTCGCGCGTAGGCCAGCGTCACGCGGGCGATCTCGGCCGCCGCGGCCTCGGCCGTCGTCGTCCCGTCGAGGACCGCGGCCAGCTGCTGGTACCCCAGTGCCTGCATGGGGCGTGATCCTGTGCCGTATCCGGCCTGCCGCAAGGCCCGCACTTCGTCCAGGAACCCGGCCGCCAGCATGGCCTGGACGCGGGCGGCGATCCGCGCGCGCAGCACGGCCAGCGGCGGGTCCAGCAGCAAGGCCACGGGAGCCAGGTCGCGCGGCGCCGCCGCCTGCCGCCGGAGCGCGCCGATGGTGTGCCCGGTCTGTTCGTAGACCTCCAGCGCGCGGCTGATACGCACCAGGTCGCGCGGCCCGATCGCGGCAGCGGACTCGGGATCGACAGCCAGCAGGCGCGCGCGCAGAGCTTCGACGCCTTCGCTGTCGGCCACGGCCCGGTGCCGGGCGCGCAGCGCGGGGTCGGGCGGGGGAGCCTCGAACAGCCCCGCGGTCAGCGCGCGGTAGTAGAGGCCCGTCCCGCCGACGACGATCGGCAGCCGCCCGCGCGCCGCGATGTCGTGGATCGCCGCGCGCGCCACGGCGGCCCAGCGCGCGGCGTGGAACGTCTGGTCGGGCGGGCAGAGGTCCAGCCCGTGATGCGGAACCCGGCGCCGCTCGTCCGCCGTCGGCTTGGCGGTGCCGACGTCCATTCCCACGTACACCTGCTGGGAGTCGCAGGCGACGATCTCGGCCGGCGTCTTCTCGGCGACGGCCATCGCCAGCGCGCTCTTCCCGGAGGCGGTGGGTCCCAGCAGCGCCAGGAAGCGCACCGGCCCGTCAGACACGGCCGAAGCGCCTCTCGATCTCGCCCAGCGGCATCCGCAGCATGACGGGACGGCCGTGCGGGCAGTGCGATCGCAGGTCGACGTCGTCCAGCTGCGCCAGCAGCGCCAGCGCCGCCGGCCGCTCGAGCACGTCCCCCGCGCGCACGACGCTGTGGCAGGCGATGGTGGCCAGCAGCCGGTCGACGCCTTGCAGATCGCCGCTCGAGACGGGCAGCCCCTCGACCAGCTCCCCCAGCAGCTCGGAGAGCAGCGGCTTGGGGTCGGCGTCCTTCAGCGGCTCGGGTACGGCCCGCAAGAGGACGATGCCCGGGCCCGCCGGTTCCAGCTCGAACCCCAGCGCGTCCAGCGTCTCGTGGCTGGCCGCCGCCGCCGCGACTTCACCGACGTCGACCGGGATCGGGAACAGCAGGCGCTGCCGCGCGATCTGGCGGCGGGCATGCGCGTCCTTCAGGCGCCCGTACACGATGCGTTCGTGGGCGGCGTGCTGATCGATCAGGACCAGCGCGTCCGGCGCCTGACACACCAGGTAAGTGCCGTGAACCTGCCCGACGTAGTCGAGCGCGCCGAAGAAGCCGCGAGACGCCGCCGGCTCGGGTTTCCGGGCCGGCGGAGCGCCCGCGTCGTCCACCTCTCTGGCCCGCAGCTTCAGCGGGCCCGCGGGGGGGAACGAGAACCCCAGCCCGGTCGGGCGCTCGGTGACCTCCGCGGTGCCGGCGGGCCACGCCGCGCGGGCCTCGCGCGGCGGCTGCGTGAAGGCCTGCGGGGGCCGCGCGCGATCCGCCGACGGCAACCAGGGCGCCCGCGCGATGGCGGCGCCGACGACGTGCCGGACCGCCGCGTAGACCTCCTGCGCACGGGCGAAGCGCACCTCCAGCTTCTGCGGGTGCACGTTGACGTCCACCTCCTGCCCGGGCAGGTCCAGGAACAGCGCGGCCAGCGGGTAGCGCCCCTTCTCCAGCAGCGGCCCGTACCCCAGCGCCAGCGCGTGCAGCAGCGAGCGGTCCCGCACGAACCGACCGCCCACGAACAGGAACGTCGACCGCGCCGTCGTCGAGATCTCGTCGGGGCCCGCGAGAAAAGCCCGCACGCGCGTCCCCCCCTCGTCGCCGGCGGCTTCGTGCAGCGCGCTCGCCCCCCGGCGGGCCAGCGCCGCCCGCACGCGCTCGGCCAGGTTCTGGTGGACCGGCAGGTCCAGCGCGACGCGGCCGCTGACCCGCAGCCGCAGGTGCACGGCGGGGTGCGCCAGCCCCAGACGCAGCATCGCCTCGCTGACGTTGGCCGTCTCCGTCGCCTCCGCCTTCAGGAACTTGCCGCGCGCCGGCGTGTTGAAGAAGAGGTCGCGCACCTCGACCTGCGTGCCGGCCGGCATTCCGGTCTCGCGCGCCTCCGTCTCGACGCCGGCCTCGACGGTCAGCCGGAAGCCCGCGTCCGCGCCGGGCGGGCGGGTCGCCACCGTCAGGCGCGACACCGCGGCGATGGACGGCAGGGCCTCACCCCGGAAGCCGAACGTCGACAGCCGCCACAGGTCGTCCGCCTCGGCGATCTTCGAGGTCGCGTGCCGCTTCAGCGCCAGGCGCGCGTCGTCGGGCGCCATGCCGCATCCGTCGTCGACGACGCGGATCAGCCGCCGCCCACCGCCGTCGATCTCGACGTCGATCCGCCGCGCGCCGGCGTCCAGCGCGTTCTCCACCAGCTCCTTGACGACCGAGGCCGGACGCTCGACGACCTCGCCGGCGGCGATCTGATCCGCCAGCGCGGGCGGAAGGACCCGGACCCGCAACTGCGCCCGCGTTGACGGAGCTGGGCTTTGCCCAGCGGAGTCGTCGCGGGAGGGGCCGGGAACCCTCTCGGGGTTCCCCGGTGGTCGCGACGGCGCGTCGGGCATGCGCCGACACTACCGCCGCGCGAGGTGGGTCACCAGATCTTCGGACGCGCTGCGGACGGCGGCCTCCAGCGCCTCCAGCTCCATGCTGGGGCGAAGCTGGGGACGCCACTGGCGCTTGGGCTTCAGCACGGTGGCCTGGCCGTTCGTGAGCATGAAGACGCCCCCGTGCGGCTGCCGGCTGATGACCAGCTGCACGACGCAGGTGATCTCGACCTCGCGGCCGGTGGCGGTCATCGTCAGGTCCTTGATGACGCCGTCGACGGCGTAGGTGCCGCTCCGATCGCCCGGATCGACCTCCCCGACGGTCCGCAGCTGCGCGGCCAGGAAGTCCCGCATGTGGCTCTGCAGGACCGGGCCGGCGCGGTGTCCCGGATCGGCCACCGTCTTCAGCTCGAACGAGGTCTCGCTGTGGTGGCGTCGAATCACGGCCTCGCCCGGCACGGCGGGCTGGTCCTCGTCGTCGCCGCCGATGCGGTGAAGCGCGGCGCGGGCCGCGCGCCGGACCGCCGGTTCCGGATCGCGCAGCGCGCCCGCCAGCGCGTCGCGCGGCAAGACGCCGCCCTGCGGGCCCGTCCCGTTGCCTGGCCGGCTGGCGATCTCGCCCAGCGCGTCCGCGGCCGCCGCGCGCACGCTGCCGTCGGGGTCGCGCAGCGCGCCCGCCAGCGCCGGCATCGACCGCCGCTGCCCGAGCCGCCCCAAAATCAGAGCCGCGTCGACGCGCACCTTGAACGACGGGTCGCGGGCCAGCGACTCCTCGACGTCCTCGATCCGCACGTCCTGGCGGGCGTGCGCGTGGGCCGGAGCCAGCGTCGTGACCAGCACGCCGCCCGCCAGAAAGAGCTGGGCCGAGACCGCGAGAGCCGGGAAGGGCAGGCGCACCGCCAGACCAGCATCTCTTAGCGTGTGGCACTGGTCAATGTGGGCTCGGTCCTGACACCGCCGCTCCGAGCCACCAACGGGCGCACCGCCGGCTAAGATGCGCGGCATGTCGGACAACAACATCTCGCTGGCGTATTCGGTCGACGCGGACGACGCGTTCATGTTCCACGCGATCCGCGTGGGCGCGGTCGACGCGGCCGGGCTCAACTTTTCGCACCAGCGTGCCGATACGGCGGCGCTCAACCGGCTGGCGCTGGAGGGCGCGGCGGACGTGGTGGCGGTGTCGCTGGGCGTCTACCCATCCATCGCGGAGCGCTACCAGATCCTGCCGCACGGGGCGTCGGTGGGGCGCGGCTACGGTCCGGTGGTCGTGGCGTCGCGGCCGCTGGCGGCCGATCAGCTGAACGGCCTGCGCATCGGCATTCCGGGCGCGACGACCACGGCCTGGCTCGTGCTGCGCCTGATCGCGCCGCGCGCGGTGGGCGTGGAGATCCCCATCGCGCCGTTCAACCGGATCTTCGACGCGCTGGCGGCGGGGGAGGTGGACGCCGCGCTCCTCATCCACGAGGGGCGGCTGCTGTACCCAGCCCGCGGGCTGCACCTGGCCGTGGACCTGGGGGTCTTCTGGCAGGAGCGCACCGGGCTGCCGCTGCCCCTCGGCGTCAACGTCATCCGCAGAGGGCTGGGACCGCAGCGGGTCGCGCGCGTCTCGTCCGTGCTGCGATCGAGCATCGCCTGGGGGCTCGAGCATCGGGGCGAGCTGATCGCCCGGCTGGCCGCAGAAGACCGAGGCGAAAAAGCCCTGCAGAATCCGGCGCTGATTGACGAGTACTTGAACCTTTACGCGAACGCCGACACGGCAGCCCTGCCCCAGGACGGGCGGCAGGCGGTCGAACGGTTGTTCGCGGAGGCGCGCGCCGCGGGTCTGCTGTCAGGACCCGCGGCGGCGGCGTCCATCGACTGGGCCCCGTAATCCGGGGAACCAGGCCCAGCTCGGCGCGTGAGCACTCGGCGAAGGGGTCGACCCACT
>CAZJMY010000877.1:0-1552 GCA_964546845.1 uncultured Myxococcales bacterium | reverse complement strand
GAGCAGAATTCGCCCGCGGAGCGTCAGCGGGTGCAGCTTGCCTTCGTTGACGACCAGCGCGATGCACGGCTCGCCGGGCGCGACCCGCTGCTGGTGACGCTCTCCCGAATCGCGGATCGAGATGTCGCCCCGCCCGAAGCGCGCGCCCTCTTCTTCCAGCGCGCCCGTGAAGACCACGATGTGCTCGGGGCCGCCGTGATCGTGCAGCGGGATCGTGACGCCGCCCTTGAACGCGATGAGGCGGACCAGATCGTCGCCGCTGCCCGCGGCCAGATCGATGGCGCGCACGCCCGGAATGACGGTGCGCCAGCGGACGGGACCGCGCCCGCGCCCCAGCGCCGCCCGCAGAGGACGCGGCAGCCCGTAGGGGCGCAGCGTCTCGGGGAGCTCCGGCAACGCGGCGGCGGCTGCCCGCGACTGCGGCGCGCCGTCGAGCCGCGCCATCATCGACGCCAGCGCGTCCGGCGGCAGCTCGGCGGCCCCGGCGCGCTCCAGCAGCGCGCCGCCCAGCGCCTCCAGCTCGGCGAGGCGCGCGCTGCACGCCGGGCACAGGGCGGCGTGGCAGGCGATCGCCAGCGAGGCGCCCTCGGTGGCGGTCCCGGCGGCGTGCGCGAGCAGCGCCTCGTCGGGCACGTGGTGCTTGATGCCGTGGGAGGGCTCGCCGGGGGCCGTCATTCCTTGCTCCTCGCGTGCATGAGCTCACGCAGCCGCGCCAGCGCCAGCCGGACGCGCGTCTTCGCCGTGCCGACTGGAATCTTGGCCTCTTCCGCGCACTCCTGCAGCGTCTGCCCTTTCCAGTAGGCCGCCAGCAAGATCCCGCGTTGCTCGGGGGGGAGCTGCTCGACCGACGCCGCCACCTGCCGCGTGGCCTGAGCGCCGATCAGCTGCTGCTCCGTGTCCGGCGGCGGCTCCACCGGCTCGACGGCGTCCTGGTCGGCCGCTCCCCGCCCCCCGCGCCGCACGTGATTCAGCAGGCAGTTGCGGCTGATCGTGAACAGCCAGGTCGCCAGTCCCCCGCGCGCCGGGTCGAACAGCGCCGCCTTGCGCCAGACCAGCAGCATCGTCTCCTGCGTGAGGTCGTCCGCGACGCCCGCGGGCGTTCCGCGCGCGACCAGGTGCGCCTTCACGCGTGGGGCGTACCGCCGGAACAGCTGGGCGAACGCCTCGCGATCCGCGCGCTCGGCCACCGCCGTCATCAGCGCCACGTCATCCGCTCGGTCGTCCGCCCTGTCCAACGCCCGTCTGAAGCTAGCACCCGGGCTGCTCATTCGGGGCAGGGCTGCCAAAAACATGGCCTCACCCTGTGGTACACGCGCCGAGGTGTTTCGGATCTCTGGAAAACAAAAAAGGGGAGAGGCCAGATGGCCCCTCCCCTTGGGTTCAGTCAGTCGGCTGACGGCCTAGGCCGCTATCGGCCTAGAAGTCGTCGTCGCCGCCCATGCCCCCCATGCCGCCGCCCATTCCACCGGCGCCGCCACCGCCGTGGCCGTGACCGCCGCCGGCCGCCTTCTTCTTCGGCCGCTCGGCCACCAGGGCCTCCGTGGTCAGCATC
>CAZJMY010000876.1:0-1707 GCA_964546845.1 uncultured Myxococcales bacterium | reverse complement strand
CTGGAAGATCTCGGGCGTCACCCGGCTCTTGTAGAGGGCCCGCCCCTCCTCGATCTCGTCCCGCAGCACCTCGAAGAGGGTGTCGCGCTCGACCCCCTCGACGATCTTCTTCTCGTGATACAGCGACAGGTCGGACGCGATGACCCGCGCCAGCTGGCGGGCCCGCTCGGGCTTGTCGATCAACGCCATTCCCGAATCATAACCCGGGAACCGCGGCGCCTAAAGTGATTCGCTGCCGCCCAGGGACTCGACGGGAAGTGACGGAGATGTCACGTGAATTCCCACGCGCCCGTCGCGGGTCACGTAGACCACCTCGCCCTTGATGCGCAGCGGCTGGTCGCTTTTGCGCTGCGGCAGCTCCAGCTCGACCGTCTGGCCGGGCCGCTCGTCGGCCAGCGGGCTCTCCATCAGCAAGCCGTCTTGCGACATGTTCGCGATGTGTCGCAGGTACCGCGCCCCATCCGCCAGCTCGATCGCATAAAAGTCCGCCGGCAGGCGGCGCCCCACCCGTTTCTCCTCGAGGTCTCGTCTCCAGACACGCTTCGTGGTCATGACCCACCTAAACTTACATACCCACACCTTGGACGCAACCCGCCGTGCCGCGCCGCAGCAGTGTGCTACGCTCCCCGCCGGAGGTTCACGGATGACCCGACTGCTGCTTGCTCTGGCTCTGGTGGGCGGAGCCGTCGCCGCCGCTCCCGCGGCCCGCGCGGCCGAGGAAAACCTTTACGAGATCACCAAGACCGACCTCAAGGTGCCGGTCGGTGGGACCGCCACCACCAGCCTGACCATCAAGGTCAAGGGCGGCTGGCACGTCAACGGCGAGGCCCCGATCAGCGTGGCGCTGACCCCGGCCAGCGGCCTGTCCGTGCAGAAGGCCAAGCTGACGCGCGCCGATCTGGCGGCCAGCACCGCCGACAGCGCGCGGTTCGACATCCCCGTCTCGGCGACCGAGGCCGGCAAGAAGACGATCAACGCCGAGGCGCGGTTCGTGATCTGCCAGGCCCAGGCCTGCAAGCCCGTGAAAGAGACGCTGGCGCTGGCCGTCGAGGTGGCGCCCCCCGGCGCCCCCGCCGCCAAGAAGTCGGCGAAGGCGCGCCCGGCCGCGCACTGATTCTTCGAACGTCGTGCGCGACTAGCGGAAGCCGCGCACGATCTGCTTCACGCGGCGGGTGAGCTTGGGGCTCAGCGCGCCGACCGAGGTGACCGAGAGGCGCTCGGGGCGAATCACCCGGCGCGCCACCTGGCGGATGTCTTCGGGGCGGACGCGGTACAGCGCCGCCGCGCGTTTTTCCTGCGGCTCGGCGCGGGCGAACAGCTCCGTGCCGCCGAACCAGCCGGCCAGGCTGTCGATGTCGTCGTAGGAGGCCTCGATGTCGCTGACGAAGCGCCGCTTGGCCTTCTCCAGCTCGTCCTCGGCGACCAGCTCGTTGCGGAAGTCGCCCAGCATGGCCAGCGCCTCCGTCAGCAGCGCCGGCAGCTTGGCGTGCGCGCAGGCCGCGTCCACCTCCAGCAGCGCCGTGTCGTGGTACGAGTGCAGCGAGCCGGCGACCGAGTAGGCCAGCCCCTTCTGGTCGCAGATCTGGTAGTGCAGCCGCGTCGACATCCCGTCGTCCAGGACGCGGATCAGCGCGCGCAGCGCCATGTACTCGGGGTCCGTCTCGGGCAGCCCCTCGAAGAGGATGTGGAGCTGGGTCTGCGCGGACT
>CAZJMY010000875.1:0-1016 GCA_964546845.1 uncultured Myxococcales bacterium | reverse complement strand
GAAGATTCCACCCTGCGCCTTGATCATCTCGAGCCCCATCCGGTGGAACTCGGGAAAGTACGAGCCGCAGCAGTCCGCCGCGACGACGCAGCGATACCCGCGGTCGTTGGCCTCCCGCACCGTCGTGTGCACGCAGACCTCCGTCGTGACGCCGCCGACGATCAGGTTCTCGATGCCGCGGTTCTGCAGGATCGACTGTAGGTCGGTGGCGTAGAAGGCGCCCTTGCCCGGCTTGTCGACGACCGGCTCGTTGGGCGCGGGCGCCAGCTCGGGGATGATGTCGTGCCCGGCCTCGCCGCGGATCAGGATGCGCCCCATGGGGCCGGGCGCGCCGATGCGCACGCTGGGTGAGCCGCGTTCCACCTTGGCCGGCGGCGCGTCCGACAGGTCGGGGCGGTGCCCCTCGCGCGTGTGGACGATCAGCATCCCCAGCTTGCGCGCCGCGGCCAGCAGCCGCT
This sequence comes from uncultured Myxococcales bacterium, assembly GCA_964546845.1. Taxonomy (GTDB): domain Bacteria; phylum Myxococcota_A; class Polyangia; order Fen-1088; family Fen-1088; genus JADGRB01. The sequence goes on along the minus strand of CAZJMY010000875.1, from coordinate 558 downwards.
TGGCGGGCGCGATCGCCTTCGTCAGCAGCGACACGTCGTTCCCCAGCGACTCGCCGAACCCGCCCGGCTCGAGGAAGTCACGCTGCATGTCGATCATGACGATCGCGGTGCGGGCCGGGTCGACCTCCAGCGCCCCCGGTTCGGCTTGGATGGTCACCTTCGGCATCTCGTCCTCCGCTTCAAACCGTCAGGTGACGGTGTACCAGGTCGTCGGTCAGCTGCGCGATCTCGCCCTCGGCGACGACGTGCCCGCGGTCGAGAATCCGAAACGTCCGCGCCACGCGCCGCGCGAACGGCAATTTCTGCTCGACCAGCAGCACGGTCACGCCCTCTTCGTTGAGCTGCATGATGACGTTGCCGATCTCGTGGACGACGTTGGGCTGGATGCCCTCGCCGGGCTCGTCCAGGATCAGCAGCTTCGGCTCCAGCGCCAGCGCGCGCCCCATGGCCAGCTGCTGCTGCTGCCCGCCCGACAGATCGCCGCCGCGGCGGCGCAGCATGTCCTTCAGCACGGGGAACAGCTTGAAGACCCGGTCCGGGATGCCGCTGCCCGTGCGC
>CAZJMY010000874.1:0-2302 GCA_964546845.1 uncultured Myxococcales bacterium | reverse complement strand
CCCCACCTCGCCGACGACGGCGGCGATTTTGGTGGTCCCGATATCGAGGCCGACGATGATGTCCGACGATCTCCTGGGCATGCGCAGCCATCTTGACTGCGTTTCCCTGGAGGCCGAAATTTTTTACTTTTTCGCGCGCGCCGGCCGCACCGCCCCCGCTTTCGGCCGGTCCGCCAGCGGCACGACGAAGCGCAGTCCCGACCAGGTGTCGTCGATCGCGCACACCTTGTTGTCGACCAGGCCCAGCGCCAGCCCGCGCGCCCGGACTTCTTGCTCGGTGACGTCGGTCTTGATTCCGGACGCCCTCCGCGACGATTTCTTGGGCCAGGCGACCCAGAGGCCGCCGGCGGGATCCAGGCGTTCGCGCGCCGCGGGGAGCCCGCGCGCCAGGTCCTCGTCATCCCGCGCGAACAGGACGACCACGTCGTATGGCCCGCGGCGCAGCGGCTGTGGCGTCACGCCCGGCGGCAGCTCGCCCAGCGTGTCCGCGAAGTCCGCGGGCGCGTTCACCAGCGCCAGGCGCGCGGCGGGTTTGATGCCCAGCTTCTTCGGCAGCGGCGTGCCGGAGTAGCCGGCCAATTCAGTCCTCGGCAGTCCTACGCGCGGTCATCCGCACCGCGACCCGGTCCGACAGCGGTCCGTCCAGGTAGACGACCGACAGCGCCCCGGGCCCGCGCGGGCCGAGCGCCGCGAAGATGCGATCCAGCCGCGCCAGCTTGCCCGGGAAGTCGCCGCGCCCCAGCCGGACCTCGCCGCTCCCCTCGAAGAGCACCAGCGTGAAGCCCGCCCGCGGGTCGACGTGGATCTCGGACAGCTTGGGCCGCTCGGGGTGGCCCTGGGCGTACGACGAGAACAGGTCCAGCGCCTGCCGGAACACCGCCTCGCTGGTCGTCCGCACCGCGGCGTACTGGTCGCGGCTGACGCCGGTGATGACGGGCAGCCCGTCCGCCTCGGCGAAGGTCGCGCGCTTGAACGGGCGCCCCGCCTCGTCCAGCAGGTACAGCGCGCCGAGCAGCGCGGTGCCGACGGCGCGGCGCTCGGTCACCTCGATCGAGAGCGTCGACGGCAGCTCGCGCCGGACGCGGGCGGCCAGGATCCAGGGATGCGTCGTCAGGCGGGCGGCGACGGCGTCGGGGTCGACGGCCAGCAGCCGGTCGCCCGGCTTCACGCCCGCCAGCGCCGTGATCTCCTCGTCGCTGACGTGCGTCGTCGGCCCGATCGCGAGCTCGCGCACGGCGAACCGTGGCGAGGCGATGACGTGCTGGACCGCCAGCCGTGCGCCTTGCGCGCCGGCCGCCACGAAGGCGACGACGGCCAGCCCCTTTCCCAGGATCTTCAGCCGCCGCCCCAGCGCGCGCAGCGGCCCGCTCACCAGCGTGGCGACCGAGGTCTGCTCGACGGTGATGCGCCGGTTGCTGCGGCGCCGGAAAAAGCGACGGCGCGACGGCGGCCGTTCGACGGTGATCCCTTCGGTGGGCGGCACGGCCGTCGCGCTCATGCCGCGCCTCCGCGTGGCGCCAGCAACGCCAGCAGCTCGCCTGGGACCGCCGTGATGTCGCCGGCGCCCAGGCACAGCACCAGGTCGCCCGGCTGCGCGGCCCGGGCCAGCTCCGCGGCCAGTCGCGGCCGCGCGATCTGCTGCACGCGCGCGCCGCGCGGGAACGTCTTCAGGAGGGCGGCCGTGTCCACCCCCGCGAGGGGCGGCTCGCCGGCTGCGTAAATGTCGGTCAGGAAGAGCAGGTCCGCCCCCGCCAGCGCCGGCGCGAAGTCGGGCAGCAGGTCGCGCGTGCGCGTGAAGCGGTGCGGCTGAAACGCGACCACCAGCCGCCGCCCGTGCAGCCGGGCTGCCGCGATCGTGGCCGCCAGCTCGGTCGGGTGATGGCCGTAGTCATCGACGACCAGCACGCCCGCCGCCTCGCCGCGCAGCGAGAACCGGCGATCGACCCCCTCGAAGGCGGCCAGCGTCGCGCCCGCGCGCGCGAACGGCACGCCCAGAAAGTCCGCCACGCACAGGGCCGCCAGCGCGTTGGCGGCGTAGTGAACGCCGGGCATGCGGATGTGCGCCTCGCCGTGCAGCTTGTCGCCCACCCGGACGCGGAACCGCGTGCCGGTCGCGCCGGCTTCCAGGATCTCGCCCCGCCACTCACCGGCCGTCAGGCCGTACGTCACGTGCCGCTTGGTCAGACGCGGCGGCAGGCGAGCCGCCGTCGGGTTGTCGGCCCCGATCACCACCAGTCCATAAAAAGGCACCTTCTCGGCAAAGTCTAAAAACGCGCTCTCCAGCGCCTCCAGCGAGCCGAAG
>CAZJMY010000873.1:0-13513 GCA_964546845.1 uncultured Myxococcales bacterium | reverse complement strand
GGCCGCCGCCGGAGCCGGTGGCCGTCCGCCCGCCGGTGGCCGTGGCGCCGCCGCTGCCCGAGCCGGGCGTCACGGTGCCGCCGGAGCCGTACCCACAACCGATCGCGAGCGCCGACGCCAGCGCCAGTTCACCGAGTCGATACGTGCGATGCCGCGAGCGAGCCGTGTACATGTCGCTAGCAGAAGGGAGGTCGCGCTCCCGGCTGGTGCATCGTTTCGGTAACTTTGTTGCCTTTTTCTCGCCGAGCCGGCGCGGCCGCTGGATCGGCGGTGCCCGCGCCGTGAGCGCTACCGGCGCTTGAAGACGCGGATCCCCTCGATCTGCGCCTCGAGCACGTACGCCGACGAGAGCAGCGCGGCGAGCGCGGGGTGCTGCTCGGGGGGAAACGGGTAGTCGTACCGGCCCGGCGAGGTGTCGAGGATGTAGGGGGGGCGGGCGCGCTGCAGATCGTCCATCAGCATGGGCCAGGCTTCGGGGACCAGGTGGCCGCGCGTGGTGGCGCCGCTGGCGGCTCGCGACCCCGTCAGGAGGTGCGTGTAGACGAAGCGTGAGGCGGGGCAGCGGTCGGCGTCGACGTAGAGCGCCGGGAACCAGCCCCACACGAACACCTGGTCATCGGGCCGCGTCCGGGCGCGGACGTAGGCGGCGGCCCGCCGGTAGTCGGGGTTCAGCGTGAGCCAGGTGTCGGTCGCGCCCCGATACAGCCAGGCGGCGGTCAGGGAGCTGCACGCCAGCGCCGCCACCAGCGCCGCCAGCCAGCGCCGCGCGCGCCGCGAGGCGGTCGCCAGCCATTCGGCGCCGCCGGCGCCGGCCAGCACCGACAGCGGCGGCACGGTCAGAAGGAAGTAGTGACCGTACATCCGGCCGCCGATCAGCGCCGCGCCGGTCATCGCCGCCAGCCAGAGCCAGACGACCTGGGCGTCCCCGCGCCGTGGCACGCGGCGGCCCAGGAACACGAGGGGTGACATCGCGAGCGCGAACGGGAGAAGGCACTTGAACAGCCGCGGCACGAACCCGCCCGAGGCGGAGGCGGCGGGGATGTAGTGGTGGAAGACGTACGTCCAGGACCAGAACATCGCGTCGCCCAGGATGCCGAGGCGCCAGAACGCGGCGGCGACGATCGCGGAGACGCCCACCGCGCCCACACCCAGCAGAGCGACGTCGGCGACGGAGCGCCGCAGGTCCTCGCGGCGCAAGCCGCGCAGCAATCGATCCGCGGCCAGCGCGACCAGCAACAGTCCGGCGACCTGCTTGAACAGCAACGCGCAGGCCCCCAGCGCGCCCGCCAGCAGGGAGGCGCCGGGCCGGTTGCGCCCGCGGAGGTGGACGAGCACGGCGAGCGACGCCGGCAGCACGGCGAACAGCTCCGTGTTCGCGGCCAGCACCTTGGGCTCGTACGTCGTCGAGAACACGGCGTAGAGCAGGGCGGCCAGCCAGCCGGCGCGGCGCGCGCCGTCGTCGTCGTCGCCGCGGCGCCGGACGAGCGTCGCGGCGATCGCGCGTACGACGAGCGCCGTGCAGAAGGCGACCGCCGCCGCCGCGACGTGCACCGCCCGCATGTCGTACCGCCCGAACAGCCGGAACACGGCCGTGTACACGTAGAAGATCCCCGGGAACTTGTTCTCGACGCCGTCGCGATACGGAAGTCCGCCGTTCAGCATCCGGCAGGCGATCGCCGCGTATGACCCCTCGTCGATGTCCATGAGCGCGTAGACGAAGCTGGGCGCGCGCAGCACCGCCGTCACGATCGCGAGGGCCAGCAGCGGCGCCAGGCGGGAGGTCACGCGCCCTGCGTCGGTGTCGATCCTTCGTCCGTCCGCGTCCGCCACCCCGAGGAGGTAATGGCGCGATCCGTCCGCGTCTACCGCCTTGCGAGGTCGCGCTCTGGCGCCGTCGCACGGGCGATAGTCGAACGGCGTACGTGTCATCCCGCTGCAGCCCCGCGGGGCTCGCGCGCCGGGATACGTAGAACGGCGCTCTACGTTCTGCGTCCTCGCGCCGCCCGGGTGCGATTGCGGCCGGAAAGCCCGGCTGTGCGTGGCGACGGGCGCTGGCACGCCCGCTGCAATTTCGGTCGCCCGAAAGGAGACCGTTCCCAATGTCCAACACCTACCGCATGACGAAGCTCTCGATGGTTCTGACCCTCGCTGCCGCCCTCGGGGGCTGCAACGATCTGGCGCCCTCGCCCCACAAGGCGGCGCCGGTCGCTACCCAGACCCCGCCGCCCTCCGAGGTGCTGGCGCCGCCGGTCGCGCCGCCGGCGCCGCCACCGACCGTCGACGACAAGCCGAAGTCACAGCCGGTCGTCGCGGAAGACGCCGACGACGGCGACGCCGACGACGATCAGTCGATCGATCAATCGGAGGCGCTCACGCGGGCGCGCAAGCGGCTGGCCGCCGGCAACGGCGAGGGGGCGCTGAGGCTGGCGAAGATCGCCGTGCTCCGCACGCCGAAGCGTTCCAGCGCGTGGAACGTGCTCGGCCGCGCCCAGCTGGTGCTGGGCAAGCGGAAGGACGCGATCGCGTCGTTCGAGAAGGCCGTCGAGCTGAATCCGGAGAGCTCGTACGCGCGCAACAACCTGGGGCTCGCGCTGCTCTACGAGAAGCGGTACGAGGAGGCCGCCGACTCCCTGGAGCAGGCCGTCGAGCTCGAGCCCGTCGAGGCGTACATGTGGAACAACCTCGGGATGGCGTACGAGCAGCTCGATCGCCTGGACGACGCCCGCGAGGCGTACGAGAAGGCGGTGGCCATGGACAGCGAGCGCGCCACGGCCAGCTTGACCCGGCTCAAGGGGGTGACCTCCGTGATTCGGACGGCGCGGGCCGAGACCTCCACGGCGACCGGTCGAGCGGGAGAAAGCGACGGCAAGGACGACTTCGGCGGCAAGACCGACGAGGTCCGAAAGGGCAAGCCCTCCGCCATCCAGTGAAGAGCGACCGCAACCGTTGAGCGGCCGGTGCGGCGAGACCGCGCCGGCCGTTTGGCGTCCGGACGGGGCGGGTCGGTCAGCCCGCCGGCGGCAGGGTCAAGATCTCGCAGCCCTGCCGGGTGACCAGCACCGTGTGCTCGAACTGGGCGGAGAGAGAGCCGTCCGCCGTGACGATGGTCCAGCCGTCGTCGAGCTGTCGCACGTCCGGGGCGCCCAGGTTGATCATGGGCTCGATGGTGATGGCCATGCCCTCGCGCAGGCGGAGGCCCATGCCGCGCGGGCCGACGTGCAGGACCGTCGGTGGCGTGTGCATGCGCCGGCCGATGCCATGGCCGCCGAAGTCGCGGACGACCGTGCACCCTTCACGCGCGGCGAGCTCCTCGATCGCGGCGCCGACGTCGCCCAGCCGCACGCCGTCGCGAACCTCCGCGATGCCGGCGGCGCGGCAGCGCCGGGCGGTCTCCACGACGTGCCGGGCCTCGGCGCTCGGCTCGCCGACGAAGAACGTGGCGGACGTGTCGCCGTGAAACCCGTCCAGGTCGGTCGTGACGTCGACGTTGATGATGTCGCCGGGGACCAGCCGCTCCTGGGGGTCCGGGATTCCGTGGCAGACGACCGCGTTCCGGCTGGTGCAGACCGCCGCCGGGAACCCGTGGAACCCGAGCTGGCTCGGCCGTCCGCGCCGCCGCGCCGTGTCCGCCCGGACCCAGGCGTCGATGTCGCCGGTCGACACCCCCGGCGCCAGCCGCGCCCCCACCAGGGCCAGCGTGCCGGCCGCCGCGCGTCCGGCCCGCCGCATCGCCGCCACTTCGGCGGCGCCGAGGATCTCGATTGCCATGCCCCCGACTCTGCGGGGCCGCGCCTCCTGCGATCCAATACCTTTTCGATCTGGCCCACCGCGGGCGGCGGAGCTGCCTGCTAACCTTGGCCGCCGTGAGTCTCGCGCAACTCGAGTACTTCGTGGCGGTCGCGGAGGAGGGGAACGTCGGCCGGGCCGCGGCCCGCTTGCATCTGTCGCAACCGCCGCTCAGCCGTCAGATGCGGTCGCTCGAGGCTGAGCTTGGCGTGAAGCTGTTCGAGCGGACCTCGCGCGGGGTGCGCCTGCTGCCGCCGGGCGCCACGTTGCTCCCGCGCGCCCGCGCCATCCTGGCCGACATCGCCGACGCTGCGCGGGCGGCGCACCGCGCCGGTTCCGCCCCCCCCGATCGCGGCGGCTGACCCCCCGGGTCGACCCCCGCCCGGATCGTCAGCCACCGGTCGCTTTCCGTGACCAAAAAGGACCCCCGGTCCCCCTTTCCTTAGCTGTTGCCACCCCTCTCTCGCCCGCCCCGAAACAACCCCCGGTACGTGGCGGCGCTGTACGTGGCGGCGCTACGGGCGGATCACTTCCACCCCCAAACAACCCCCGGTCCGGGGCTGATCACAACCGGGCGGATCAACAACCCCCGGTACGTCGGGCGGATCAACTACCCCCGGTACGTGGCGCAGAACCCAGCCAAGAGCTCCGGTACGGGCGGAGGCACGGGGCGTATCAACAACCCCCGGTATGGGGCGGGCGTAGGGCGCGGATCAACAACCCCCGGTACGTGGCGTATCAGTACGTGGCGTATCAACAACCCCCGGCGCGGGGCGGGGGACCACCTGGGGGCGGGGGAAGACCTACATTGTGGCACATCCGTGAGTCGGGTGACCCGATTTTCGAGGCCGGGGCGTCTCTTCAATGACAGTTGTCGCCCCCCAACGACAGTACATCGAGTGAGGTGTCGAATGCCCAGAGCTGAGGGAACGACGTGCGCCACCCCCGCGCGCCGCCCGCAAGGTCCGGATCCCGCCCGCACAACGGGCCGACGCACGGCGCCCTGGCGCAACGCGTCTGTGTCCGGACTGGTGGCCGCCGCCTTGGCCGCCCTCTCGGGAATGGCCTGTACCGGCCAGATCGACCAGCGGCCGCTGGGACTTCACAGCAGCTACGGCAGCGGCGGTAGCGGCGCCCCGATCGCCAACGGTCAAGGCGGCTCGAACGTCGTCGGCGCCGGGGGCAGCGGCAGCGGCTCGGGGGCCGACACCGGCACGGGCGGTACCCAGCTGATCGCGTGCGACACCGTGGCACCGGGGCGCGCGCCGATCCGGCGGCTCACCACGTACGAGTACAACAACACGCTCCGGGACCTGCTGGGCGACACCACCAGCCCGGGCAGCGCGCTGCCGCCCCAGGTGGACAGCGGCCAGAGCCTCTTCGGGAACGACGCCGACGACCAGGCGCCCTCCTCGCTGCTGGTCGAGAAGTACCAGACCGTCGCCGAGTCGGTCGCCGCCCGCGCGACGGCCGACGCGACGGCGATGGCCAAGCTGAACAGCTGCGCGATGAACGTGACCACGGCCAACCAGGAGTCGTGCGCGCGCACCATCGCCACCTCGCTCGCCGCCCGCGCCTATCGGCGCACGGTGACCAGCAGTGAGATCGACGAGCTGGTCACGCTGTACAAGACCGTGCGCGCGCTGTCGTCGACGGTCACGTTCAACTCCGGCGTGGCGGCCATGATCGAGGTGCTGCTGCAGGCCCCGGAGTTCCTGTACCGCGTCGAGATGGGCACGGCCGTCGCCGGCAACAGCGCCGTCAAGCGCGTCGCCGGACGCGAGATGGCCACGCGCCTGTCGTACCTGTTCTGGCAGACCATGCCGGACGACAGCCTCTTCCAGGCCGCCGACGCGGGCATGCTGGACACCAACGACGGCGTCGCGGCGCAGGCCAAGAAGATGGTCGACGACCCGCGCACCAAGCAGATGGTGGCGTTCTTCTTCGACAACCTGCTGCCCATTCCGGATCTCGCCGGTCTGACGCGCAGCCCGACGCTGTTCCCGAACTGGTCGTCCAGCATCGGCGTCGCCATGCGGTCCGAAGTGCAGCGCGTCCTCCAGTACGAGATCTTCGAGAACACGACGCAGTCGTCGCCGCCCTACATGCCGGGCAGCTGGCCCGCCATCCTGACGGCGCCGTACACGTTCGTGAACAAGGCTCTCTACAATTATTACGGCGCGTCCTCGTTCGCGTCCGGAACGCCGCCGGTCACCTCGACGGACCTGACGAAGGTGACCCTGAATCCCGCTCAGCGGGTCGGGCTGATGACGATGGGCGGGATCATGGCTGGCCTCACGACCACCGACCTCACGAACCCGGTGTTGCGCGGCAGCTTCATCATCAACAAGCTGATGTGCAAGAACCTGTCGGTGCCGACCGGGCTGAACCCCGTCGCGCCGGATCCCTACAGCGCGAAGACGGCGCGCGAGCGCTACAGCGCTCACTCGGCCAAGCCGGAATGCGCGGTCTGCCACAAGATGATCGACCCGCTGGGCCTGCCGTTCGAGAACTACGACGCCATCGGCCTCTACCGCAGCGCCGAGCACTGGGTCGATCCCAACACGCAGATGGCCTACGACACGACCATCGACGCGCACGGCGCGGTGCCGGGCGTCGACGGCATGGCCAACGACGGCGTCGGGCTGGTGAAGCTGCTGGCAACCTCGCCCGACGTGCAGTCCTGCTTCGCGTCGCACTGGATGCGGTTCGCCTATGGCCGCTCGCTGCAATCGGGCGACGCCTGCAACCAGCAATCGGTGAATCAGGCGTTCGCCGGCGGCGGTTACAACATCAAGCAGCTTCTGCTGGCGGTCACCCAGAGCGACGGCTTCCTCTACCGCCCGGCCCAATAGGAGACTTCTTTATGACGCGTTTCAAGCTCGATCGTCGAACGGTCATCAAGGGCGCCGGCACCATCGCCATCGCGTTGCCGTGGTTGGAGATCATGGGCCGCGGCTCCAAGGCGCAGGCGCAATCGACGTCCGTGCCGCTGAAGCGGTTCGTGACGGTGTATCAGCCGGGCGGGGCGGTCCGCAGCGGCGCGAACGGCGACAAGTACACGCCCACCGGCAGCGAGACGGCCTTCACGCTGTCTCCGGTGCTGGCGCCGCTGGCGAACTATCAGAGCCGGCTGCTGGTGGTCGACGGGACCAACCTGACCTGCGGCGACCAGTCCAAGTACTCGGTCGAGCAGCATCAGGGGGGCGAGGTCGGCTGGCTGACCGGCGCCATCCAGCAGGGCGCGGGCAACTACATCGCGAAGAGCTCACCGTCGATCGACCAGGTGCTGGCCACGCGCCTGTCGGCCGGCAAGCCGTACGGCAGCCTGCAGCTGGCCGTGCGGTGGGCGACGGGGAAGTCACACGGCAAGCTCTCGCCCATCAACGCGATGAACTTCTCGGACACGGGACCGATCCCGCCGCGCCTGGACCCGCAGGACATCTTCAACACGCTGTTCGGGTCGCTGTCGGGCGGCACGGGCGCGGGCGGCGCGGGCGGGCCGGATCCGGCGGTCATCGCCGCCAACCGCCGCAAGTCGATCCTGGACTTCGTCGACAAGAAGTACGCGGCGCTGGAATCGAAGCTGGGCGCGGACGATCGCGCGCGGTTGGACCAGCACCTGACCCAGATTCGCAGCCTCGAGCAGCGGATGATGGCGATCTCGATGCCGCCGGCCAACACGGGGGCCGGCGGGTCGGGGGCGTCGCCCTGCAAGGCGCCCATCAAGATCGACACCACCGGGTACAGCCCCACCAGCGGGTTGAACTCGGCGGACGACGGCAGCGTCAAGGACATCGCGACGGACTCGAAGATCCCGGCCGTCGGTCAGTTCATGATGGACATGATGGCGATGGCCCTGGCGTGCGAGCGGACGAACGTCATCTCGCTGCAGTGGAGCGACAGCGAAGCCAAGCACACGTTCCCGTGGCTGAACCTCTCCGAGCACCACCACTTCTATCAGCACGACGGCGGGTTCCGGCCCACCGAGTGCGCGCAGATCGACACCTGGTACTCGCAGATGCACGCCTACCTGCTGAAGGCGATGCAGGCGGTCGACATGGGCGGGCACTCGCTGCTCGACGAGACGCTGGTGTTCTTCGGGACGGAGATCTCGGACCCGCCGTCGCACGCCAAGAACAACATGCCGTTCCTGCTGGCCGGCGGCGACGGCAAGACGGTGCGGACGGGGCGGTGGATCAAGTGCGGTGGGGTGCCGCACAACCGGCTGCTCACGTCGATCCTGAACGTGTTCGGCGACACGCGGACGTCGTTCGGTGACTCGCGCGTCGACTCGACGCCGCTGGCCAACCCCGGCCTGACCTGAGGGGCAGCGGTGACGGCGCCGGCCGTCACCGCAAGCGTTCGACGAGCCAGAACAGACCGATCGCGCCGACCACCACGGACGTGATCTGGGGGATGCGCTGCGTGAACCAGCCCGCGCGGCGCGCGGCCCAGAGGGCCGTCAGGATCAGCGACGCGACGGCCAGCTGCCCCAGCTCGACGCCCAGGTTGAACGCGACCAGCGGGGGCACGATCGAGGCGCCGGGCGCGCCCAGGCCGGTCTGCGCGAGCGCGCCGGCGAAGCCGAGGCCGTGGATGAGGCCGAACACCAGCGCCGTGACGAGGCGGCCGGTCCAGAGGCGGTCCGGTTCGTGGGGGCGGCTGAGATTCTCGACGGCGACGGCCACGATGGTGGCGGCGATCAGCGGCTCGACGAGGCGGGGCGGCGCAGCCACGACGTGCAGCGCGGCGAGGGCCAGCGTCAGCGAGTGCGCGGCGGTGAAGCAGGTCACGATCTGCGCGACCGTGCGCAGCCGGCGGCAGACCACCAGCAGCCCCAGCAGGAAGAGCAAGTGGTCGGCGCCGGTCAGGATGTGCTCGACCCCGAGGCGGAGGTAGCGGCCGAAGGAGGGGAGGGGCGGCGTTCCCAGCGCCTCCGCGTCCGGCGTGATGGGGACTTCGAAGCGCGTGTCGTCGGGTCGAAGAAGCTTCTGACCCAGGAACGTGCGGGCGCCGGTCACGGTGAGGACCACCCCCGCGCGGGGCGCCAGGTGGCGGATGCCGACGGCGTCCAGGACCAGCGGGCTTCGCGTCGGGCGAGGGTACGAGACCCGGAGGTCGACGTCTTCTTCGGCCGTCAGGGTCACGACGGCGGTCTGCGGGGGGAGGGGCTCGCTGGCGGCGCTGACGGCGTAGAGGGCGCGCGCGCAGGCGGTGAACGCCGGGGTGAGGCGCGCGAAGTCGGCGGGTGGCGGCGGGTGGCGGGTGGCGCTCGGATCCAGGCAGGCGCGCGCCATCGTCAGCAGCGACATCGTCGTGTGCAGGGAGAGGGCGCCCGGGTCCGGGGTCACGTGCGCGTCGGTCGTGATCTCGAAGGGGTCGTGCGCCTGGGCCGGTGCCGCGGCGAGCAGCGCCAGCGCGGCGGCGGCGGCGGCGGCGGCGATGCGGCGGGGACGACCAGCGATGGCGGCGGCCTGCGGCGGTTTACAGGAGCGCCTAGCGGACCTGGATGTTGGGGACCGGCGGCGCGGGCATGCCGTTGCCGATCTGGAAACCGACATGCGGGGGCTGATTGTACGCCGTCTGTTCGCCGACGACCTGCATCCGGTACTGCGGGTCGTGCATCAGGGTGTAGATGCGGCGGGTGGTCGGGGCCGTGGTCGTGTAGATCCGCAGCGCCTTCGAGTCGGATTCGCGCCAGACGACCTCTTCGCGCCAGTCGCCGAAAAGGTCGGCGGTCAAGGTGGGCACGGACTTGGTGCCGTTGTTGGACGAGACGCCGCTGGCGGTCAGCAGGCGGGTGGTCGCCCCGGCGGCGTACTTGTCGATGTGGTTGCTGTCCAGCAGCTCGCGCGTCTCGTCGCCGTCCCAGTAGATGACGAAGTTGGTCGACCCGGGGATGGCGCCCAGGCTGGCGTTTGTGGTGGCGGAGAAGAGGCCGGAGGTGCTCGACGACCACATCTCGGCGCCGGGGTTGCTGGCGTCGACGTCCTCGGCGACACAGCGGCCGGTGTCGGCGCCGTCGACGGGTCCCTGCTGAAGGACGGCGCAGGTCTTCGCGTCGCGGATGTGGTAGGCGGGGTGGCTGCCGTCCTCGTTGCACATGAAGAACTCGAGGCCGGGGTGGGAGGGGATCAGGTCGCCGACGTGCTCGGCGTCGCCGTGGTTGAAGCCGGTCGAGCAGAGGCCGGCGCCGGTGTTGTCGATGGCCATGGCGCCGTACATGACCTCTTGCTGTGGGTCGGCGTCGACGTTGGCGATCGTCATGCTGTGCGAGCCCTGCCCCGAGTAGGCGTGCCCAGCGGCGTCTTTCGGCGTGACGTTGCTGTCGAACTTCCAGAGCTGAGTGAGCTTCCCCTCGCGCCAGTTCCAGGCACCGAGGGTTGTTCGGGTGTAGTAGCCGCGCGCCATGATGAAGCTGGCCAGTCCGGTGGAATCCAGATATGCGGCGGTCGACAGGAAGCGGTCGACACGGTTGCCGTAGCTGTCGCCCCACGAGCTGACCGTGCCGCGCGCCTGATCGAAGGCGACGGTGGCCATCTCGGCGCCGGTCGCGCCGTTGAAGACCGTCAGGTACTCGGGGCCGGAAAGAATGTAACCGTCGCTGTTGTGATAGACGGCGCTGTCGTCGTCGTTGGCGGCCGGCCCCGTGTGAAGGTACGCCCCGGTGCCGTCCTTGGTACCGGGGGCTGTTTTGACGGCCATCTCGGCCTTGCCGTCGCCGTCGAAGTCGTAGACCACGAACTGGGTGTAGTGCGCGCCGGCGCGGATGTTGGGGCCTAGATCGACGCGCCAGAGGCGGGTGCCGTCCATCTTGTATGCGTCGATGTAGACGTTGCCGGTGCACCCCGACTGCGAGTTGTCGTGGGAGTTGCTGGGGTCCCACTTGAGGAAGAGCTCGTAGACGCCGTCGCCGTCGGCGTCGCCGGGGCTGGCGTCGTTGGCACTGTAGGCGTAGGCCTCGTTGGGGGTCGGGCAGTTGGAGCCGGTGGTTCCGCTGGGGGGGATCTGCAGGGGGACGCGGAGATATTGCTGCGCCCACACGCCGGCCGTCTCGGAGGCGGAGCCTTCGACGCCGCCGATCACGGGGCGGACCACGTAGGTCGACGCCGACGTTCCGGCGGTGTCGGTGTAGTTGGTGCTGTCGGTGACGTTCGCGATCTTGGCGCCGTTTCGATAGAGGTTGAACGTGACGTTGGCCGGGTTGGCGGCGTCGTACTCGAAGCCGAACATCCGCCAGCCCACGTACACCCCGCCGGTGACCTGAACGGCGACGAGCCCGCGCGTGAGCCGTTCCATCCGATAGAACCCGCTCCCGCCATTCCCGAAAGTTCCCCCGGTTCCGGTGGTGGGCGCGCCAGCGCCGCCCCCGCTGCCGAGCGGCGCGCCGCCGCTCCCGCGCCCCATCCCCTCGCCCCCGCCCCCCGCCCTCCCAGAAGAACCCCCGGTCACAGAACCCCCGGTCGCCGTCCCGGAAGAACCCCCGCTCGCTGGCGCACCGCCGGTGGCTGAAGAACCCCCGGTCGCCTGACCGCCGCTTCCGAGGGCTCCGCCCCGGGCGCCGGTCCCCCCCGTGCCTCGGTCGCCGCCGGGGTCCGTAGGTGAGCAGCTGGAGATCAGCAGAGCGAGCACCGTTGTCACTGCTTCCCGGAGTACGCGCGTTCTGGCCGGAGTCCTCATCGCGTCTCCCTTAGGGGCCGCGGCGGGCTCGTTGATTCAGACGTCGGACGGCCATTTCGAGCGCACCTCCAGTAAGACCAAACAGTCCGTCATCCCCCGCTGCAAGGCGACGAGAACCCCCGGTCCGAAGCCCCCGGTCATGGACGACAACGACGTCCTGGCCCGGGCCGACCTGACTAACACCTGACCAACAACCCTCGGTCCGGGTGATCGCACAACAACTCTCGGTCCGGGTGACCGGCACATCTCCGGTCTGGGCGAACAACAACCCCCGGTCCGGGCGACCGCGCCATTCCGACGTTAGATCACACCCGGTCGGATGGCGTCAATTTGAAAGCGATCTAGGCTGAAGGTGTCTCGACGGACCGCGGCGAATCGAGGCCGCGCCGCGGTCCCTCTGGCCGCCCCCGCCCATTTCCACCGCCGGGATTCACCGTGGTGGCCGCGCCGTTCCTCGTCGCGGGAATCAGTTACGTCCTCGCGCCCTTCAATCTGGGTGGTGGCGCCGGGCTGCACCCGCTGAGGGTCCGCACTCGCCGAAGGCGACGCTGCCGTGTCATCCAGTTTCTACCTGAATGCAGGCGCGAAACCTCATGCTCCACGTGCCGATCGGGAACAGGGTCGCGATTCCGTTCCGAAAGGCTTCTAGCGCCGCCCGATACAGCCCCTGGAACGTCCGGTTGTGGGCGAGGCGCTCGATACGCAGCCACTTATCGCGACAGGCGAGCGTCGGACTGGCATGCCCCCGCGGCTCGCGATCATGCGGCCTACCATTCCAGTGCTGCGCCAAGACCTTCTTCCGCCCAAGCACCCTGGTGCCAGTACTCCGGCGCTCCGTCGCAGCTCTTTGTTCCGCGGCAGCGATGAGGTCCGCGACAGCCCGAACGAAGACTTCCGGCGACAGTGCCATCATGGCAGGCGGGGGCGTAAACGAGATTCTCACCGTCTCCGGCATATCACCCCCCGCCGCGACATCCCGGAAGAAGTGGTCGGGGCGGACGGCCACAACCGGGTCGCCTGTCATCAGCGAATGGAGACTGGTGGCTCCCGGCCAGTCGCGCGCCCTTTCGACGAGCCCGACCGGATTCGCCAGCACGTAGACGAGCTTGTCCAGCTGCGCTGCCTCATCTTCGAGGAGGACGGCTGACGCCTGGTTTGCATCCCAGAAGTATTCCCACCGCCCGCGCCAGGCATTCACCACGCGCGCGAGGAGCCCGTGAAAATCGCGAAGAAAATCGGGATAAACGCCGCGGGGATCCGTCGCATGAACGTGTACGTGATTGCTCATGGCAACGGCACCGTGGAGAACGAGCCCGTGCTTCTGGGCGGCCCAGCCGATGCAGTACCAGAAGGCGTTCGTGATTGCCGGGTCCGGGCGCAGAAAAAACCGGCGCTCGGAGCAGCGTCGCGTGAACATGTAAGTACGGTTCTCCAGCACCGGTCGGGGTCGCATCACTTCTGGTTTCGACCAATCGTTCATCCGGTTTCGCCGCCGGTGCCGGAAGAACCCCCGGTACGGCCGCCGGTGTCGGGCGCGACTGAACTACCCGCCGGTCGGCGGGCAAACTACCCCCGGTCGGGGGCGGGGGGTAACTACCCCCGGTCGGGGGCGGGGCGGTCGGGGGCGGTGGGGCGAACGCCGGTCGGGGGCGGGGAGCCCCGGTCGATCTCCGGAGCCAACATCGACACCTCCGCGCCCTGAGGTGGACGTTTGGCTCGAGGACGAGCTGCTCATTGGGTGCTCCGACGGACTGATCGACCTTCAATCCTCGACCCACGCACCGAGCCACGCCCGTCGCGCTCGCCCGCCGAAATCAGCCGCGAGCGCGCCGACGCCGGCGCAGCAGCGTCAGCGTTCCCATCGCGCTGAGAAGCGCGAACCCCGCCGCGCCCGGATCGCCGCCGTCCACCCGGCAGCTGCACCCGCCATCCGAGCCGGTCGCGGCCGGCGGCGCGCGGCCTCCGGTCCCGGCCGAAGTTCCCCCGGTGCCGGGCGAAGTTCCTCCGGTGGCGGGCGAAGTTCCCCCGGTGCCGGGGGAAGTTC
>CAZJMY010000872.1:0-10796 GCA_964546845.1 uncultured Myxococcales bacterium | reverse complement strand
TGCGCGCGACAGCCTGGGCTATCTGCTCAAGCACGCGCATCGCCTGATGATCGACCGCGTGGAAGCGGAATTCGAAGCCAAGGGTTTCACCTTCCAGCAGTGGATCATGCTGCTGCTGATCCGCGACGGCATCGCGCTCACGCCGGCTGAACTGTGCCGCGAGACGCGCCACGACAGCGGGGCGATGACGCGCCTCCTCGACCAGCTTGAACAGCGCGGCTTCGTCGAACGCCGCCGCTGCCGGGAAGACCGCCGGTGCCGCCGGCCGCCGTGGCGCCTCCGGAACCCCCGCTGCCGCTGCTCGGCGGTGAACCGGCGGCGCCGCCCATCACGCCCGCGTCCACCATGCCGCGGCCGGCGGCCGCGCTGCTTCCACCGCGGCCGCCCGCCGGCACGCCCGAATCAGCCGCCGGCGCGCCGCTGGAACATCCGGTCCCGACTGCAATCAAACCGGCCAGGCCCCATAAGGAAAGTGACTTCGTCAGGACGCACCCCCAGACGCGCTGCAACGCGCACGACAGCGACAATTTGGTTACAGCAACGTGCATGCCGCATCTCGGAAGCTGACCGGAGCGCGCACACGCGAGCGCCCATTACCCGCGGGTAACGGCCGGCGCGGCGCCGTCACCCGATGGGAATCTAGGATCGCGCGGGGTGCGTGGTTATCGGGGCGGCGCCGGACGTGGCGCCGTGACGAAGGAGATCCTCCGCCACGAGTGGCGTAGCATCGCGGCATGGGCACGCCCCCGGAACCACCGCGACCGCTCGCCGAGCGGGTGGTCGACGATCTGGGCGGCGCGTTCACCGTCGGCCTCGCCTACCTGGGCGACAAGCTGGGCCTGTTTGCGGCGCTGGCCCGCGGGCCCAGCACCAGCGCCGATCTGGCGGCGCGGCTCGGCCTCGACGAGCGCTACGTGCGCGAGTGGCTGAACGCGATGGTCGCGGCGCGCTATGTCGAGCACCAGCCGGACGGCGCGACGTACGCGATGACGCCCGAACAGATCGCCGTGCTGGCCGCAGAAGGCGATCGCCTGTTCGCGGCGGGCGCCTTCGCGTTCGCCGTGGAATCGCTGATGCTGGCGCCGCGGCTGGCCGGACCCTTCCAGCACGGCGGCGGCATCGCCTTCGACGAGCTGCCGGCGGGGATCCCGGTCGCCATCGATCGCATGCATCGCCCCTGGTTCGAGCACCTGCTGGTGCAGGAGTGGCTAGCCGGCGTCCCCGGCCTGCCCCAGCGCCTCACACACGGCGCGCGGGTGCTGGACGTGGGCTGCGGCCTGGGGCGCTCCACGATCGCGATGGCCCGGGCGTTCCCGGCCAGCACGTTCCTGGGCCTCGATCCCCACGCGCCCAGCATCCAGCGCGCGCACGAGCAGGCGGCCCGGGTGGGCCTGCGCAACACGAGCTTCGTGGCCGCCCCTGTCGAGGCGCTGGAGGCCGACGCGTTCGATCTGATCGTCGCTGTCGACTGCGTGCACGACATGGCCGATCCCGTCGGGGCGCTGCGTGCCATGCGCGAGCTGCTGGCCCTCGGCGGGCAGCTCTTCTGGTCCGAGCCGACCGGCTCGCGCGAGCCGCTGGAAAACCGAAATCCATATGGACGCATGCGCGCCAGCCTCAGCCCGTTCCACTGCCTGACGGTGTCGATGGCCACCGGCGGCGCGGCGCTGGGGACGATCATCGGTGAGGCCGGCGCGCGCGACCTGGCCCGGCAGGCGGGCTTCTCGCGCTTCGAGAAGGTGCCGATCCCCAGCCCGGCGCAGCAGTTCTTTCTGCTGGGCGCGTGATCCAGCTCGTAGCCGATGGGCCTCGGCGGCGCTACCATGCCGGCCGCATGAAAGCTTTGTTCATCTGCCTGGCCGCCTTCGCGCTGCTGCAGCTCGTCGGGTGCGGCAGCGGCTCCGGCAGCTGCTCGAGCGGCTCGCTGTGCGAGTGCTCCGGGGGGACCGACTGCTACCAGGGCTGCGCCGACGGCGACGGGTGCGATCTGTCGTGCCACAACATGGTCCACTGCGGGGGCGTCTGCGGCGACGACTGCGACCTCGCGTGCCACGACGTCAACGATTGCTCCGCGTCGTGCGGCAACGACTGCAACGTCGAGTGCCACAACACCGTCTCGTGCGGCGCCTTCTGTGGCGCGAACTGCCAATATGACTGCCACGACGTCGACCGCTGCGGCGTGCGGGCCGGCGGCGGCAGCGTCATCCAGTGCAACAACGTCACCACCTGCGCCGTCGAGTGCACGGGATCCTGCGCGGTGACCTGCAACAACACCCAGAGTTGCGATCTGAAATGTTTGAACGGACCGCCACCCTCTTCGTGCGCCGACGGCACCGCGCGCTGCGGGGCATGCTGATGAGCGGAGCGAAAGGAACGGCCCTCGCCGCCGTCGTCGCGGGGGCCCTGATGCTGGCCACCGGCGCCGCCCATGCGCGCGACGGGTACATCATCCAGGGCGGGCGCGCGCCGTTCGACTACACGGCGGAGGTCGAGCCGCACCTGGTGTTCGGATCCGCCCCGCCCGGCCGCGGCGCCGGTTCAGGGCTGGGCGTCGGCGTGCGGGCCAGCTTCGTCATCGCGCCCGACGGGTTCCTGCGCGACGTCAACGACTCCGTCGCGATCGGCGTGGGCCTGGATTACGCCCACTACGCCGGCCGCTACGCGCTGAACGGCTACCGCGATCAGTGCCTCCACTTCGAGACGGGGCCCGCGGGCACGACGGTGTGCACCGAGGTCACCTCGAACGGCGGCAGCTACAACTACCTGTTCGTCCCCGTCGTGATGCAGTGGAACTTCTGGCTCACCGAGAAGTTCTCGGCCTTCGCGGAGGGCGGCCTGAGCCTGTACCACCTCGGCAACGAGGGGTTCGGCGCCGTCCCGGCGCTCTTCGTCGGCGGCCGCCTGCGCCTCACGGACACCATCACGCTGACGGCGCGCCTCGGCTACCCGACGATCTCGTTCGGCGTGTCGTTCATGCTGTAGGGCTCGGCTCGGCGGGCCGCCGGCCCCGGTAACCGCTGCAGGGTCTCGATCACCGCCTCCGCGACGCCCGTTGCCGAGGCGGGGTTCTGGCCCGTGACCAGTCGGTCGCTGGCGACGACGTTCGCTTGCCAGAGCGGGCCCGGGACGTGCTGGGCGCCGCGCGCGTTCAGCCGGTCCTCCAGCAGGAACGGCACGACCCGGTCCAGGCCGACGGCGCGCTCCTCGGCGTTGGTGAACGCGCTGACCTGCCTGCCGGCGACGAGAAAGGCGCCGTTCGACAGCCGGACGTTCACCAGCGCCGCCGGTCCGTGGCAGACGGCCGCGACGACGCCGCCGCGCTCGTAGATTGCGGCGGACGCGCGCATGAACGCGGCGTCGTCCGGCAGGTCCCACATGGCGCCGTGCCCACCCGCGAAGAAGATGGCGTCGTAGCGCGCGGGGTCGACGGCGGCGGCGGGCAGGCTGTGGGCCAGCGTCTCGCGATGTTCGTCCAGGAAGGTCAGGCTGGCGACGTCGGCGCCTTCGACGCCGTCCAGCGGAACGGCGCCGCCCCGGACGCTGGCGAGCTCGACGGCATAGCCGGCCCGGCGGAAGACGGCGTGCGGGTGGGCGATCTCCGGCAGGTAGGCGCCCGTCGGCTGCCCGGTGTCACCCTTGCGGGTGTGGCTGGTCGTGGCGATCAGGATGCGTTTTGTCATGGTCCGAAGATGCCGCGCGGCTGCCGCCGCCAGTAGCTGACGCAATGGCGCATCACCTGTACCATCGAGGTACAAATGACCGCGCCGCTGGTGCAATCGACCCTGCCCAACGTCCTCACGTTCTGCGCGGCGTTCGAGGCGGGGAGCTTCTCGCGGGCGGCGCGGATGCTGGGCGTGACGCCGCAGGCCGCCAGCCGCAGCGTCGTTCGCCTCGAACAGACGCTGGGGGTGACGCTGTTCCGGCGCACGACGCGCCGGGTGACCCCCACGGACGCCGCGCGCGCCTACTACGTCACGGTCAAGGAGGCGCTGGCGCTGCTGCGACAGGCGGAGACCGAGGTCTCGACGCGGGACCGCAGCCGCTCGGGCGTCGTCCGGCTGAGCGCACCCACCACGTTCGGGCACCACCGTTTGCTGCCGATGCTGGCCGGTTTTCGCGACCGGTACCCCGGCGTCGCCCTGGAGATCGACGTCGGCAATCGGAACGTCGACCTCACGGGCGAGGGCTACGACTTCGCGATCCGTCTCGGCGCGATTCGCGAGAGCGGCCTCATCGCCCGGAAGCTGGGCGACTTCCCCATCGGCGTCTACGCGGCGCCCGCCTACCTGGCGCGCCATCCGGCGCCGCGCCGGCCGGCCGAGCTCGCCGACCACACCTGCATCGCGTTCGTCATGCCGCGCACGGGGCGCGTCCTGCCCTGGAGCTTCCACCCGCAGTCGCGGGCGTGGACGCCGGACTCGTCGGTGAAGTGCACGGAGGACGTCCTCGCGACCGTCACGCTGGCGCGCGCGGGGTTGGGGCTGGTCCAGACCTACGACTTCCTGGTCGAGAAGGACGTGGCCCAGGGGACGCTGGTCGAGATCCTGCGCGACTTCCGCGGGGTGAGCCGCCCCTTCTCGCTCATCTACCCGGCGGCGCCAAAGCGCTCGCCCGCCGCGCGCCTGCTGATCGACTTCCTGCTGGGCGTCCCGGTTCGGCGCGCCGTTTCGTTCCCACTTAATACTACTGATTCCCCATGAAAATCAATAGCTAGGACGCTTTTCGCCAGGCGCTCAGCATGCGCGGGTCCTTGAGAAAGGAGCCTCGCATGCCCTCGAACTCGACCTCGCTCTCTCGTTCCGGCGCGCCGTCCTCGAGCGCGCTCTTGCTGCAGATCCTCGAACGCCCCGGCCTGGTCGCCGCCATCCGCGAGCTGCCGGCGCCGGTGCTCGGCAAGCTGATCGAGCGCATCGGGCTCGAAGACGCCGGCGAGCTGGTCGCGCTGGCGACGACCGCGCAGCTGGAGCGCATCTTCGACGACGACCTCTGGCGCGCCGACCGTGCCGCCGGTGACGAGACGTTTCGCCCCGAAAGGTTTGCGCTGTGGCTGCGCGTGATGCAGGAAGCGGGAGAGGACGTCCTGGTCCAGCGCCTGTGCGAGCTGCCCGAGGACCTGCTGGCGCTGGCGCTCCATCGCCTGGTGCTGGTGATCGACATGGACGTCGTCGAGGAGCAGCTGAGCTTCGGCGACGAGGAGTCCGAGGCCCTGCGCAGCGCGCTCGAGACCTCGATCGTCGAAGAGTGGGAGGAGTTTCGGCTGATCGCGCGGGACCCGGACGTGTGGGACGACGTGTGGGGCGCGCTGCTGGCGCTGGACCGCGATCACCACGACCGGCTGCGCGCGCTTCTGGAACAGTGCTGCGAGCTGAGCACCGAGTACATCTCGGGCCAGGGCGGCCTCTTCCAGGTGCTGACGGCGGAAGAGATGCTGGACAGCGACGTCGCGGCGGCCCGGGACGACCGGCGCGCCGCCGAGGGGTTCGTCACCCCGGCGGACGCGCGCGCGTTCCTGCAGCTCGCGCGACGTCCTGGGCGCGACGACCAGCGCGATCCGATCACGCGCGCCTACTTTCGCGGGCTGGAGGCGAAGCAACTGCCGGCGGCGCGACGGCCGGAGCCGCCGCCCCGGCCCACCAAGGCCTTGAACGAGCTGGCCGCGCTGCTGCACGACGCCGACGTGATCGCGGCGGCGCCCTCGGAGCCGCTGGCGGCCCTGACCGACGGGTCGGCCCCGAAAGCACACCTGGTCGCGCCCGCGTTCGAGCAGGCGATGAGCGCGCTACGGCAGCGCGATCCGGACCTGTTCTCCACCCGGATGCGGGAGCTCGGCTACCTGGTCAACGTCTGGATCGCCGGCGGTGTTCACGACGGCCGGCGCCCGCGCCCGGTGGAAGCGATGGAGGCGGTGCTGGTCACCTGCGAGGCGGGCCTGCGCGCGACGCTGGCCGTGGAGACGCCGACGGCCGAGCAGGCTCTGGAGACGGTGAGACAGACGCCCGCGGACACGCTGTTCCGGCGCGGCTTCCGCGACGCGACCCCGCAAGCGCGCCCGTCCCGGCGTTAGGGAACGACGCGAATCGTCCGCGAGATCCAGCCCACGCCGGCGCGTTCGTCGTGGACGACGATCCAGATGGTGACGTTCCCGTCGGTGGGCAGGTGCTGGGCGTCGGGTGGTTTGTACTGGCTGTCGAGGTGGACGCGGCCGTCGGCCGCCGTGATGAGCGCCGGCGGCTTGCTCTGCCGCTCGGCCGGGGAAAACGTTCCCGCCGTCGCGAAGAAGTCGTACCGCAGCAGCTCCTGGGCGGTGTTCGCCACGATGGCACCGCCCTGCTCGCGGTCCTTGACGTAGAAGGTGTAGGTCTCGGCGGTCGCCTCCGCCGGCAGCACGTAAAGGTCGTCGCCGGCCGCCAGCGACAGCTCGGGGACCTCACCGGGCGCCAGCGGATCCTGGGGGTCACCCGTCGCGCTGTCCCGGCTCCTGAAGAAGCCGACGTCGCTGATGGCCGGGTTCTGGTTGGGCGCCTGACCGGGATAAAGGACGGGGTCCAGCTTCGGCCAGTAGACGACCCGCTTCACCGCCGGCGCCGCCTGAGCGCCGCGGGTGAAGGTGAAGCTGGTGATGGCGTCCAGCCCGAAGGTGCGGTTGTTGGTCAGCACGGCGTCCACCTGCGGGACCCCCGTCGGCGGGCTGGCGAACAGCAGCGCCAGCTGCGTCGTGGTGAGCCCGTACTGGAACGTGGGGAGATACGTGAACCCGCCGTCGGTCGCCGGCGGCACCGTCTGTCCGGACGGCGGGACCAGCGGCGTGCTGGCCAGCGCCGCTTGCAACGTCGGGTCGGGCAGCGGGATCGGCGTCGCGCTGCACACCCGCGTCGCCGTCCCCGTCGCGGCGGTGATGGCGTCCAGGTAGTCGGGGCAGCCCAGCGCGGTCGTGACCTGCACCGTCTCGTTCAGCCCGCTCGGGTCGACGACCAGCGCCGTCAGCGTGGCCTGCCAATCCGCGTCGCTGCCCGCGCCCGGGTCGTCCACGTCGATCAGGAAGCCCGCCGGCTCCGCCTGGATGGCCAGCACGCGCAGGTCCTTGACGGTGGTGACGTCGTCGAGGTTGCCGCAGGCCGCCGCCCCGACGGACGCGAGCGCGACCAGGCATCGCAGCGACCAGCCCCAGCTGCGCCTCCGCTTCGGCCTCCGCATGGTCCGCCTCCTCAAAAGAGCCCTCGCACGCCGAGAATGGGCAGGATCGGCAGGCCGCGGATCGCCTCCGACCCGCGGCACCGGTAGTCGTAGATCGTCGCTTCCGGATTTTCGGCGTTGTAGACGTTCTGGACGTCCAGGTACGCGCTCAGCTCCCACAGCCGGAACGTCCAGGTGCGATCGACGCGCACGTCCAGCTGATGGAACGTCGGCTTGCGCGCCGAGTTGCTGGCGCCGTACTGGCACTGGTACTGGTTCAGATCGGCGTCGTACACGCTGCCGACCACGGGCGTCTCCGGCGCGCCGGACACCAGCCGGAATCGGCCGCCGAGACGCCACTTCTTCAGCTGGTAGCTTCCGACGGCGATCAGGTTGTGGCGCTGGTCGTAGTCGGTCGGGAACCAGGTGGTCGTCGTGGCGCCTCCGACAGTCTGCACGTTGCCCATGTTGGGATTGCCCTGCTGGGCGGCGTTCACCGCGTACGCCGTCTGTTCCGACCACGACAGCGTGTAGGCCAGCCAGCCGTAGAACCGCGCCGTGAACTCGTGCTTCACGATCACCTCCAGCCCGCACGATCGTTCCTGGCCGGCCGGCGAGAAGGGCGGCGGCGGCACGGGCTGGTTGTGGCGCCGCACCAGATAGCTGGTCGCGTCGACGGTCAGCGCCGGGCGCAGCCGCCGCTCGAACCCGAACGAATACTGGTCCGCCCAGATCGGCGGCAGGTTGGGATTGCCGTAGGCCGGATCAAGCAGCTGCGGCTCGGGCATCTGGTGGAAGATGCCGGCGCCCGCCTTCCAGACCTGGACCGGGCTGCTGGTCCAGCGCACCACCAGCCGCGGATCGACGGTGGCGCGGTCCTGCCCGACGTAGCGGAACAGGTCCGCGCGCAACCCCGGAATCAGCCGGAAGCCGGCGCCCACGTCCCAGGTCGCGTCGGTGTAGGCGGCGACGCCCGCCCGGTTCAGCGGCACGGTGGTGTGCTGGATCGCGGTCGGGTCGGTCGGCCCGTACAGCCGCGCGTCCGGCTCGGTGGGCAGATCGAAGAACAGGTTGTCCCGGTTGGCCAGCGCGTCGATCCCGACCCGCCAGGCGAAGGTCTTCGTGAAGGCGCGCGTGAGCTCGTCGCGCAGCTCGAACACCCAGGCCGACCGATTGATGTCGACGGAGCCGGCCGAGAAGCGCAGGCGGTCGTAGCCGAACGCGGGCGACACGACGTTCATCCAGCCCTTCACGTTGGTGGCGTACACGCCGATCAGCCGGTGAAAGCCGGTCGAGGTCCCCAGGTCGATGTCGCCGCGGCTGGCGTCGCGCGACACCACCTTCAGGGTGTCGTTGCTGCCGATCGCGAACAGCGACAGATCCCCCGGCCCCACGCGCCGGTGCGCCCCGGCCTGGTAGTCCCAGTAAACGGGCGCGGCGGTCGTACCGCCCGAGAGAAAGGCCGGCAGAAGGAGATCGATGTACGAGCGGCGCGCCGCCACGGATCCGGTCCAGCCCAGGCCCAGCGGCCCCTCGACGTAAGCCGACGAGTCGAGCAGGTTCAGGTCGACCAGGCCGTGCACGCGCGGCGTGGGATCGGTCTTCAAGTCCACGTCGATGATGCCGGCGGTGGCGCGGCCGTACCGGACGCCGAAGTTACCCGGGTAGAAGTCGATCCGGTCGATCAGCCGCGGCGTCAGCACGGAAGGCCCGCCCAGGAAGTGATAGAGGATCGGGACCTGGTGCCCCTCGACGAAGACGCCGGAGTCCTGGGGGGACGCCCCGCGGATGACCAGCAGGCCCAGGCCGAACGGGGTGCGCGCGACGCCGGGCAGGTTCTGCACGACGCGCAGCGGGTCGCCGAACGTGCCGGGGACGGTGGTCAGCTCGGGCTGGCTCAGCGTGTAGCGCGTGACCGCCTGGGCCTCGCGCTGTCCGCGGACCTTCGTCTGGTGCAGGGCCGCCAGGGAGCGGGTCACCAGGCAATCCAGCGTCGCGGGCTTCTCGGCCGAGACGGCGGCGGCGTCCAGCTCGTAGAGGCAAGGGTCGTGGTCGGGGTCGGTGACCACGACGCGCAGCGGGACGCCCGGCTTGGCGCGCACGGCGAACCGGCCGTCCTCGTCGGTGACCGCGACCACCGTCGCCTCTGCGCCCGTGGCGGTGGCTGCGCTGGTCGACACCTCGGCGCCGGGCAGCGGATCCCGGGTCCCCTTTTCGCGAAGGCGCCCGGTCGCGACGATCGGCTCGATCGCCGGCGGTGGCGGCGCCGGCGGCGGCAGCACGCGCGGAACGAAGTGCAGCGTGTAGGAGAACTGGACGGGGCTGGGGCGGCCGTCGATCTCGGCGGGCGAGAAGGTCGACGCCTTGACCGCGGCCACCGCCGCGGCGTCGAACTCGGGGCCCGCCCCCTTCGAGACGGCGACGTTGGTCACGTGGCCCGCGGCGTCCAGGTCGATGTCCATCGTGACGTCGGCCGACTGGCGCGCCGCCAGCGCGTCCGGTGGATAGACCGGCTCCGCCGCCTCGATCAGCTGCGGCGCTTTCGTGAGCGCCGGCGCGGGCGGCGGCTCCTGTTTGGTCTCCGGAACCGCCGGCTGGTCCAGATCCTGCGCAACGGCGGGCGCGGCGCCGCCGAGAGCGCCCGCGAGCACCAGCAGCCTCAGTCCGCGCCGGCCGCGGGGAGGGAGACGGGTCGCCGTTCGAAGCACCGCTCGCCAGCCTGAGCCATTTTGCGACGGATGGCTACCCACTCCGTCGCAGGCAGCGGGATGGCGCCGCGGTCAGGGCGGGCAGCCGACCTTCGTCGTCGCGATCACGACGTCGTCGATGTAGAGGGTGCGCGCGTCGTCCGCCTGGTACGACTCCCAGCCGAGGTCGAGGCGATCGAAGGTAGGCGCCGTCCACGCGAACGTCGCCGGCTGGTTGACGCAGCCCTGGCCGACGCCGGACACCGTGAGGCTGGGGACGGCGGCGCCGTCCAGCCACAGCCGCATCGTGTTGCTGGGTCCGTCGAACTGCCATTCGACGCACGACCACTTGGCCACCGGCACGACGACCTTGCTCGAGTGCGACCAGCAGTCGCTGCTGGGTCCGTTGCCGCCGTACGAATCGGGCGTCTCGTAGTTCGCCATCCACTGGCTGCCGACGAAGGTCGACCCCTGCATGACCGGGATCTGCCCGCCGTAGCGGTAGAGCGCGTGGTAGGTCTTCCCCGGCACGAGGCCGCTGCCCTCGAGCAACGTCCAGTGCACCGACGCCGTGGGCGCCGACTCCAGGCGGAACATCATGCGGCCGTAGAAGCTGTTTCCCGGCGCGGGAAAGACGGTCTTGCCGGTCGCGTTGCCGAGGCGAATGTAGGCCGTCTTCGATCCGCTGGACGACTGGGTCGTGAACTTGACGGACTTCTTCCCCGAACGCGACTGCGTGTCGTCGACGGCGACGGTCCCCAGGTTGGTCGACTTGGTCCAGTTGCCCCCGGGCGCTTGACCGGCGGCGTAGGACTCGAAGTCGTCGCAGAAGATCGCCGTCGCGCACGGGTCGCCGGCGCTGCCGCCCGCGGCGCCGCCGGTGCTGCTGCCGCCGCCGGCACCGTTGCCGGCGGCGCCCACGCCGCCCCCCGTGCC
>CAZJMY010000871.1:0-4560 GCA_964546845.1 uncultured Myxococcales bacterium | reverse complement strand
ACTCGCTGATCGTCCGGATCGTGGGCGCGGCCGAGAAGATCGACGTGTTCCTGAGCCTGCTCAAGAACTTCCAGGTCGTCGAGCTGGTCCGGTCGGGCAAGGTCCTGATGACGCGCGGCCTCGCGACGACCTGACCGCGGCTGCGCGCGGCGCGGATTTCGTGATCGTCCGGGGGAGCCCCCGGCATGATGCGGGTATGCGTCGTGCCGCGGTCCGCCCCCTGGCCGTCTGGCTGGTCGTCCTGCCGGCTCTCGCCGGCGGTGGTGTTGCCTGTTCGGGATCGCCGGGTGGTGGAGCGACCGCACCCGGCAGCGGCGGGGCCGTCCTGCCCGGCAGCGGCGGTGTGACCAGCGCGGGCGGAACCAGCGGGGGCGGCGGGCGCCCGTCCGCCGGCGGGGGCACGGCGGGGCAGGGGACGGGCGGGGCGGGCGGCGTTGTCGCCACGGGCGGCGCTTCCGGCGGCAGCAGCGGGCGTGGCGCCTCCGGCGGCGCGGCTGGGCGTGGCGGTGCCGGCGGGGCGGCCGGTCAACCCACCACGGCGACGGGCGGCACCAGCGGGTCCGGGGGCGCGCAGCCGCCGGCCGCGGCCCTGGCGTTTCCGGGCGCTCAGGGATTCGCGAAGAAGGTGACCGGTGGACGCAACGGCGCCGGCACCCACGTGACCAACCTGAACGACTCCGGCGCGGGCTCGTTCCGCGACGCGGTCAGCGCGTCGAACCGCATCGTCGTGTTCGACGTGGGCGGCACCATCCAGTTGACGACGGCGGTCTCGGCCAAGAGCAACCTGACGATCGCCGGTCAGAGCGCGCCGGGCGGCGGCATCGCCTTCCGGGGCGGCGAGATTTCGTTCGCGCAGTCGTCGAACATCATCCTGCGGTACGTGCGCATCCGGCCCGGCAGCGAGACCGCCAGCACCGAGGACGATGCGTTGAGCCTGTACCGGGCGCATGACGTCATCATCGACCACACGTCGCTGGAGTTCGCGCCGTGGAACAACGTCGACGGCGTCAGCGACGACTGGCAGACCTACCCGGTCACCAACATCACGTTCCAGGATTCGCTGATCGCCGACCCCACCGGCCAGCAGTTCGGCGCCCACACGGAGTCGGTGTCCAGCAACTGGTCCTGGTACCGGAACATCTTCGCCAACTCGCACAACCGGAATCCGCTGGCCAAGGTGAACACGGTCTTCGTCAACAACCTGCTCTACAACGATTCGGCCGGGTACACGACGCACACGAGCACCCCGTTCCAGCACGACATCCTGAACAACACCTTCGTGTTCGGGCCGGCCTCGACGGGGACCGACAACACCTGGTTCCAGATCGACAAGAACCAGGCGATCTACGCGGCCGGCAACCTGAAGGACACCAACCTGGACGGGGTGTTGAACGGGACGGCGACCACCCCCTACTGGTACCAGGGAACGGGGACGGTCCTCACCGGCGCCTGGTCGGCCGAAACGACGGCGACGCCGCCGCTGGACGCGCCGTCGGCGGCCCGGGTGGCGATGTCACAGGCGGGCGCGCTTCCGCGCGACCCGATCGACGCGCTGGTCATCAGCCAGGTCATGACGCTGGGCAAGGGGACCACGGGGACCGAGGCGGGCACCGTCGGCCCGGGCTCGGCGCTTTACACCAGTCAGACGCAAACCGGCCTGCCGAACAACGGCTACGGGTCGATCGCGGCGGGCACGCGGCCGGCCGACGGCGACGGCGACGGAATGCCGGACGCCTGGGAAAGCGCGACGGGCTCGAACCCGGCGGCCGACGACGCGATGGTCAAGGCGGCCGACGGGTACACGCGCATCGAGCACTACCTGAACTGGCTGGGCGCGCCCCACGCCTCGACGGCGGCGGGCGCGGCCGTGGACGTGGACCTCGCCGCCTACGCGGCCGGCTTCAGCGGCGTGTCGCCCAAGTATTCGGTCTCCGGCGCCCAGGGTGGGACGGCGGCGCTGCAGGCCGACGGTCACACGGCGCGCTTTCAACCGGCGGCCGGCTTCCAGGGGCTGGCGTCGTTCGGCTTCCAGGTGACAGGATCGGACGGGACGGCGTTCAGCGGTCAGGTCGCCGTGTTGGCCGCGCCCTGAGGCCCGCTCAGTCGCCCGCCGGCGGCTCGGTCTTCGCGCGGCGGCGCGTGGGCTTGTTCCCACGCCGGTAGCGCTCCGGCGCTTCGGCGGCGCGGAGGCGGGGCGCGCGGGCCGCCAGCTCCTCCGCCTGTTGCAGCAGCAGGCGCAGCCGCGGCGGCGTCATCCCGCGCGTCAGGTCGTAGAGGCGCGCGCGGTCGCCCTGGTCGGGGAAGTTGACCAGGTCGGACAGGTCGACGCCCAGCCGTTCGGCCAGCGCCTTCAGCGTGTGGGCCGTCGGCCGGACCAGCCCCCGTTCGATGTTCGAGAGATGCCCCTTGGAGCCGACGTCCGACTCGTACGCGAGCCGCTCCATCGTGATCCCCTGCTCTTCGCGCAGCTCGCGGATGCGCGCGCCGACGGCCAGCGACAGCGCGTCCGGTTTCGCTCTGCGAGGCACGCGCCGAGGCTAGAGCCGCTGCCAGGGGAGGTAGTTTGTCGGGACAAACGAGCGCGGTGTTCGCAAGGTGCCGCTCTGTCGTCGGATGTGAGGTTTGTCTTGACAAACCTACGTCGCGGCGCGAGAGTGCGGTGTGTCGTCCGATTCCAGGCGGGATCGCCCTCTGGTTCCGGTGGGCCGTCACCCCTTTCTGGTCGTCGTCGAGGGCTACTCGGCCGGGCACGTCTACCGTCTGACGCTGGGGACGACCACCGTCGGCCGCGACCCCCGCTGCAACATCGTCCTGCCGTACTCCACGGTGTCGTGGCACCACGCCTCGATCGTCAAGCGCGGCGACGTCATCTCCGTGCACGACCTGGGCTCGCGGAACGGAACCTTCGTGGGGCTCGAGAAGGTGGACCGGCGGGAGCTGACCCCCGGCGACGTGCTCCGGTTCGGCGATCGCGTCGCGCTCGAGCTGGTCTTCCTCGAGGTGCCGCCCACCAGCTGACGGCCCGGCCGCGAGCGGTGCGCACAGATGCATTCTTGACGGCAGCCGAGGGGCGCGATACTTGCGTTGGGGTTGCCCCGTCGCGCCCCGTTCGTCGTGCGGTTGCTGCCGCCCCTCGCTTTCTGGATGGCGAGCTGTGGGCGCGCGCCTCAGCCGGGGCAGGCCCAGGGGCCGCTCATCGACGGGCCTCCCGCCGCCGTCGCGGCTCCGGCGCCCTCCCCACCGGCTGACCTGGCCGGCACGCGCACGTCCTTCGATTTTCTGGCCAACCGCGTCCACGCCACGTCCTACCGCGAGGGGCGGCTGGTCATCGACGCCGGGGCCCTCGACTTCCTGAAGTACATCGACGGCGGTTGGAAGACCTCGTGGATGCTGGGCGAAAAGGACGAGGGGAAGCCGGCCGCGCTGGTCGCCGGTCTGGCGGCGCTGGTCTTCGTTCCCGTCGACAGCGATGGCGACGGCGCGACGCTGGGCCCCGGCACGCTGTCCGTCACGATGCGCTCGCTGGCGCCCGCCCAGAAGGTCTCGATCTTCGTCAACGAGAAGCCGGTCTCGACCCTGGATGTCGCCACCACCAGGAAGCGCTACGACGTCGCCGTTCCCGCCGACCTGTTGCGCGCGGGCGACAACCGCGTCCGCCTGCAGTTCAAGAGCGCGGCCACCCTGGCGGGCGGCAAGCGGGCGGCGGCGGCGGTTCAGCAGATCGCGTTCGGCCCCGCCTCGCTGGGCGCGCCGCCGGCCGATCTGGCGGTCGCCGAGGTTCGTCGGGTGACCGCGGGCGGCGTGGCCCGTCGCGCGCTGGTCTCCGGCGGCAAGGGTGGCCGCGTCTCGTACTACGTGCAGCTTCCAGCGGGCGCTCAGATTGCCGTGGGCGTCGGCGCCGAAGGGCAGGGGGGCGCGGCCCTGGTCCGGGTGGCCGTCGACGGCAAGCCCGCGCGCACGTTGCACCAGGGGACGGCCGGGGCGGCCTGGAGCGACCTGCTGCTGGACGCGAGCGACGCCGCCGGGCACGCGGCGCGCGTGGATTTCGTCGCGCGCGCGCCGGGCATCGCCTGGGCCGAGCCGCGCGTGGTGGTGAAGGCGCCCCCGCGGGCGGCGCCGCCGTCGCCGCAGCCCCGCTTCGACCACCTCTACGTCTGGATGGTGGACACGCTGCGCGCCGACAAGGTCCACGCCTACAACCCGAAGACGCGCGTGCAGACGCCCAACTACGACGCGTTCGCGGCCGACGCGACCCGGTACGCCTGGGCGACGGTGCAAGGGACCTGGTCGCTGCCGTCGCACGCGTCGCTGCTGACCGGCGTGTACCCCACCGTTCACCGGGCCACGGCCCACGAGTCCAAGTTGGCGCCCGAGGTCCCGTTCGTCGCCGAGGAGCTCAAGCGCGACGGCTACAAGACCGCGATGTTCTCGTCGAACGGCTACATCTCGTCGAAGTGGGGGTTCGACCGCGGCTGGGACGTCGACCGCAACTTCATCCGCGAGTCGCTGCCCAACAGCGCCGACTACCTGTGGAAGACGGCCAAGGCCTGGATCACGCCG
>CAZJMY010000870.1:0-13511 GCA_964546845.1 uncultured Myxococcales bacterium | reverse complement strand
CTTCTCGAACGTGAGCAGCTTGGGTTCGCCGCCCTTTTCCGTCAGCGTCAACTTGATCATGGACCCTCGGGGTTCCCGCGTGTCTGCAACGTCGCCCGGCGACGTTATTCTCCGTGATCGCCCAGGTCAAGAACGCGGGCGGCCGCTCAGCGGGCAATCAAGGCGCGCAGCGGCGCCGCGAAGATCGCCAAGATCCCGCCCAGCGTCAACCCCACCATCGTCAGAGTCACCACCAGGCTGACGCGAGTCATTTTCTTTTGGGGCGCTCCGGACATCCATCGCAGTATAGGCGGATGACACGAACCTCGCTCGCCCTGGCGGCGGCGCTGCCCCTGTTCGTGGCGCAGGGGGCGCTCGCCGCTGCGCCGAAATACTACTTCCAGTTGCAGCCGGTCAAAGCCGGTCCCGAGATCGACGCGGCGACGAAGTCGTTCGCCGGTGACGCGCTGAAGGCGGAGCTGGCGTCCCGGCCCGAGTGGGCGTCGGACGTGGGCGCCGCCGGACAGCAGGCGCCCGGCCAGGACCGCTCCGAGCTGGTCGCCGAGCTGAAGAAGCGCAACCTGCGGGGCTTCGACGTGACGGCCCGGATCGAAAACCTCAAGCAACAGGTGAAGGATCCGAAGCCAGGGTCGCGGAACAAGCAGCTGGCGGTGGAAGTCCAGCTGACGGTCTTCGGCACCACGATCCCCGACGCCAAGCTGGCCTTCAGCGGCGACGGACAGTCGGCGACGGAGGCCGAGGTCTCGGAACGACGCCTGGCGGCGGACACGGCCGACGCGACTCACGACGTCATCAAGGACGCGATCAAGCAGGCGGTCGACCAGGCCGTCCTGAAGCTGTCGACCGGCAAGTCCGGGCCGATGAACGAGAAGCACAAGAAGAAGGCCAAATAGGCCCCGACCTCAGCCGCGCGGGCCACTTTTCCCGGCCCTTCCGTTTTGCTAGCTTCGAGGACCCAGGTCGATGCAGCCCGTCGAGATCGCCCTGTTCGTCGTGGTGGCCATCCTGGCCGTGGTCCTGATTGGGTACGCGGTCCGACCGCACCTCCGACCGCACCTGCGATCGCCCCTCCGACCGCCCTTCCGTTCGCGCCGCCAGCCGAAGCCGGCGCCCGCGGAGGTGCCGGCCCGCGCCGACGTCGACGCGATCCAGGCCGCCGCCCGCGGGCCCGCGTTGATCTGTCCGGCCTGCCACCGGGACTACCCGCCCGGGCTGCGCTTTTGCCCGCAGGACGCGCGCGATCTGGTGCCGGCCACGGATCCCATCGCGCGCGCGTCCGGAAGCGGCTCCACCTGCCCGACGTGCAGGCGGTCGTTCGACGCCGGCAAGAAGTTCTGCGCCTTCGACGGTGAAGAGCTGGTCCCCCTGCCGCTCGCCCTGGGCGCCTCCGTCGGCGGGGCCGGGGGCGGGGCGATGGGGGTCGGGCTCGGCAAGATCTGCCCCAACTGCTCGCGCCGCTACGAGAGCGACGCGACCTTCTGCGGCCGGGACGGCGAAGAGCTGGTCTCCGTCAACTAGGGTCCGTAAAATCCGCGCCATGTCGCGCCTGTCTCGCGGGGTTCTTGAACCTGGGTCGATGAGCTCTCGTCTGAGATGGGCGGCAGCCGTCGGGGTGGCGCTGGCGGCTGTGGCCGGCGGCGCCTGCCGCAAGCCCGCGCCGCCGGCCCCCCCCGCCGCGCCCGGCGGCCCGCCCACCGTCGAGGTCTTGAAGGGGGGGCGCTGGCTCTTCACGTACGCCGAGCCGGCCGGCACGTTCGCGACGACGGACAAACCCGAGACGGTCCCCGCGGCGTCGCGCGGGCTGGTGCGCGTGATCGATCCGGCGGCAGGCGCCCCCGCGGCCGACGACCGCGTGTACGTCACGAACCTGAACGACCTGGTCGACAAGGGGAAGACCACCGCCCGCCCGATGTCCCGCGAAGCGTTCGAGACCGGCGCGCTGGCGGCGCTGCCCAGCGGGCAGTCCTCGCCGTTCGCCTCGCACCCGGCCGCGCCGCCCCCCGGCGGCCCGGCCCCCGCGGCGCCGCCCTTGCCCCCGGGCGTGAAGCCGGTGGTGACGATCTACGGCACCTCGTGGTGCGGCGCCTGCCGGGCGGCGCGCGAATACATGACCAGCCACAAGATCCCGTTCGCCGACAAGGACATCGAACGCGACCCCGAGGCCGCGCGGGAGCTGGCCGACAAGGCCGCGAAGATGGGCATCCCGACGGACCGCGTGCCGGTTCTGGACGTGCGCGGGCGCCTGCTGCTCGGATTCGACCCGGCCCGCGTGGAGGCGCTGCTGGGGCAGCCGACTTGATCGATCAGGGGACCGTCGAGAGCATCTCGAGGAATCGCTCGGGCGCGACCAGCTCGTCGGTCTTCGCGACCAGGTCGCCGCGGGCCGACAGGATCCGGATGGCGGGCAGCGTATCGGCCCCGTACTTGTGCTTGATGGCGCCCAGCGCCGGATCTTCGTCCTCGCGCGAAAGGTCGACGCGCAGCAGGGTGAACCGCTGCATCGCCGCCGCCACCTCGGGCCGCGAGAAGACCTTCACCTCGAACTCGCGGCAGGGGATGCACCAGCTTGCGGCGAAGTCGACCAGCAGCGGGCGCCCCGCACCGCGCGCGGCGGCGACGGCGGTGGGCTCGTCGGACAGCCAGGCCAGCGCGACGTCGCCCTTCGGCGCCAGCACGTAGTTGGTCACGCCGAAGAGCCCGATGGTCGCCATGGCGACGCCCACCAGCTTGCGCGCGCGCTCGGCGCCGGCGCCGTGAAAGCTGGCGTGCACGGCGCCCAGCCCGATCCCGACCAGCACCAGCGCGGCCATCTCCAGCGCGAACCGCGGCGTGCCCGACCCGAAGTGGGCCAGCGCCGGGATCACGTTCTTCAGGTAGTACAGCGCCGCGGTGAAGAGCGCGATTCCGAACACGCTCTTCACCCATTCCATCCACCCGCCCGGTTTGGGCAGCGACATGGAGAACCCGGCCAGCAGCCAGAAGGGGAGCCCCACGCCGGCCCCGTAGGTCGCCAACAGCGTGAACCCCCAGCCGGCGTTCCGCGTGGTGGCCACGTAGGCCAGCAACGAGGCGAGCGGTGGTCCGGTGCACGGCGCGGCGATGATGCCCGCCACCAGCCCCATCGCGAACGCGCCGGCGAAGCCGCGGCCGCCGACGCGATTCAGCCTTTGTTGCAGACCCGACGGGAGGGCGACGTCGAAGGCCCCGAACATCGACAGCCCCATCGCGAAGAAGAAGAGGGCGAGCGGGACGATCACCCAGGGGTTGGCCAGGAACGTCCCGAAGGCGCGTCCTAGAAGCCCGAAGGTCGTGCCCAGCGCGCCGAACATCGCCGCGATTCCGGCCACGTACGCGGTGGCCAGCGCCAGGGCCCGTCGGCGCGGCACCCCGGCCCGGGCCCCGAAGATGCTGACCGTTATCGGGATCATCGGGTAGACGCAGGGCGTGAGCGAAGTGAGGACGCCGTAACCAAGCGCAAAGAGGACGCTCGGGTGTGCACCGCCGTTCATCGAGGAGAAAAGTATACCCGGCCCGATTGCCAGACGCGCCCAGGGACAGTAACGTGCCCCCCGTGAGGCCTGCGTGAGCACGCAGCGACGGTGGTCAGGAACGCCCATCGGGCGCCTGGCGGTCATGGGCGCTGGTCAAATCGGCGGCTCCGTGGCCCTGGCCGCGCGCGCCGCCGGCGCGGTGACGGACGTCGTCGCGTGGAGCCGCACCCGCGAAAAGCTGGAGCGGGCCGTCGCGCTGGGCATCATCGACCGCGCGGCCCCCTCGGCGGCCGAGGCAGCCCGCGGCGCGGCGCTGATCGTGCTGGCGGCGCCGGTGCGCAGCCTGGGCGACCTGGCGGCCGAGATCGCGCCCGCGCTGGCCGCGGGCGCCGTCGTCATCGACGTCGGTTCGGTGAAGGCCGCGGCCATCGCGGCGGTCGAGCCCAAGCTCCCGCCCGGCGCGTTCGTCGCCTGTCATCCCGTGGCCGGGACCGAACGAGTCGGACCCGACGCGGCCAGCCCCCTGTTGTTCGAGGGGAAGAAGTGCGTCATCTGCCCGACCGCGCGCAGCGCGGAGACCGCGGTCGCCACGATCGAGCGGCTCTGGTCCGCCATGGGAGCCGAGCCGGTGCGAATGGACGCCCAGCTGCACGACCGCGTCCTCGGCGCCGGCAGTCACCTGCCGCACGTGGCCGCGTACACGCTGGCGGCGGCGCTGGGTGGGCTGCCCGCCGACGTCATCGAGGCGATGCGCCGGCTGCCCACGACCAGCTTGCGCGACACGACGCGCGTGGCCGCGTCGAGCCCGGCCATGTGGCGGGACATCTTCCTCGACAACCGGGATCAGGTGCTGCCGCTGATCGACGCGCTGGCCGAGCAGCTGGCCGCGCTGCGGGCCGCCGTCACCGAGAGCGACGGCCGGCGCATCGAACAGGTCCTGGAGGCGGGTCGGAGTGGA
This sequence comes from uncultured Myxococcales bacterium, assembly GCA_964546845.1. Classification (GTDB taxonomy): domain Bacteria; phylum Myxococcota_A; class Polyangia; order Fen-1088; family Fen-1088; genus JADGRB01. The sequence goes on along the minus strand of CAZJMY010000870.1, from coordinate 9,062 downwards.
CGTGAGCGGCTGGTTCCGGGCTGAGCGGCGCGCGTCCGGCCTCCTGCTGGCGGCGGCGGTCTGCGCGATCGGGGTGGCCGTCGCCGGCTGCGCGGACGTGCAGAGCGGCGGGCCGGGCACGCCGGCGGCGGCGCGCGGCGCGGCGGACGACAGCGACCTTTGGAACCTGGCGCCCGGCGCCGCCGACACCGTCGCCGACGTCGACCTGGTGGTGCTGCGGGCCTCGCCCTGGACACGCGCGCTGACCCAGTCGGACCTCTCGGGGCAGCGCGAGCACAGCGTGCGGACCTACGGCTACGACCCGTTCACGGACGGCGACCGGCTGCTGGTGGTCGCCGTCGAGGCCGGCGGCGCGCCCCACAACCTCACCGTGCTCCGCGGCCGATTCGATCCGCGGCGAATCGGGGCGGCGTTCAGCGCCGCCAACGCTCACGTCGCGTCGACGCGCTGGCGCGACAGCCCGGTCTGGGACACGGGCGAGCGGGCGGTCGCGCTGGTCACGCCGCGGACGGTGGTGAGCGGCAGCTCCACCGACGTTCGCGCCGCCATCGACGCCGCCTGGGGGATCGTGCCCGACGCCCGTTCCGGGCCGCTCGGCGAGCTGCGGCGCGCGATGGGGGCCGATCGCGACGGCCCCGCCGCCTTCGTGGCCGTCAACGTCACCGAACCCCTGCGCGCGCGGGCGGCGGGGTTCCTGGCCCTGCCTGCCGGGCTCCAGCGTTTCGCCGCCCGCATGGACCTCGGCGAGGACCTGAACCTGGACTTCACGGGCGTGGCCGACAACCCCGGGGACGCCGCCGCGACGGCCCGGGCGGTGACGAACGCCGCGCGCGACTACGCCGAAGGGACCATGGTCCGCCTGCTGGGCCTGGCGCCCATCCTGAGATCCCTGACGGTCGGCGCCGAGGGGGCGCGCCTTCACGGACACGTTTCGGTGCCGGTCGAAATGCGCGAGAGGCTGGCGGAGAAGCTGCTGGCCGTGCTGCAGATGGTGGCCGCCGCGCATCACTGACGTGGTAGTCATCGTACTCATCCCGTCATGACGTCTGGCATGACCTCCCTGCTTCGCGTTCGCTCCTCGCCCCCGTTGCGCGGCGTGTGCCGTGTCCCGGGCGACAAGTCGATCTCGCACCGGGCGCTTCTGTTCGGGGCGCTGGCCGACGGCGTCGTCGAGGCCGAGGGGCTGGGCCGCGGCGGCGACAACCTGTCGACGGCTTCGGCGCTGCGCGCCCTGGGCGTCGACATCCAGCTGGACGGAGACGCCGGTGGCGGGCGGGCCCGCATCGCCGGCGTCGGCTTCGCCGGGTTGCGGGCGGCGGCGGCAGAGCTCGACTGCGGCAACTCGGGGACCACCATTCGCCTGCTGCTGGGCCTGCTGGCCGGGCGCCCGTTCGAGACGGGCCTCTGCGGCGACGCCTCGCTGACGCGACGGCCGATGGGGCGGGTCGCGACGCCGCTGCGGCAGATGGGCGCGCAGATCGACGGGCGCGGCGATCCAGCGCGGCCCGGCGACATCTTCCCGCCGCTGCGCATCCGGGGCGGCTCGCTGAAGGGGATCTCGTATCAGCTGAAGGTGGCCAGCGCGCAGCTCAAGAGCGCGCTGATCCTGGCGGCGCTGCAGGCCAGCGGCCGCAGCGCGCTGCGCGAGCCGGCCCGTTCGCGCGATCACACCGAGCGCATGCTGGGGTTCATGGGCGCGCCCATCGCGGTCGACGGCACGGGCGCCATCGTGGTCGATCCCGACGGGTGGAACGGCCGGCTGCGACCCGCGCGGCTGACCATCCCCGGCGATCTCTCGTCGGCGACGTTCCTGATCGTCGCCGCGCTGATCGTTCCCGGCAGCGACGTCACCGTCGAGGGCGTCGGGCTGAACCCGACCCGCGCCGGCGCGCTGGACGCGCTCCGCGCGATGGGCGCGGAGCTGGACGTCGAGGTCACGGGCGACGCCATGGGCGAGCCGGTGGGCCGGGTGCGCGCGCGCGCCAGCCGGCTGCGCGGCACGCGCATCGACGGAGACCTGGCCTTGCGGGCCATCGACGAGATCCCGGCGCTGGCCGTGGCGGCCGCCTGTGCCGACGGCGAATCCGTCTTCGCCGATCTCGCCGAGCTGCGCATCAAGGAGTCCGATCGCATCGCGGCCCTCGCCCGAGAGCTGGGCCGCGCCGGCGCCGCCGTCACCGAGCGCCCGGACGGCCTGTCCGTCGTCGGCCTGGCGGGCCGCCCGCCCAAGGGCGGCGCGGTCGTCCCCGAGCACGACCACCGCATCGCCATGTCCGGCGCGATCCTGGGTCTGCGCGGCGAGGACGAAACGACCGTCCCCACGGCCGACATCGGCACGTCCTTCCCGACCTTCGCCAGCACCCTGGCCGGGCTGGGCGCGGCAATCAGCTGACGGGCGCGCTCAGTCGCGGGCGCCGGCGTCCGGGGGGACGTTGCAGATCGGGCCGACGCCGCACTTCACGTAGAAGGTCGTCAGCACATCGAGGACGCTCGTGCAGCTGGTGCTGTCGATGGCGGCGAGACAGACGTCGAGCATCGGGTGGTCGATGTGTCCCTGGCACTGGGCGGCCGTCCACTGATCCGTGAACCGCTTCTTCCAGTCGGCCTGGCAGTCACCCACCGTGGCGTAGCTGGCGGTGGCGGCGTCTCCGATCAGCCCGCAGGTCTGGTAGCGGCTGCAGGTGGCGTTGGTCGCGCGGTTGATGGCGTCGTCGCGGTCGTTGGTCACGCTGCCGCAGCCGTACCCGACCAGGACTCCGGCCGCCCCGAGCGCCAGCAGCGCGAGCCCGACCGGCAGTCCCGATCCCTTCGACGTCCTCGTCATGTCGTCTCTCCTCGGTTCGGAATCACCAGCGCCAGCCGACCGCGGCGCCGGTGATCGGATCGCCGCCCTTCGCACGCACGATCGTGACGTAGGCCCCCGTCAGCGTCAGCGCCGCGCCGGCGCCGATGAGGACGCCGCCCATGGCGTTGCGCGCGCGCCCCTCCGAGCAGCTGGTCGCCGTGCAGTCGCCGTTGCCAGCCAGGACCACGGCACCCGCGGCGGCGGCCAGCGCGCCGACCATGCCCAGGATGATCGGTCCCGCCACGTGCGCCGGGGCGGGCGGTGGGGCGGGCGCGGGCGCCGTGGGGGGCGGCGGCGCCGGCTCGTCGATGTGGGTGCGCAGGGCGTCGGCCAGCTTCAGCATCGTCGCGCGCGCCTCGGCGACGGTGCAGACCTCGCAGCTCTTCGATTCGGTCGCGATGGGCAGGGCGGCCGGCGCGGCGCCTTCCGTCGAGAACAGCCGCGCGACGCCCTTGTAGCTGTTGCCCGCGACGTCGATCTTCACGCGCACGACGTACCCCACCTCCAGCTTCTGTCCGATCGCCTTCAGACACGGCGAGGCGTCGCAGTGCTGCAGCTCCGGGTGCGCCTCCAGCTTGTGCGCGGTATCGGTCGGATCGATCACCTGCACGCCCGCGCGCACCAGGCCCAGCACGAAGCCGTCCTGCAGCTGCAACGCCAGCGCGGGCGGTGGACTGCCGTCCAGCTGGAACTCCGAGATGGCGACCCGCGCGTGGGCCTGCGCGGCCGACGCGCGGCTTGCGACGATCATGAGGGCCACCGCGACGGCGACGGACAGACGCATGTGCGGCCATTGTAACGCGAGACGGCGCAGCCGCGAAAGTCCGCCGAGGCTACGCTAGGGGCAGGTGCTGGGCGCGCAGCTCTCGGGAAGGCCGTGGAAGCCGAGTCCGAAGCAGTCGTGGTGGGTGTTGCTGTCCGGGAGCTGCGGGCACCGCGCGGCCGCCCAGCACGACGATCGAGGAACCCCCGTCTCGCACGAGAAGACGGCGCGTCCGGGGCTGGACAGGTAGTCCAGCTCGACGCGGGCCGCCCCCAGCGCGGAGGCGCCCACCAGCCCGTCCAGCTCGGGCCCCTCGGGCAGCACGTCGAAGCGGAGGGCCTGCAGGAACGGATCGTTGTCGGCGATGACGGCGACCGGGATGTTTCCGTTGATCTCCAGGTAGGCCGCGCTGTTCTGCGCCAACCCCGTTTGGTTGGGATCGCGGTCGCACCGCTGGCCGCAGATGTGGAGGTCCGGCGCGTTCACGGTCGCGTACGAGACGAGCTCCGTCCGCCGCGAACGGCCGAGCTCGACGCAAGGGCCAGGGTCGTTGTTGGCGCCTGCCTCCAGGTTGACCAGGGCGAAGCGGGGGATCGCGGCCCACAGCAGCACGTCGATGGGCGCCGGCCAGGTCGCGACCCGCAGGGGCGTCGCCGACGGTGACGGCGCGTCGGGCAACGGCGGCAGCGGCAGGGCCGGCGTGCGCGCGGCGGCGTTGGCGACCACCCGCGCCCAGGCGGATGCGGACAGCACCAGCGGTCCGATGCCCGTGTCGACCAGCAGCGACAGGTCCACCCCCGTCGCCTGCGCGAGCGCGTCGGCGGCCGTGCAGCAGGGGGGCGGCGGCGGCGCCAGCGGATCCGGCACCGGCGAGAACGCCGCCGGGACCGCGCAGGCGCGCAACACGACACGGGTCGGCGGGACGGTCACCGGACCGCGCAGCCCCAGGAAGTCGGGATCGCCCTGCGCCGTGATCTCGCCGCCGCCGTACGGCGTGAAGGCGAGGACGGCGTAGCCCGCGTCTTCCAGGAACGCCTGGTCCGGCGCCAGCCGGTGCCAGAGGGTCATCGAGGCGCAGGTGCCCGGGAGGCTGGCCGGGCAGGGCCCCGCCAGGCGCAGGTCGACGGAGTAGCCGCGCAGGACGTCGGCGCCCAGCACGCCGCCCGGCGGCTCCCCCGACCCGTCGCCGACGGCGGAAAGGGGAAACGTCAGCACATCCCAGTTGCGGAACTTGCCGCGCAATGGAGGCGACATCTGCTCCGACGTGGGTGGCACACCGACGCCGTAGAGGTCGAAGCCGGTCAACCTGGTCTGCAGCGCGCCCGTCGACGGTCCGGCCATCACCGTGAACGGACTGGCGGTGTCGACGACCATCGTGATGCCCGGGGGCCCCCCCGGTGGGCCCGCCAGCGCCAGCAGCGCGCCGCCGTCAGGCAGGGGCGGGGCGTCCGCGCCCGCGTCGAAGGCGTTCGGCAGCAGCGGCGCGCCCGAGGGGGCCCGGCCGAGCGGGATGGAGAAGGAGTCGACCGTACAGCAATCGCCCTGGCAACCGCCGGCGGCCAGCGGCAGGGCGAACAGCGCGGCCAGCGCCGCGGCGGCGGTCCGCCGGACCGTCACTCGCTGTCGTCTTCCTTCTCTTCCAGCTTGTGCTTCATCTTCTTCAGAAGCGCGTCGAAGCCGTCCCGGTTGATGATCTTGTTGAACTCGGCGCGGTAGTTCTCCAGCATGCTCTGCTCGTCGGTGACGACGTCGTAGACCACCCAGTGGTCCTTCCAGAGCATCTTGTACTCCAGGGCGACCTTGGTCTTCTTGCCCCGCGCGACGGTGTTCAGCGTCGCGTACACGGTCGCCTCCGAGCCGTTCTTTTCTTCCTTGTCGTACTTGATGTTGTAGTTCGCGCTCCCGTGAATCTGACGGAGGTAGCTGCGCTCGACCAGCTGCCGCAGCGTCTCGACGAACTCCTCGCGCTGCTTGGGGGTGATCTTGTCCCAGTGCTTGCCCAGCGCCCGCTTGGCCAGCTCGCCGTAGTCCAGGAACGAGCCGACGAGCTTCTTGACCTCGGACCGCTCGAGCTCGGCCTCCGGCGACCAGTTCGGCTTGTTCTTCTGCAGCACCTTGTCGAGCTGGGCGTTGGATTTCTTCAGCTCCGCCATCGGGCTGGAGGCAGCCGGCGGCTCGGACGCACGGGCAGCGCCCCCGGCCAGAACGCTCGCCACGAAGGTGACGGTGAGGAGTCCCTTGGCTGATCTTCCGACGGCTGATTTCGCGAAGCTGAGCATTGTCGACATGTACATAGCAGTCACGCGGGCGCCGGGGAAGGTTATGCAGCCCGTGCGGGCCCGTGCTACCGTGACGGTTGATGCCGATCCGCGATATGCCACCGCCGGATCCGGGCGATCAGCGTGACGGCGCCCCGGCCAGTCAGCGGGGCGAGTCCTTCGACGCCCGCGACTGGCTGACGCAAGCCACGGGCGAGCTGCGCGAGAGCTTTGCCCGCAACCGGCGCGTGATCTCCTTCACGGAGTACGTCACGCTCTTCAGCGCCGAGCCGGTTCGCCAGCTGCGGTCGGCGGCCCAGTATCTGCGCGACGTCTTCGACCACTTCGGCTCGGAGCCGGTCCGCACGCCGCGCGGGCCCATGACCCGGTGGAAGCTCTTCGACTGCCCCTGGGACCACGGCAAGGACGCGCTGGTCGGACAGGAAGAAGTCCAGGCGGCCGTCTACCGTCTGGTCTCGAACTTCGCGCGCGAAGGGCGCACGAACCGCCTCATCCTGCTGCACGGGCCGAACGGCAGCGCCAAGTCGACCTTCGTGGCCTGCATGCAGCGGGCGATGGAGCACTACTCGACGCTGGAAGAGGGCGCCCTCTACAAGTTCAACTGGATCTTCCCGTCGCAGAAGCTGACGAAGGGTGGGATCGGGTTCGGCGGCGGCATCGAGTCGGGCGGCGGCCAGGAGACCTTCGCCTACCTGGAAGACGAGCTCATCGAATCGAAGATCTCGGACGAGATGCGGGACCACCCGCTGCTGCTGTTGCCGCGCGGGCGGCGGCGCGAGCTGGTGTCGCAGCGCCTGGCGGCGCTCGGTCATCCCGAGTTCCGGCCGGCCGACGTCCTGCTGCGCGGGGACCTGTCGCACCGCAACCGGCAGATCTTCGAGGCGCTGCTGTCGTCGTATCACGGCGACCTGTCGAAGGTGCTGCGCCACGTGCAGGTCGAGCGCTTCTTCGTGTCGCGCCGCTACCGGCAGGCCGCGGCGACGGTCGAACCGCAGCTGGCCGTCGACGCGCGCTCGCGCCAGCTCACGATGGACCGCTCGCTGGGGTCGCTGCCGCCCGCGCTGCAGTCGCTGACCCTGTACGAATATCAGGGCGAGCTGGTCGACGGAAACCGGGGCGTGATCGACTTCGCCGACCTGCTGAAGCGGCCGCTGGAATCGTACAAGTACCTGCTGGGCACAGTCGAGCAGGGGCGCGTGTCGCTGGACGTCGCCAGCCTCGAGCTGGACACCGTCTTCATCGGCTCGTCGAACGAGAGCTACCTGGCCGCGTTCAAGGAGATCCCCGAGTTCCAGTCGTTCAAGGGGCGCATGGAGCTGGTGCGCGTCCCGTACCTGCTCGATTACAAGGTCGAGCAGCGCATCTACGAGGCGCAGATCCGCGCCGCCCACAACGAGTCGGGACGCCACGTGGCGCCGCACGTCGCCTGGGTGACGGCGCTGTGGGCGGTTCTGACCCGCATGAAGAAGCCGCTGGCCGAAAAGTACGGCAAGCAGCTGTCGGACCTGGTCGCCAAGCTGGGGCCGCTGGAGAAGGCGCAGCTTTACGCCGACGCCGCCACGCCCGAGGGGATCACGACCGAGCAGGCCCGCGATCTGGTCGCCGGGATCGAGAAGATCGCGCGCGAATCGGACAGCTACCCCAACTACGAGGGACGCACGGGCGCGTCGCCGCGCGAGATGAAGCTGGTCATCATGAACGCCGCCCAGAGCGCCCGGTACAAGTGCCTGTCGCCGCTGGCCGTCTTCGACGAGCTGGAGGATCTCGTTCGCGGCGTGACGGTCTACGAGTTCCTGAAGCAGGAGCCGCTGCCCGGCGGATTCCACGAGAACCGGAAGTTCATCTTCCAGGTGCGCGACAAGCTGATCGACCGGATCGACGACGAGGTGCGCACGTCGATGGGCCTGGTCGAGGAACGCCGCTACATCGACCAGTTCGCGCGCTACACGTCCCACGTCTCCTACTGGGTCAAGCGCGAGAAGGTCCCCAACCCGATCACGGGGCGCGACGAAGACCCCGACGAAGAGATGATGGCCGACATCGAGCGCATCCTGCAGGTCTCGGGGCGGCGCGACGAGTTCCGCCGCGAGGTCATCAGCCGCATCGGTGCCTGGTCGATCGATCACCCCCGCCAGAAGCCCGACTACGAGCAGATCTTCCCGCGCCCCATCGCCGAGCTGCGCGAGGCGTTCTTCGAGGACCGCAAGAAGCAGGTTCGCAAGATCAACGAGGACCTGCTGGTGCTGTTGACCGACGGGCCGACGCGCATGCAGCCGGACGCCGCGGCCGCCGCCCAGACCACGCTGGACACGATGAAGTCCCGCTTCGGCTACTGCGACAACTGCGCCAAGGACGCCGTCCTGGCCCTGGTCCGCAAGCGATACTCCTAGACCAGCGCCTCTGGCGTCCCGGGGGGCGTTGCGTATTAGAGTGCCGGTTGGTGGGCCGGAGACTGGTCGTTTCCGTGTTGTCGTTGTTCGTGTGCGCGGCGGCGCATGGGGCCGGGCGGCATCGGGGCAAGGCGGTCCCGGCGTCGTTGCTGCTGTCGTACGAGGTCGCGAACGACGCCGACACCAAGCACGACGTGTGGTTCGTCGACGGGGAGGGGCGCACGTTCGCGTTCTCCCGCACCGGCGGCGCGGATCCGCTGGCCCAGGCGCTGCGGGTGGAGTCCATCGGTGCGCGAGACGTGGCGGTCCTGATCGCAGCGTCCCGGCCGCTTCCGCCGGTTCTGACCGCCGACGAGCTGGGGCGCGCGCAGGCGCTGATCGCGGCGGCCGAGCACAGCATCCTCTGGACCCACCGGCGCAAGGACCCCTGCAAGTTCGGCGTGAACGTCACGATCCGGGGATATCGGTTCGTGAAGAACCGCCCGGCGATCCTGGTGCCGCTGCGCGAGACGTCCTGCGGGTGGCTGGTCGACGAGAACCGTTCGCCGGAGGCGCAGGAGCTGATCGAGTGGGTCTACCGGCTCTCCGGCCTGCCGCGGGTCCGGCTGCGCCACTGAAGACGGCTACGGCGTTCCGCGCGACGGCGCCGGCAGCGGCAGCGGGGCAGGCGAGGGGGGCGTCTCGACGGTCGAGGCGACCGCGCTTCCCGTCGTGTCGTGCCCCACGGACAGGCGATCGACCGTGTCCAGCAGGTTGCCGCCCAGGTCGCGCGCCACCGGCGCGTC
>CAZJMY010000869.1:0-1216 GCA_964546845.1 uncultured Myxococcales bacterium | reverse complement strand
TGTTAAGATGACCGTCGGTTTTCAGCCGCACATCGAGAGAGGAGCGGGGATCGCCTTGCCGCGCGTGAGCATCGGCCTTCCGGTCTACAACGGGGAGCGGTACGTCGGGGAAGCGGTCCAGTCGCTGCTCGACCAGACGTTCGGCGATTTCGAGCTGGTCATCGTCGACAACGCCTCGACGGACGGCACGGGCGACATCTGCCGCGCGCTGGCGGCCAAGGACCGCCGCGTGCGGTATCACCGCAACGAACGAAACATCGGCGGGGCGCCCAACTTCGCGCGCGCCTTCGAGCTCGCCAACGCCGCGCCGTACTTCAAATGGGCGGCGCACGACGATCGTCACCTGCCCGAGTACCTGGCCGAGTGTGTGGCGGTGCTGGACGCGCACCCGGAGTTCATCCTCTGCACGTCCGACACCGAGATCATCGACGGTGACGGCCGGGTCGTGACGGATCCCGATCCGGAGCTGCTCGACTCCGCGCGCGGCGTCGATCTCGTTCACGTGGCCGACGATCGCCCGTCGGTTCGCTTCCGGAACCTGATTCTCAGCGAGCACCAGTGCCTGGACACGTTCGCGGTCACTCGACGGAGCGAGCTGGCGGCCACGGCGCACTCGGGCCCGTACGTCGGCTCCGATCGCGTGGCCGTCGCGGAGATCGCCCTGCGCGGCAAGTTCGGCCGGGTTCCGCGCGTGCTGTTCCAGAACCGCGACTTCTCGGGGCGCTCCATGCGCGCCACGAAGCTGCGCGAGCGCGCCGGCTTCTTCGACCCCAAACGCGAAGGGGCCATCGTGTTGCCCTACTGGCGCTATCTGCTGGAGTACCACCGCGCCATCCTCCGGCAGCCGCTGCCGACCAGCGAGCGGCTCGCCTGCTGGAAGGCCCTGGGCGAATGGGTGCGCCTGAACCGCTGGCGCATGCAAAACGACGTCCGCTACGCCGTCCAAGCCCTCCGCGCCAAAGCCACCGCCTGACCCGTCCTCGTCCTCGTCCTCGTCCTCGTCCTCTATCGCGCGCGATCGGGTCGGCCTGCTTCAATCGAGCGCGACCGAGTCGGGGCTGCTTCGGGGGGCGGGTATGGCGCCGGGGGCACCGCGCAGCCTAACTGACGGCGAAGACGCCGTCAGATGGCGCGCTCCTACTTCGCGCTGGCGTCCTCGGCGAAGACGCCGAGGAGCGCGCCATCTGACCGCGTCTTCGCGGTCAGTTAGGCTGCG
>CAZJMY010000868.1:0-8640 GCA_964546845.1 uncultured Myxococcales bacterium | reverse complement strand
GGTCATGGGGGCTAAGGTCTTCACCGCGACGAAGGCCAAGGACCGTGAGGAGCTGGGCGAGGTGATCACCCGCTGGATCCGTGACAATCCGCGCGCCAAGATCGTGGACAAGATCGTTACCCAGAGCTCGGACAGTGAATTTCACTGTCTGTCGATCACGATCTTCTACGAGCTTTCGCCGCAGTAGCCCGCGCGATGCGCTTCGGCTTCCTGCTCAAGCGCGGCAAGCCTGAAGCGCGTGAACTGGCCGAGACGCTGGCCCGCGTCCTGGCGGCCAGAAATGCCACATCGGTGGCGCTGCCCGAGGACGCCGGGGCCATCCCCGGCGCCACCGTCGTCACCCCCGACGCCTTCGCCGCCTCGATCGACGTCCTGGTCGTCCTGGGCGGCGACGGGACCTTCCTTTATGGCGCCTCGCTGGCGGCCGACCATGGCGTGCCGCTGTTCGGCGTCAACCTGGGCAGCCTGGGGTTCATCACCCCTTACGCGCGGGCCGAAGCCGCCGCGGCCCTGGACGAGGCCTGCCGGGGCGGCCTGCGCATCGAAGAGCGCATCCGCCTGGCAGTCTCCATCCGCCGCGCGGGCGGCGGCCCCAACCCCCCGCCCCGTTCAGCCGTGAACGACGCCGTCGTGACCCAGCGGTCCGTCGCGCGCCTGCTGGACCTGGAGGCCCGGCTGGACGGCGCGGAGATCACCACCTACAAGGCGGACGGCCTGATCGTCGCCACCCCCACCGGCTCGACCGCCTATTCGCTGGCGGCGGGCGGCCCGCTGTTGACGCCCGACCTCGAGGCGCTGGTCCTGACGCCCATCTGTCCGCACACGCTGACCAACCGGCCGCTGGTGTTCCGCCCGGACTCGAAGCTGTCGATCCGGAACGCGTCCGGCGGACCTGTCACGCTGTCGATCGATGGGCAATGGGGAGACCAGCTGGAGACGGACGACTGGCTGGACGTGCAGCGCGCGGCGCGGCCGCTGCGCCTCTACCAGGCGCCACGCGGGTTCTTCGGCATCCTGCGCGAGAAGTTGTCCTGGGGCTGGCGCAAGATCGAACGCGGCTGAAGACGATGCACGCAACATCGGCCGCGCGAACGGCGATAATGCCTCCGTGCTGACGCTGCTGCGCATCTTCGGCTTCGCGCTGATCGACGAGCTGGAACTGCCGTTCGGGCCCGGGCTGACCGCCATCACCGGCGAGACGGGCGCGGGCAAGAGCATCCTGGTCGATGCCCTGGGCCTCCTGCGCGGCGGCCGCGCCGCCGCCGAGGTGATCCGCACCGGGCGCGACGAGGCGCGGGTCGAGGCCATTCTCGAGCTGCCGTCCAGCTCGGCGGCGCGCGCGCGCCTGGTCGCCGACGGACGCGAGGTCGAAGAGGGGTTGCTGGTGCGGCGGGTGGTGGCGCGCAACGGGCGCGGCCGCGCGCACCTGGGCGGCGTCCTGGCGACGGCCGCGGACCTGACGGCGATGGTGGCGGGACTGATCGACATCGCCTCGCAGCACGATCAACAATCGTTGACCGACCCCGAGAGCCAGCTGGCGATCCTGGACGCCTTCGCCGAGAACGACGGCCTGCGCGCCGAGATGGCCGACGCGGCGGCGGCTCGGACGGCGGCCCGCGCGGCGCTGGAGAGCTTTTCGGCCGACGCGCGCGCCCGCGGCGAGCGCGAGGACCTGCTGCGTTTCCAGCTGGGCGAGCTCGAGACCGCGCGGCCGGCGCCGGGCGAGGACGAGGCGCTGGCCACGGAGCGCGAACGCCTGCGCGGCGCGGAGCGTTTCTTCGGCGCCACCGCGCGCGGCGAGGAGACGCTGTACGCGGGCGACGGCGCCGTCAGCGAGCGGATCGCCGCCGTCGCGCGCGAGCTGGCGCCGCTGGCGGCGCTGGACCCGGCGCTGGCGCCGATCGTCGAGAGCCTGACCGGCGCGCAGGCCGCCGTGGAAGACGCCGCGCGCGAGCTGGGGCGCTACGCGCGGGGCGTGCGCTCGGATCCCACGCGGCTGGCGGAGGTCGAGGAGCGGCTGTTCCTCCTGCAGCGGCTCTGCCGCAAGCACGGGGGGACGGTCGCCGATCTCGTCGCCAAGCAGGCGGCGCTCCGGGCCGAGCTGGCCGAGCTGGGCTCGTTCGACGAGGGGCTGGCCGCCCGGCAGGCGGCGGTCGCGGCGGCGGACACCCGGGCGGCGGCCGCCGCAGCGGCGCTGTCCACGTCGCGGGCGGAAGCGGCCCGGGCGCTGGAGAAGAAGGTGACCACCGGGCTGCGCGAGCTGGGCTTCGCCTCGGCGCGGCTGCCTTTGGTGCTGGAGTCGCGCGAGCTGGGGCCGAACGGAACCGATCGGGTCCGGTTCCTCTTTGCGCCCAACCCGGGGGAAGAGCCGCGCCCGCTGGCGAAGATCGCCTCGGGCGGTGAGCTGTCGCGGGTGATGCTGGCGGTCAAGCAGGCGCTGGCCCGCACGGACGAGGTGCTGACCTACGTCTTCGACGAGATCGACGCCGGCGTGGGTGGCGGAACCGCCGAGGTGATCGGCCGCAAGCTCAAACGGCTGGCGGCGGACCGGCAGGTCATCGTCATCACCCACCTCCCCCAGGTGGCGGCGTTCGCGGACGCCCACGTGCGTGTCACGAAGACGGCGGCACGCGGCAAGACCAAGGTCGAGATTGAACGGCTGAGCGAAGCCGACCGTCCCGCCGAGATCGCGCGCATGCTGGCGGGCGCCGCGCCTTCGCCGCAGGCGGCGGCGCATGCGCAGGAGATGCTCCGCAACGCGCGGGGCTGAACCTCCGATATCCAAAAAACTGTAAAATTGATTGGGTCCGGCGCGCGTGCTACTTGAAGGGACCGGCCCCAAGGTCCCCGCGCCCGTGCGGCCGGCCCCGGTTTCTCCGAGAGGTCGCCCTTGGCACGCAGACGACGCAGACGCCGCTCGGTCGAAATGAAGAGCTCGCTCCGGCTGGGCGTCCTGCTGGTCGGCCTGATCGGCGTCAACGTCTACGTCTTCTTCTTCAACGGCAAGACGGCCCCGCGCGAGGTCCTGAATCTGCAGTCGACCTCGAAGACGATGGAGGGCAACCGCCGCGAAATCTTGAAAGACGCGCGGCTCCCGGCGGGGGCTTCCGCCAGACCGCCCGCCCCCGCCAGGCCGGCGGCTCGACCGGTGGCCGTGGAGCCGCCCCCGCCCACCGCGCAGCTCGAGGCGCCGGCCGCCGAAGCGGATCGTTCGCCGTCTGTGCCCGTGCCGTCGCCCTCCCCTCCGGCCGCGCCCTCGCCCGCGGTGGCGGCGGATGAGGCGCCCGCCGCCGAGCCGGCGCCGATCCCGGCCGCGGCGATCGCCCGCCCGCCGGTGATTTTGGCCAGCGCCGTTCGCGCGGACCAGCCCGCCTTCCGGATCCCGTTCGCGCCGCCGCCCGAGCCGGCCGCGCCCCGAGTGGTCGTGCCGCACGCGCCCTATCAGGTGCCGTTCGCGCCGCCGCCCGAGGACGACGGTGAAGCCCGGGACGACAGCGCCGAGAAGAAGTTCAGCCCCGCCGACACGCTGGGGCAGGTCATGGCGCGCGAAGGCTTCGGGCCGGCGGGCCCGCAGGTGATTGCCGCCCTGGCCAAGCTCGTCGACCCGCGCAGCATCCGCGGCGGACAGAAATACGTCGTGCGCCTGGGCGAGGACGGCGCGCCCGAGTCGTTCGAATACGTCCCCTCCCCCGCCCTGCGGTACCTGATTCAGAAGGACGACGCCACCGGCGCCTGGTCAGGGCAGAAGCTGGCGGCGACGGTCGACATCCAGACCGCCGAGGTCGGCGGGGTCGTCGAATCGTCCCTCTACGAATCGGTGCAGAAGGCCGGGGAATCGACGGCGCTGGTCAGCTTGCTCGTCGAGATGTTTGCGTGGGACGTGAACTTCTACACGGACACGCACCCGGGCGACCACTGGAAGGTCGTGATCGAAAAGCAGATGCTGGGCGGCCAGTTCTACAAGTATGGCCGCGTGCTGGCGGCCGAGTACGGCGGCCGTGTCGGCACCTTCCGCGCCTTCTTCTGGAACGGCAAGGGCGCGCCGCGCGACAAGCCGGGCAAGTACTACGACGAGCACGGCCAGGCGCTGTCGAAGTCGATGTTGAAGACGCCTCTGCGATACGTGCGCATCAGCTCGAAGTTCGATCGGAAGCGCTTTCACCCGATCCTTCACGTCGAGAAGGCGCACCTGGGGATCGACTACGCGGCCCCGCAGGGGACGCCGGTCTGGGCGTCGGCCAGCGGGCGCGTCGTCGAGGTGGGCCCCAAGCGCGGCTCGGGAAACACCATCGTGCTCGCGCACGCGGGCGGCCTCTCGACCCGCTACTACCACCTGTCGCGTTACGCGCGCGGCCTGCACGTCGGCCAGCAGGTGAAGCAGAAAGAGGTCATCGGCTACGTCGGGATGACGGGGCTGGCGACCGGGCCGCACCTGCACTTCAGCGTCACCAAGAACGGCGCGTTCGTCGATCCCGGCAAGCTGCAGATCAGCCGCGACGCCCCGGTCCCCGATCGGGCGGCGTTCCTGGACGCCATCCGGCCGCGCGTCGCCGCGCTGAAGGCGATTCAGTCCGGCACGGTCGCCCGCAACTGATCGGGCCGCCGGCGCCGGCCTGGTGGAGCCCTACTTCGCCGGCGTGAGCTGCGTGTAGTCGAGGAAGTTGCCCGTCATCATCAGCAGGGACATGACGGTCCACGACTCTTCGTAGTAGGCGCCGCCCACCAGCAGGTTGTTCCCCTTCAGCAGCTTGTAGCTGGCGTCGACGAAGGACTGGTAGGTCGCGCTGCTCATCGCGCCGACGGCGGCCGGACCGATGAACGCCGCCGACTGCCCCTGGGACACCGGGTGCGCGCCGGAGGCGACCGTCCCGTCCAGGTTGTAGCCGTCGACGATGTTGGCGGCGCCCACCCCGCTGAAGAAGCTGCTGGTCAGGCCGACGTACTTCTTGGCGCGCGCCGGGTTGATGGGCGTCATCGCGCTGGCGGCCGACGTGCCGTTCAGGCACCAGTCGATGCCGATCCGGAACGGCGTGCGGCACGAGTCGTACTGGTAGTTGAACGGGCCCGCCGACGACGAGCCGCCGTTGCTGGTGCACCAGGCCGGCACCAGGCCGTTGGCGGCGTTCTTGTTCGCCGAGCTCAGCGCGCCCGACCCGTCGTCCATCTGCCCGAAGATCGTGTCGAACACCGTCTGGTTGACGGCCTCCCACGCGTGCGAGCCGTCGAGCTGCTTGAACACCCGGTAATAAGACGGCGCGAAGTACGAGATGTTGATGTCACCGAAGAGGTCCGTCGGCCCCCACCCGTCCCCCGGGCCAGCCAGCTTGCTCTGGTAGATCTCGTGGTTCCAGATGTTCTGGATCTGCTGGAGCGCGAAGGCGGCGTAGGTCTTGGACAGCGAGCCGGAGCCGCCCCACTGCTTGTCGGCCATCACCAGCGCCCAGGCCATGTCCTCGTCGGCGTCGGTGGCGGCGCCCTGCCCGATCGTCATGCCGTTGACCGAGGTCGTGTTGCCGGTCGCGTCGATCGACCAGTTCATGAGGCCGTTGCTGTCCAGGTGCAGCTGCTCGTACTTCCACAGGTTGTCGAACAGCGTCTGGTCGCCCATGTAGACGGCGATGATCATGCCGTAGCCGATCCCCTCCGAGACGGTCGAGTAGCGCGGGGTCGCGCCGCTGGGCGAGCCGAGCCCGTCGGAGTCGGTGCGCTGGACGCGCTGGAAGCCGCCGGCGCCGGTCGACGTGACCAGGTCGGTCTTCCACTTCGCGTACGCCGCCATGACGTCCTTGTTGTCGTAGGCCGTCGGGTAGATGCAGTTCGAGGTCTGCCGATTCTGGGGGAACGGGAAGTTCGTGCCGTTCGCCGCGGGCGTCGGTCCGCGCGGCAATCCGCCCGTGCCGCCGGTGCCGGTCCCGGCGCCGCCGCCCTTGCCCGTGTTGCCGCCCGTGCCGTTCCCGCCCGTCGCGCCCGTGCCGGTGACGTGGTTGCCGCCCGCGCCGTTGCCGCCGGTGCCGGTCGAACCGCCGTCACCGGTGTTTCCGCCGCGCCCGGTGCTGCCGCCATCGCCGTTGGTGCCGCCGGTCTCGGGCGGCGGCGGCGGCGTGCCGGCCAGGTGCACGCACTGCTGCAGATCCGTCGCGCACACGAGGCCGACGTCGCAGCTGCCGCTGGACGTGCAGGCGCAGAACTCGGCGCCCGGCGCCCCGTGACAGCTCTGCGGGTCACTGACCTGAATGTTGGTGCAGCCGGCCCAGGCGGCAGCGACGAACGCGCCGGCCAGCGCGACGACACGCGCAAAGGACAAACCGAGGCTATGCGGAGCGCGTTCAAGAACAGCCATAGGGGAGCTCCAGGCCCGCCAACCCCCGCCCGCGAAAAGCATCTGACCGCGGGCACCCCGCGACCGTCAAGGTCTTTCAGTTTCTGGAAAAGGTGAGCGCCCCGAAGCTGACGACGCTGGACGGGTCGATGTTCCATTGCTCGTACCCGTGAACCTGACCGCGGGCACCGGGGACGGCGCGCAAGAACGTGTAGAGGGGCGACGTTCCGCACCACTTGAGGTCGTCGTCGCCGCGCTCGGTCAGTAAGTCCCAGAAACCGTCGGCGTCGCCGGCGGCAATCCGGGCCAGCCGGTCGCGGTCACGCTGCGCGACGTCGACCGAGGCGCCCACGTCGGCCCGCGCCGCGACCCGGTCGCCGTAGCGCAGCCCGACGTGCGCGAAGTCGACGCCCAGCACGAACGTCAGGCGCGTGTCGCGGGCGGCCAGCTCGCCCAGCGCGCCGATGAACCGGGCGACGCGCTGGTTGGACTCGGGGCGGCGGCGCGCCCGGGGACCCGCGACGAACGCTCCGCACAGGACCGGCAGGATCCGCACCTTCGGTCCGTAGAGGTGCTGCAGGAAGATCACCTGGAACTCGGCGGCGTGCTCGACGAACCCCGCCGGCTCGTCGAACGACACGGCCCCGGGCGCGGCGTCGGCCAGCGCGTCGACCAGCGCGCCGTCGGTGACGGCAGCCCCGAACGGCGTCGCGAACGGTTTGCGCGTCAGCCCATAGCGATCGGGCGCGCCGTAGTGCGAGGTGGCGAGGATGACGAACACGCGATCCGCGGCGGCGTCGGCCGGGAGACGCCGGTAGGCCTCCACGTAGCTGCGCCACCCCCCTTCCGGACTGACGTGAGGCGCCGCGATCGCGAACGGCGCATCGCCGGCAGCCGCGCCGGCGGATTCGCCCGCGCCGGCGAAGTAGCGCCGCAGCGTTCGTTCGAGGGGCGCGCGTCGATCCGGATAGGCGGTTCCCGCGTGCGCCGCCGGGCGCTCGGCCAGAGCGGCCAGCTCGGCGGTGCGCGCGTCCCGCAGCGCGGCGAAGCGCGCGTCGTCCAGAAAGCCGGCGTCGCTGAGCGCGGCGGCCATGTCCCGGGCCGCCTCGCCGACGGTCACCCGCCCCGTCGCCCGCGCCAGTGTCGCGCGCAGGTCCCCCTCGTCCTGCTGCCCGTCGAAGCAGGCGAGGCCCGGGACCAGAGGGGGCGGCACCACCAGCGTGACCGTCGAATAGCGCATGGGGTCGCGGATGAGCAGGCCGGGCTGGTCGTCCAGCGGCGACGGCATGATGTCCAGGTCATGTCGCAAGCGCGGCAGGGGGGCTGCCATTCTCGTCGAGAAATCATGCCATGCTCCGGGGCATGTGGCGGCTGATCTCAGGTAAAGACCAGATTCCCTCGGCGTCCGAGGCGCTCCCCGGACGCGCCGAGAAGATGCCGGTCGCGGCGAAGCACTTCGTGAACGGCGCCCCCCTCGAGCCTCCATTCCCCGACGGGCTCGAGGTGGCGACGTTCGGCATGGGCTGCTTCTGGGGCGCCGAGCGCAAGTTCTGGGAGCAGGACGGCGTCTTCAGCACCGCCGTCGGCTACGCGGGCGGCCCCACGCCCAACCCGACGTACCGCGAGGTCTGCTCGGGGCGGACCGGGCACGCCGAGGTGGTGCAGGTGGTCTTCGATCCGCGCCGCGTCGGCTACGAGCAGCTCTTGAAGGTGTTCTGGGAGAACCACGACCCGACGCAGGGGATGCGGCAAGGGAACGACGCCGGCACCCAGTATCGGTCGGCGATCTACACCCACGGCCCCGCGCAGCTGCGCGCCGCCGAGGCGTCCCGCGACGCCTACGCGCGCGTGCTGGCCGCCGAGGGCTATGGGCCGATCACGACCGAGATTCGCGAGGCCCCGCCCTTCTATTACGCCGAGGACGATCACCAGCAGTACCTGGCCAAGAACCCCGACGGCTACTGCGGCATGGGCGGGACCGGGGTCTCCTGCCCGGTCGGCGTGCGGACCTAGCTGGTCGGCCAGTCTTCGATGCGCCGTTGCGCGCGGCGCAGCTCGTTCAGCTGGTCGCGCAGCCGGGCGACGTTGGCCGCGTAGACCTGGTTCTCGGGCGCCAGCGCCAGCGCCCGTTCCCAGGCCTGCAGGGCCTCGCCGTAGCGGCCGGCCGCCCGAAGCTCGATGCCCCTGTCGAACAGCTCGACGGCGTGCTGGATTCCGGCGCGCTGCACGTCGGGCGGGCGCCGCTCGGCGCTGCGCCGCCGGCCGACGACCGCGGGCGCGCTGGACGGCGCGGCACCCCAGCGGGGCGGCGGTGGCGGCGT
>CAZJMY010000867.1:0-2485 GCA_964546845.1 uncultured Myxococcales bacterium | reverse complement strand
GGGCGTCGCCGGCGCGGGGACCTTCTTCATCCTGCCGGCCGCCGCGGGCGCCGGCTACCTGACCTGGAAGTGGTTTCTCTACCGCGCCAAGCGCGGCATGCGGTTCTGACGATTCGGCGCGTGGCGCCGCTCCCGGGCTGGTCCCGGGCGCGGCGCCTCGAGCGCCGGCGTTACTGACAGGCGGCGTTGCCTGACGCTGCCGCGGCGGTCAGGAACTGCTGGCAGGCCGACGCGTAGGTGGCGGCAGCGCCCGACGCGCTGCAAGTCGCAGCCGAATAGCTGGAGCACGCTGCGCCGCCGCCGACGGCCGTGCAGCACGCGGTTGCCTTGTCACACACCGTGCAGTCCGCTGTGCCGCCGCTGCCGGCCGCGCCCGTCGTAGTCCCGCGACCGCCGGCGCCACCGGTTCCGGTGCCGCTGGTTCCGCCGGTGTGGGTTCCCGACGATCCGCCCGTTCCACCCGAGGTGCAATCGGGCACCTCCTCGACGCAGGCCTGGAAGGCGGTGCAATCCGACATCTTCAGGCAGGCCTGAAAGTCGGCGGCGATGGCCGAGGCGTTGGGACAGGAGCTGGTGTTGTTGGCCTTCATGCACTCGCTCATGCACGTGGCCTTCGTCAAACCGATGGCCGCCGCGTTGGGGTTGCACGAGATCTCTTTGTCGCAGGCCTGATTGCAGAGGCCCTCGGCGTCGCTGGAGCTGGAGCTGCCGCACCCCGCGTTCGTTCCGGCCGCCAGGCCCACCACGAAGAGACTGCCGGCCACCAAGGAAATGGTTCTGGAAGAGATGCGCATCGATCGCTCCTGTTCTGGTCGTGAAGGGGCCGTACCGTATCACAAAACCGGCGGGCCCGCGGCGTTCCCGTGAGGTGGATTACTTTACTCAGACCTGAATTCCTGCAACGGTGGCGGGGCACGCACCCACCACCTTCCAGGAGATTGTTCGCATGAATTTCGGCACACGCGTTTGGGGCACGGCTTTGGCGGCGGTCATCATTTCGAGCGCGATCGGCTGCGGCAGCAGCGGCAGCAGCACGACGGCAACCGGGGGCAACGGGGGCCAAGCACCAACGACGGGCCAGGGTGGCGCGGGCAACAGCGCCACCGGCGGCCACGGCGCCACGGGCACGGGGGGCACGAGCGGCGGCGGGACGTTCACGACCAGCGTGCCCTCGGGCACCAAGCTGACCGCGCTGACGGCCGCTCAGGGCATGCAACTTTGCAACGACCTCAACACCTACTTCCAGGGCACGCTCACCCCGGTCCTCTGCAAGGAAGCCGGGGTCGAGGCTGCGGTGTTCCTGCAGGCCTTCAACAGCTCGGCCACGGACGCGCAGCTCCAGATGGCCTGCCAGCAGTCCTACAACGACTGCCTGAACCCGGACGGCGGGGCGACGACGTCGACCGGCGACTGCGACCCCAGCAACGAACCGGCGACGTGCCAGGCCACGGTCGGCGACCTCAAGACCTGCGTCAACGACCAGACCACCGCGTATCAGCAGCTGTCCGCCTCGCTGCCCAGCTGCAGCTCGCTGACGGCCGCCAAGGTGGCCTCACTGCTCTCGAGCGGCGCCGACGGCGGAACGGCGACCGGCAACGACCCTCCGAGCTGCACGAAGTTCGACTCGACCTGCAACTCGATGACGAAGATGTAGCCGCGGTCGCGGCGCTTGCCTAGACCGGCAGGCGGCGGAGGCGGCGTTCGAGGGAGAACATCACGGTCGCCTCCGCCTTCTTCTTGTGGTCGTGGCCGAAGAGGTGGCAGAGGCCGTGCACGGCGAGGCGTTCCAGCTCGGCGATCAGGCGGCGGCCGTGGGCGCGGCGGCGGGCGGTCTCGACGGAGATGACGATGTCGCCCAGCGCGATGCCGTCGCCCGCCGGGTCGCCCTCGCCCGCCAGCTCCTGCAGGTGAAAGCTGAGCACGTCGGTCGCGCGGTCGTGGCGGCGGTAGTCGCGGTTCAGCACGCGGATCTCGTCGTCGTCGGTGAACACCAGCGTGGCCGACGAGCGCGCGCGGCCGAGCGCCCGCAGCGCGACGCGCACGCGGGCCGCCACCCGACGGCGCACCACCGCGTCGATCTGGCGGCGCGCGCGGCCGCGAACCAGGGTCGAGACCGGCACGTCAGAGGACCTTCTTGTAGACCTCGGCCTCGACGAACACCCGGAACAGCGCCGGATCGCACTTTCCGGCCGTGACCTCGCCGTCCAGGATCGCCAGCGCGCGGTCCACGGGGACGGCCTTCTTGTACGGGCGATCCGACGCGGTCAGCGCGTCGAAGATGTCGGCGATGGTCATGATGCGAGACTCGACGGGGATGGCGGGGCCGGCCAGGCGGCCGGGGTAGCCGCTGCCGTTCAGGTACTCGTGGTGGGCGCCGGCGATGCGCGGCACGTCGGCGTAGCGTTTGCCCCAGGGGATGCTGTTCAGGAACTTGTATGTGTGGACGACGTGGCTTTCAATCTCCACCCGCTCGACGGCCGTCAGG
>CAZJMY010000866.1:0-2714 GCA_964546845.1 uncultured Myxococcales bacterium | reverse complement strand
CACCCGATCCCATCTCGAACTCGGAAGTTAAGACCTCCAGGGCCGATGGTACTGCAGGGGGGACTCTGTGGGAGAGTAGGTCGCCGCCGGGAATTATTCCTAAGCCCGGGTCACGCAAAACGTGACCCGGGCTTTTCTTATATGCGCCGCCGGCGCCGCCACGCGCGCGGGCCGGGCGCCCTCGTTGCCGCCCGCGTTGGCCGGGGCCGGCGCGACGGCGCGGTCAGGGCGCGGATTCGGCGCGCGCCGACGCTGCGGCGGCCGCGTTCTTCCGATAGCGGGCCAGGTAGCCTTCGGTGACCCGGTGCGGGTCCATGCGCAGAGCGCGCGCGTACTCCATGATGTAGCCGCGCACGTAGACGACGGCCGGCATCTCGGCGAAGCGCTCTTCTTCCAGCGCGCGCAGGTAACGCTCGCTGATCTTCGTTCGCTGCGAGATGTCGCCCAGCTCGATCCCGCGCGACTGTCGAATCTTGCGCAGGAACTCGCCGGTGATCTCGGCGTCGGGGTCCACGACCATCTCCGAGGTCTCGGCCCGCTCCTCGGTGGGGCTGATGGGCGCCGAGGGGCGCCGGCCGGCGTTGGCGGCCGCGCGAACGGCCCGCGCCAGGTCCGCTTCGGGCAGCGCCAGGTCGTAGAGGCGCCGCCGGTCGGGTGCGAACAGCGTGTCGTGCGCGGCGTTCACACGCGCGTGGAGCTCCGCCAGCTCGTGGTCCTCGTAAAGGCCGGCGATGACCAGCGAGCCGCTGGCGTAGATGTCCTTGATCGATCGGTACGCCCGTCGAACTTCTTCGTCGCTGACGCCTGGCTCGGTCTCGAGGATCTCGTAGTACGTCTGCTCTTCTTCGAGCCGCAGCGGTTGAACCGTGGCGCTGGCGCGCTCTCGCTCGTTTTCGAGAGAGAGCAGCTTGCGCCCCAGGCGCTCGATGTTCTTCGAAGCTTTGCCCTCCGGGTATTCGGCGACCAGCGACCGATGGCGGCGGGCGGCCAACCAGACCGTCTCGTCGGCTTCCACGTGGCCCAGGTACTCGAGCCCGTGACCCAGGCGCCGGCGCGCCGCGGAGGCCATCCAGGTCCCGAGCTTCAGATCCTGCACGGTGCGGGTCTGGTTGACGACGAACGTCGGGCGGAAGGACCGGATCTCTTGTTCCAGCTTCTCCGTCGGGCTGCCCGCCATCCGCACCGCCCGGTAGATGTCCAGGGCCGCGACGGGCGGGCCGTTCGAGCTGGCGACCAGACGATCGAGACCCCGGATCGCCCGCAATCGGCGCAGAAACGCGCTTTTCGCGAAACGATACGTGGACTCGACGGAGGCCGGCTCGGGCAGGGTCACCAGCACGGGGACGTCCGACCCGAGCCACAGGTCCAGCGTCAGCGTCGAATCGGCCGGGCCGAGATCGGCGATGACGTAGTCGACGTCCAGCGCGGCGATCGCCGCCAGCGTCGCCTTGGCCGTCTGCTTGGGGCGGGTGGTGCCGAAGGCGCTGCCTTCGCCGCCGACCAGCCCGACGCCGGCGATGGGCGTGTCGACGATCAGCTCGTTCAGCGTGCTGATCTTGCCCCGCAGGAACTCACCGAACCCGCGCGGCGGGCGCGGCGCGCCCAGCAGCTGGTGCAGCGGGCCGCCCGCCGGATCGGCGTCGATGGCCACCACCTTCTTCGCCGCCTGGGCCAGGTACACGGCCACGTTCGCCGCCAGCAGCGAGCGGCCGGTGCCGCCGCGGCCCGACGCGAACGCCACCAGACGCACGCGCGAGCGCGGCGACGATTCGGAGACGGACAGGATCGGCGTGGGCTGGCTCGCCGGCTCGTCCGCGGGCTCGTCGGCCGGCTCCGCGCCGCCGGCCTCCGCGCGACTGGATTCCGCGCCGGACAGCTCGGTCGGGCCGCTCTCGGGCGGCGCCGCCGCGGCCTCGCTGTCGTCCGGGTCCTCGAACTCCACAGGACCGGGAGGCGGTGCGTCGATCTCGACGACGATGTCTTCCCCGTCGTCGGGCGGGCCGGCAGGCTTGGACATGGTCTAGTCTTCGAGCTCGACGTTCCAGTAAGACGCGTCGGCCAGCCCCAGGAAGGGGAGCCACTCGCGGTACCTCACCCGTCCCCCGTTGGTCCTGAACGTCGGTGTCCATCGCGGGCGAATCGGCGTCTTCAGCAGCTTCATCCCGGCCTGGTCGGGCGTCCGGGCGCCCTTGGTCAGGTTGCAGTCGATGCAGCAGCAAACCACGTTCTCCCAGGTGGTGCGCCCCCCCTGGGCGCGCGGAACGACGTGGTCGAGGTTCAGGTCGACGCGCGGCAGCTCGCGCCCGCAGTATTGGCAGGTGTTGCTGTCGCGCATGTAGATGTTGTGCCGCGAGAACCGCACCTTGGTCTTGGGGATGCGGTCGTACAGCTGAAGCACGATGACGCGCGGGATCAGGATGGCGCGGTCGACCGTCCGGATCACCTCGGCGCCGTTGACCTCCGTCGACAGCTGCGCCCAACTCGCGAAGTCGAACGTCTTGAAATCGGGGTCGACGACCCGGGCCACGCCCAGGTACAGCAGCGAGAACGCCCGCCGCACATTCGTGACGTGAATCGGCTGGTAGTGCCGATTGAGCACCAGAACCGCCGCGTTGGTCACCTGGTCAAGATAGCAGGGTGGGCCCCCGCGGGCAAAAGGGCAGGGGCGCGCCCGGGTGACATCTCGGCTAAAATTCCAGGCACTTTGAGCATCC
>CAZJMY010000865.1:0-5048 GCA_964546845.1 uncultured Myxococcales bacterium | reverse complement strand
GAGGCGGCGCGACCGGAACAGGCGCCACCGGCGGCACGACCGGCGCGGGCGGCGCGAGCCCGGGCAACGGCGGCGCGGGCGTTCCGTCGGCGGAGAACACGGGCGCGGCTTGCAAGGCGTCCGCGGCCGGACTGCTGGCGGCGGACAACAAGAAGCTGCCCAACCCGTTCGCGATGCACGACGGCACCGTCCTTTCCAGCAAGGCGCAGTGGGAATGCCGCCGGGCCGAGGTGAAGGCCGACCTCGAGAAGTACGAGATCGGGCCCAAGCAGGATCCCGCCGCGACGACGGTCGCCGCGACCCTGTCCGGCAGCATGCTGAGCGTGAAGGTCACCAGCAGCTCGGGCTCGCTCACGCTGACGTCGACGGTGTCCGGCAGCGGCAACTGCATCGTCATCGGCATGGACGGAAACTCGAGCATGGTGACCGGCTGCACGCAGATCCCGTTCACCTCCAGCCAGGTCGTGCAGATGATGCAGAACGGAAACCGGTACCAGTCCGACCCGTTCTACAAAGTCTTCCCGTCGCTGTGGAACCAGATCGGCAACTACAGCGCGTGGTCGTGGGGGATCAGCCGCCTCATCGACGGCATCATCCAGGTGAAGGATCAGCTGAAGGCGGACGTCACCAAGATCGCCGTCCACGGCTGCTCGTACGCCGGCAAGATGGCTCTCTTCGCCGGCGCGCTGGACGAACGCATCGCGCTGACGGTCGTCGAGGAGTCGGGCGGCGGCGGCATCGACAGCTGGCGAATGTCGCAGGCGTACACGGATCGCAGCGGCGTGCAGGTCGAGAAGATCGACAACACCAACTATGCCTGGTTCATGACCAGCATGAAGAGCCTGAACCCGTACAGGCTGCCGCACGATCACCACGAGCTGATCGCGCTGGTCGCGCCCCGCCCCGTCATCATCCTGGGCAACGACGACTACGACTGGCTGGGCGATGAGTCCGGATACAAGTCGACGATGGCCGCCATCGAGGTCTTCAAGGCGCTGGGCGTTCCGGACCACATCGGCTACGACTTCACGTCCGGGCACGGACACTGCGCGCCCCCGACGACCCAGATGAACAGCGTCGCCGCCTTCGTGAACCGTTTCCTCAAGGGGGGAACCGGCAGCACCGACATCGCGATCAAGCCGCCCAAGAGCGGCTTCGATCTGAACTTCCAGGCGGCGATCGACTGGACGACCCCGACGCTGCAGTAGCGGCGCCGGGGACACCGTCGCGAGATCAGTTGTTCAGCGCCCCGGCGTTGATCCAGGCGGCGAGCAGCGAGATCTGCGCGGCCGGCAGCTTGTTGCCCGGCGGCATGCGCCCGCCGTTCACCAGCGTGTAGAGGCTGGAGCCGGAGGCGTTCCCGGCGACCACGCGGCCCTTGACGGACGAATACGCCGTCGACTGCGACGAGAAGCTCACACCGCCCTGCGATCCCGGGCTGTGACACTGGCTTCCCGTGCACGAGACCGAGAGGATCGTCTGATAGACCTGAGTGAACGTCGGCGCCGCCGATCCCCCTGCGCCGCCGGTCGCGCGCGCGCCGCCCGTCCCCGTCGTTCCGCCGGTCCCCGTCATCCCGCCGCTGCCCGTCGTCCCCGGGTTGCCGCCCGTGGCCCGCCCGCCCGTCCCGGTCGTCCCGCCGCTGCCCGTCGTCCCCGGGTTGCCGCCCGTTCCGATCACGCCGCCCGTTCCGTTGCCCCCGCCCGTGGCGGAGCCTCCGCCCGTCCCTCCGCCGGTGCCGGGGCTGCCCCCGGTCGCCGGGCTCCCGCCGCTGCCCGTCGTGCCCGTGTTCCCACCCGTCCCCTGCGAGCCGCCGCTGGCGCTCGTCCCGCCGCCCGTGCCGGTGTTCGAGCCGGTGCCGCCGTCCGGGACCAGCACGTAGTCGATCGGCGTGCTCTCGGCGCAGCCGCCCTGGGCCAGCAGAACGGCCAGGCCGGAGACTGCCAATCCCATGGCGAGCTTTCGCCCGCCACCCTTCAGGTTCGTCGGTTTGGGGGACATTGCCCGGGAGGTACCCACACCCGCCGGAAAGCAGGCAGGGGGCAACTCTTGACAGGTCGACCCGCGCTCAGGGCGGCGAGGTCTTGCAGGTCCAGGTCGCCGGATCGCAGAGGCCGCTGGCGCAATCCGCCGTCGTCAGACAGCCGACACACTGCCCGCTGGTCCTGTCGCAGTGGGGCGCGGCCGCCGCGGTGCACTGCGCATCGACGACGCAGCTGGCGCATTGACGCGTGGCCAGGTCGCAGTGGACGCGCGCGCCGGTGCACTCGTGGTCGTCGTCGCACTGCGCGCACAGCCCCTCGTCGCACCAGCTCCCGGCCGGCGCGCAGTCGGCGCCCGACGCGCACGTGCGCACGCACGAGCGCGTGGTCTTCACGCACCGCCAGCCCGCCGCCCCGCCGCCACAGTCCTGGTCGGCGCCGCACTGGATGCAGATGTGCAACGCGGCGTCGCAGACCGGGCGCGACGCCGACGCGCAGTCGCCGTCCCGGACGCACGCCAGGCACTGGCCGGACAGGGGGTCGCAATGGAGCGTCGCAAGCGGACAGTCGTGGTCGGTCGCGCAGCCGCGCGCGGCATCTCCCGCGTCCGGTCGTTGCGCCGCGTCCGCCGTGTGCGCCGCGTCCGGCGCGCGCGCGGCGTCCGGGGGATCGAACGTCAGGCTCACGCGGCAGGCGGACAGCTGGAACGCGGCCAGCAGGACGAGGGCCGCCGGTCTGGTCATGGCGGCGGCGAAGACGAGGCGAGCCGCTCGCGCGCCGCGGCGGCGCTGCCGTGCAACGGGCTGCGCGGGAATCGCTTCAGCAACAGGTCCAGCAGCTCGACCGCCTCGCGCGGGTCGCCGTCGCGCTCGGCGCGCAACGCGGACGCGAAGAGGTCGTTCTCGGTCGCGAGCGTCGACTCCGCCGAACGAGGCGCCGCGCTCGTGACGCGAGACGCGCGCGCGGCGACGGCGTGCATGCGGGCGTGCGGCGCGCGCGCGGGCGGCGGCGCGTCCCCCTCGCACCCGGCCGGCCAGTGGGCGCCTGCAGGCACGCGCGCATCGCCGGTCGCCGTCCGAACCTCCACCAGACCCTCCTCGACGGCCACGCGAGTGACGGTCCCGCCGCCACATTCGGCGGCAGCCGGGACGACGTCCACCTTGAACCGGGTTCCGCGCACCTCGACCTCGGCGTCGGGCGTCACCAGGACGAAGCGCTCCCCGGCCTTCAGCTTGGAGACGTGGACCGAGACGGCGCCGGACGCCAGCCGCAACCAGCGCTCGGCGTCGGCGCGCAGCAGGTGCAGCTCGGACCCGCTGGCCACGGCGAGGCTGGTGCCGTCACCGGGGGTGAGCGCCAGCGGGCCGCCGGCGGCCCGCAGCCGATCGCCCGCCCGCCACGCCTCGCCGGCGGCGAGCGCGCGCGGCGCCTGTCCCGGTCGCGTCAAGCTGGCGCCGTCGGGTCGACCGAACACGAAACCTCTGTCGGCCGGCGCGGAAACGGGGGGCGCCACCGGAGCGGGCACCCCCGCCACCTGCGCCACCGGCACCGGAGCTCCGCCGCGCAGCACCAGCACCGCGGCGGCCGCCGCGAGACCGCTTGCCGCCGCGCCGACCAGCAGGCCGCGCCGGCGGCGCCGCCGGACGCCGACGCGCCGGATCGTGTCGGCCAGCGCCGCGATCGCCTCGTCGGGCGGCGCTGTCCGCTGCGGCGCGATCCGGCTCCGCGCCTGCTTCAACAACCGTGCGGCACGTGCCGCGTAACGATCCTCGCTCACGCCTCCCCCCGTTCCAGAACCTCGGCCAAAGACGGATCCGCGCCGATGCGATCGTGCAGGTCGCGGCGCCCGCGAACCAGGCGGCTTTGCGCCGCCGCGACCGAGACGCCGCAGATGTGCGCGATTTCATCCAGCGAGTAGCCGCACACGTCGTGCAGGAGAAAGGCCCACGATCGCTCGGGGCGCATCGCGACGAGGTGCTCGGACACGCGGCGGGTGGCGTCGCGCACCTGCATGCGGTGCACGCCCGCGGTCGCCGACGGCGCGGCCGGCTCGGGGCTGTCCAGCGCGCCCTCGAAGATGCGCCGCTCCAGGCGGCGGCGACGGATGTACTTGTAGACGACGTTGGCGGCGACGGCGGAGACCCAGGCGTCCAGCGGGCACTCACCGCGGTAGCTGGGAAGCGACTCGATGATCTGGACCAGCGCGATCTGGACGACGTCTTCTCCGTCGCAATCGGCCCTGCCGAACAGACGGCGCACGGTGCGCTCGACGACCGGCTTGATCCGCCAGTAGAAATCGGCCGCCACGGCCGGGTCGCCGCGCCGGACGGCCGCCAGGATGGCGTCGTCGCTCTGGGTCGGACGGCGTTCCCCGGCGGACGGCCCGGAGCCGGCCACCACCGTCAAGGCGGGACCTGAGGAACGAGGAAGAGCCATTTCGAGCCGTCCCTCTGAGGGTACCGCGAGGGACTCGCCGGCAGGCAGTCAGAAGCGGGATAAAACGCCGAGCTGCAGCACGAGCCGGGTGTGGTGAAACGTGGCGTCAACGTGCCCGGCCACCACCACGTCAGCCTCCGTGAACATCTCTTCCACGCCGGCGGCCAGCAAGATCATGGTGTCCCGCGCCAGCGCCAGGCCCAGCTCGCCGAGCGCGTCGGCGCCCAGGGATGAATAGGACCGGTCGCCGCTGAGCATCCGGTCGGACACGCGCACGGACTGGTGCTGCGCCAGCAGGTCGGCGCGCGCGCCCGCGGCCAGGCGGCTGCCCGGGCCGAAGCGCCGGCTGGACCACCCCGCCCCGAGGGAGCCGATGAGCGCGAGGCCGTTGATGTCCGGCTGGTCGCGCTGGGTCAGCCGGACGGCGGCGCCGGCGCGAACGGTCAGGTTGGTGAGCAGGTAGCGGCGAACGGCCAGCGTGCCCCCGAGCGCGTCGTCGAGATCGGTCCCGTTCTCGTACCCGGCGGTCAGGGCGGCCTCCATCGCCCAGCGGGCCGGCAGGTCGCTCTCGTCGCGAACGGGGGCGGACTCCGGCGCGGAGGTGGCCGTTGTCTCCAGCGGCGGCGGCCG
>CAZJMY010000864.1:0-2132 GCA_964546845.1 uncultured Myxococcales bacterium | reverse complement strand
GGGGGACGCTTCAAGTGGGCCTCGCGTTAAGCATGCTCCCTCGGTTCGAGCGGCAAAAGACTATCAACAGCAATGCACACACGCAAAATAGCTACATGTGCGCCGTTATTTGACTTTACCTGTGAATAACTGATACCGGGCCCGCGAGATTTCCGGGATTTTTCGCGGAATCACCTGTCCCGTTCGCATTGTCTTGAGCTTAAGGTTGCTGCCCATGCGGATCGAGGTTCTCTATTTCGCAATCGTGCGCGAGCGATTGAAGCTCGACCACGAGGCGGTCGAGCTGCCGAAGGGAGCTACCGTCGCCGACGCGCGCGCGGCGATCGCGGGCCGCCACCCGGGCATCGCGTCGTTGCTGCCCCGCGTGCTGACCGCCGTCAATCGAACGTGGGCTCCCGACGAGCACCCGCTGGGCGACGGAGACGAGCTGGCTCTGTTGCCGCCCGTCGCGGGCGGGGCCTTCCCCGCTCCCGGGGCCATTCGCATGACGGCCGAGGGCATCGACGTCGGCGCGACGGTCGAAGCGGTCGGCGGCATCGACGCGGGCGCGGTGGTCACGTTCGCGGGCGTGGTCCGCCGCCGCGGCCACCACCTGGACGACGTCATCCGATTGGAATACGAGGCGTACATCGAGATGGCCGAGACGGTCCTGGCCGACATCGCCCAGGAGATCGAGCGGACCTGGCCGGGGACGCGCGTCGCGATCCACCACCGCGTGGGCAACCTGGCCGTCGGCGAGACCGCCGTCGCGATCGCCGTCGCGGCACCGCACCGGGCGCCGGCGTTCGAGGCGTGCCGCGCCGCCATCGACCGGATCAAAGAGCGCGCGCCCATCTGGAAGAAGGAGATCGGCGAGCGCGGCGAGGCCTGGGTCGGCTTCGGTTCGTAACGCGCAACCGCGGGGACGCGCGCGCCGACAACTGGCGCATGTCGGGTGAGGACAGGCGAGACGCGTTCGAGGGGATCATCGGCGACGATCCGGCGCTGCGGCAGATGCTGGCGCGGGCGGCGCTGGTGGCGCCCACGACGACGCCGGTGCTGGTCATGGGGGAGAGTGGCACCGGGAAAGAGCTGCTGGCGCGGGCGCTTCACGCGCTGGGGCCGAACCCGGGCGGACCCTTCGTCGCCGTCAACTGCGGCGCCCTTCCGCGCGAGCTGGCCGAGAGTGAGCTGTTCGGGCACGAACGTGGCTCGTTCACGGGGGCCGGCGCGCGGCGGGCGGGCTGGTTCGAGGAGGCGTCGGCGGGGACGCTGGTGCTCGACGAGATCGGGGAGCTGCCGCTGGATCTTCAGCCCAAGTTGCTGCGGGTCCTGGAGTCGGGCCGGCTCCGGCGGGTGGGCGGCACGGGCGAGGTCGTGGTCCGCGCGCGCATCGTCGCCATGACGCTGCGAAACCTGGAGGGCGAGGTTTCGCGCCGGATGTTTCGCCCGGACCTCTACTACCGGCTGGCCGGGATCTGCCTGCGGCTGCCGCCGCTGCGAGAAAGGCGCAGCGACATCCCCCGGCTGGCGCTGCGCTTCCTGGAAGAGATCGCGCCCGAGGTGGGCGCGCGCGTGCTGGAACCGGAGGCCCTGGCGGCGCTGGTGGCCGCCGACTGGCCGGGCAACGTCCGCGAGCTGCGCAACGTCGTTCGCCGGGCGGCCATCTTGACGCGGGGGCGGCCCGAGGGGCGAATCACGGCGGACGCGCTGGAGTTGCCCGCGACCGCCGCCTTCCGTCTGGCCGAGACCGAGCCCCCCACCGGCGAGGCGCCCCCCGGCGCCGCGCCGGTGGTCGACGACGCGATCCGCCTCGACGGGCGGACCTTCGACGAGATCGAGCGGGAGGTGTTTTCGTGGGCGCTGCGGCGCAACGCGGGGAGCCGCCGCCGGGCCGCGCGGGCGCTGGCCGTCGCGCGGTCGACGTTCTGTGACAAGGTCCGCCGCTACAGCCTGTAGCGGGCGTTCACTGCCCGGGCGGCGGCTCGCCGGGCGGCGGAGGCGGCGCGGGGGGCGCGGGGGGAGCTTGCTCCGCCGGTTGCGGGGACGAAGCATCCGCCACCGTGGGTCCCGGCGGGGCGGGAGGCGCAGCTGCCACAGGCGCCGGCGCCGGAGGCGGCGCCGGGGGCGGCGGCGGTGGTGGGGGCGGCTCG
>CAZJMY010000863.1:0-4727 GCA_964546845.1 uncultured Myxococcales bacterium | reverse complement strand
GCGGGACCGGCGGCGCCGCGACGGCGACGGGGGGGCGCGCCGGCAGCCCCGGCGGAGGGCCAGCCGGCGGGTCGGGCGCCGCCGTTCACCAGTCCGCGACCTGCACCATCCCGACGTGGCCGACCGCCACCGGCACCCCGGTCAGCATCTCGGGGACCAAGACCGTCACGGGCGTCTACGACGGCAAGATGGCGCTGCACGACGGCGACATGAACGACTGCACGAAGGGGGACCAGGGCAGCACGCACGCGATCATCGAGATCGCCGACGGCGGCACCGTGAAGAACATCGTCTTCGGCGGGCACATCGGTGACGGCATCCACTGCCTGGGGACCTGCACGATCGACAACGTCTGGTTCCCGTACATCTGCGACGATGCGATCACGATGCTGGGCGGCTCCGGCAAGACGGCGACCATCACCAACAGCGGGTTCAAGGGCGCGCGCGACAAGACCATCCAGCACAACGGCGACGGCAGCACCGTGGTCATCGATCACGTCTACGTCGAGACGGCCGGCAAGCTGTATCGCTCATGCGGTCAGGGCTGCAGCAGCTCGGACAAGCGGACCGTGAAGATCAGCAACGTCGTCGCCGTCGGCGCCAGCGAGGTGGCGGGCGTCAGCACCAACGACCACGCGACGCTGTCGAACATCTGCGCGTACCGGACGCCCAGCCTGTGCCGGACCTACAAACCCGGCTCGGAGACCGAGACCACCACCGGCGCGAACGGCACCAACGAAGGCCCCAGCGCCAACTGCAGCTACAGCGGCACGGACACGCACGGGCTTCTGGACGACGTCGGCAGCGGCGCTGCGGCGACCGACGTGCTGTGCCCGGGGCCGAACTCGATCAAGACGGGCAGCACGGCGACGGCCTGCGTGACGGGCTTCGCCTCGTGCCTCAAGACGTGCGCGCCCGGCGGCTACGGCTTCAAGGCGGTCACCTGCGACGCCGCCAGCGGAAACTACGCCAGCAACGGCCCCTGCCTGCTGCCTTCCGACGCCGCGACGGCCGCCCACTTCGCGTCGGCGAACGCCGACAGCGCGACGATGACGGTCAGCAATAACGACCCCTGCACGAGTCAGTGGTCCTGGGCGACCGACGGCGCGGGCAAATACTGCATGTGTGTGTACAAGCCGGGCTACTACCAGGCGTCCAGCGGCTGGTTCGTCTGGGACTGCCAGTCGCAGTGGTGGTGAGCGGCGATCACCCCGTTCAGCTGGCCGAGCTCAGCACCTGGCGCGCGATGACCATGCGCTGGATCTGGCTGGTCCCCTCGTAGATCTGCAGCAGCTTCGCGTCGCGCATCAGCTTCTCGACCGGGTACTCCTTGGTGTAGCCGTACCCGCCGAAGATCTGGACGGCGTCGGTGCTCGCCTTCATGGCGGCGTCGGCGCCGTAGGCCTTCGCGTAGCTGGAGACGATGCTGTCGGCGCGGCCGGCGTCGATGTTGGCGGCCGCCTTGTGACACAGGAGGCGCGTCGCCTCGTGGGCGATCGCCATCTCGGCCAGCATGAACTGCACCGCCTGGTGCTGCGCGATCGGCACCCCGAACGTCTTTCGCTCCAGCGCGTACTTGCGCGATTCGTCCAGCGCGCGGCGGATGATCCCGGCCGCCGCCGCGCCGATCCAGGGGCGCGTCCGGTCGAAGGTGCGCATGGCGACCTTGAACCCCTCGCCCACGCCGCCGACCACCGCGTCGGCGCCGACCTTGACCTCCTCGAAGATCACGTCGGTCGTGTTCGAGCAGCGCTGCCCCATCTTGTTCTCTTTCTTGCCGACCGACAGCCCGGGCGTGTCGCGCGCGATGAGGAAGCAGGTGATCCCCTTGTGCCGGCTCGTCCCCTCCTCCCGCGCGAACACCGTGTAGAAGCTGGCCACGCCGCCGTTCGTGATCCAGCGCTTCTGTCCGGTGATGACGTACTCGTCGCCGACCCTCGTGAACTTCGTCTTCATACCCGCCACGTCGGAGCCGGCGTCCGGCTCCGAGCAGCAGTAGGCGGCGAAGATCGGTTCGGCCAGAAGCGCCCCGAAGAGGCGCTTCTTCTGGGCGTCGGTGCCGGCGATGATCACGGGCATGGCGCCCAGCATGTTCCCGGCCATCGTCGTGTTGACGCCGGTGCACCCGTACGAGATCTCCTCGTGCAGCAGGCAGTGCGCGAAGCACGACAGACCCAGCCCGCCGTAAGCCTCGGGGATCTCGCAGTTCATGAGGCCGGTCTCCCAGGCCTTCCTGCAGATCGCGTCCGGGAAGGTGCCGTGCTCGTCCAGCGCGCCGGCGACCGGGATGATCTCGTTGCGCGTGAACTCCCGCGCCGTCTCGCTGAGCTGCTTCTCCTCGTCCGACAGCTCGAAGTTGGGCATGCCCTCAGGATAACGTCATTTGGGCGGTTCGGTCGAAGCGGCCGCCGCCTGCCGGCGCGCCCGGCGCTCTTCCCGCTCGGCGGCCTTGCGGGCCTCCAGCGCGATCGCGTCGCGGGTCGCCTTGGCCCCCATCATGAACCCCAGCACGATGCCCAGGATGAACACGATGGGGATGTAGATGAAGTGCGACGAGGGCGGCAGCCCGATGGCCAGCGCCAGCATCAGACCCGGGGGGGGGATCCGGCGCCGCGCGACGCCTGATCCACCTTGGCGCGCAGGTCGTCGGCGTCCTTGCGCACGCGGGCGAGGCCGCGGGCCAGGACCACCACGTAGGCCAGCACTGCGATCCAGATGAACGCGTAGGCGGCGGCCACGAACCGCCCCGCGGGAAGCTCCTCGCGCGCCGCCCCGTCGACCTTGACGAACTCCTGCGCGCGCGCGACAGCCGGCGCCAGCGCCGCAAGCAGGGCCACCCAGGCCGCCCAGAGCCGCCTCACGCCGCGCTCTCCAGCAGGTCCTCGGTGTCCAGGCGCAGCACCGCCAGGTCGGCCCGCGCCCGCTCGAGCCGCAGGCGGACCGCCAGCAGCAGCGACCAGATGACGATCATCAGCGCGAACGAGCTCCAGAACGCCGGGCGCATGCGGGGGTCCAGCGTCGGGACCACCGTCGTCCGGGGGTGGACCGTGCGCCAGATGTCGACGCTCTTGTACACCAGCGGCACGTCGATCGCGGCGAACAGCGCCAGCGCCGCCGACAGCTTGCGCCCCGCCGGCCCCGCGTAGCGCCGCGCCAGCAGGTAAGCCACCATCATCAGCACCAGCAGCAGCGAGCTGGTGAGGCGCGCGTCCCACTGCCACCAGACGCCCCAGGCCTTGCGCCCCCAAAGCGGCCCCGTCACCAGGACGCAGGCGCCGAACAGCACCGCCAGCTCCGCCGAGGAGACGGCGAGCCGATCGCCCGCCTCCGACCCCTTGAACAGGAAGGCGATGCTGCCCGCGGCGCAGGCGAACGTCGACAGGAACAGCAGGGACGCGCATGGAACGTGGAAATAGAAGATCTTCTGCACGAACCCCATCACCGGTTCCTGAGGCGCGGCCACGATGAGCTGGGGCACCAGCAGGAACCCGGCGGCAGCGACCAAGGCGGTGACGATCAGGCCGACGCCAACGCTCCGCATGGGGCGAATGTTACTCCGAAGTCGCCGTGGCCGCGCCCCTAAAACAGCCGAACAGAACGGCGTTGGTCGACGGCGGGGTCGGCGTTATCGTAGCGAGATGCGCCGCCTGGCTGTCTTGGTGCTCCTGGCTGCTTCCGGCGCGGGGTGCCTGGACGCCGACCAGCCCCTGTCCGAGCGGACCGGCGCCATCGGTGAGCCGACGAACGGGTTCCCGTCGGCGATCGAGCGCCTGGGGCTGATGGCGATCAATCGCGCGCGGTCCGATCCGGAAGCGGTGAAGGGCGCCAGCTCCGCCAGCTATCCGGCGCGGCCGCCGGTGATCTGGAGCCTGCCCCTCAACCAGTCGTCGCGGTTTCACGCCATGAACCTGCGGCTCAGCGACGTGACGCTGATGCACGACTCGCCGTGCCCGCTCAAGACCGACGTGGCCACCAGCGGCTGCAACGGCGACCCCAGCTGCGCCTGCGCCACGCCCGTCGGCAGCGCGTGCATGACGTGCGCGAAGGTCGCCGCCACCAGCAACGGGTGCGGCACGCCCATCGCGACGCGCCTCGGGTACTTCGTGGCGGGGACCAACGTGAAGTTCAGCGGCGAGGTCGCGGCGGCCGGCTACGCCGATCCGATCGCGACCGTGAACGGCTGGATGAACGAGGCGGCCGGCAGCGACGGACATCGCCGCAACCTGACCGACCAGGGCGTCACGTCGAACACCATGGGG
The DNA here is from genome assembly GCA_964546845.1 of uncultured Myxococcales bacterium. Taxonomy (GTDB): domain Bacteria; phylum Myxococcota_A; class Polyangia; order Fen-1088; family Fen-1088; genus JADGRB01. The sequence continues at coordinate 468 of CAZJMY010000863.1, read as the reverse complement.
TACGGCCACGCCAGCGGCATGCCGGCCTGCTTCTCGACGTTCGACGTGTCGGACTCCGGCAACATCACGGGCGCGGCGATCCCCAAGATCCCGACGGCGGCGGTGAGCCCGGCCAGCGGCAACGCCGGGACGTACACGTTCTACGCGACGTGGGCCGATCCGGCGCACGGCGCGCCGGCGTCGCTGAACGTCGTGCTGGACGGCGCCTGCGTCGCCATGACGCACGAGCTGGGGACCGACACGCTGAACGCGACCTACAAGGCGACGGCGCCGCTGGCGGCCGGATGCCACCAGTACGCGATCGCGGCGACCGACGCCGCCGGCGTGGCGGCCGCCTACCCGACGACCGGCTCGTTGACGATCTCGGTGGGCGGCACCGCGTGCAGCGCCGACTTCGTCGCCGGGGCCGCCGCGTCGTGCAGCGCCGACGGCGGCCCCAGCAGCAGCGGGACGGGCGGGACCGGCGGC
>CAZJMY010000862.1:0-1026 GCA_964546845.1 uncultured Myxococcales bacterium | reverse complement strand
CCGTCGACCAGGACGCCGTCGGGGACGCGGCCGGAGAACTTGGAGTGGGCGGCGGAGATGGGGCGTTCGAAGGCGGCGTTGAGGGGGCCGGCCAGGAAGCGGTTGCGTTCGTCGAGCTTGGTGAAGTCGAAGTCGGAGGGTTTCTCGGATAGGCCGAGCAGGGCCAGGTAGTAGCGGACCTGGTCGGGGGTGTAGCCTTTTTCGTCCAGCAGCTGGTCGCCGCTGTAGAAGTTGCCGCGGCTCTTGCTCATCTTTTCGCCGGACACCATCAGGTGAAACGCGCTCACGATGTCGGTCAGCTGCAGCTCGCCGGGGACGGGCATGCGCAGCGGGTCGTCCTGCGTGCCCAGCCACATCGCGCCCTGCATCAGCACGTAGAAGAACACGTTGTCCTGGCCCAGGAACTGCGTCACCCGGGCTTCTGGGTCCCGCCAGTACTGGGCGTACGTTTCGGGGTCCAGGCCCTTCTTGGCCAGCGCCACCTTCGAGAACGCGATCGGCGCGATCAGCGAGTCGGGCCACACGTACAGGGTCTTGCCGGCCAGGTCGGGATCAATGGGCGGCACCGGCACGCCCCAGGCGATGTCGCGGGTGATCGAGCGGTGCGCCCACTCGTTGGCGATGGTCGACGGGATGCCGGCGGCCGCCAGCGCCGCCCTCCCCTGTTCCAGCGCGGCCTTGTCGCCGAATTGCAGCACCACCTTCTTGCCCGGGGCGTACTTGCTCTTGTGGGCGGGGAGCGTGGCCTTGAGGGACTTGTATTGCTCCTCGTGCTCGCCGTCGAAGCGCAGCGACGGCAGCACCTTCTCCAGGGTGTCGGCGATGACCGAGGGGCGCCACGCCTTCTTCTTGGCCTTGCCTTCGATCCAGACGCGCAGCACCTCCGACACCTTCCACATGTCCAGAAACCAGTGGACGGTGTCGCGCATCTCGGGCGTGGTGTCGGACAGGACGCTCTTCGGGTTGATGAGCTCCGTCGGGTCGTGCTGGTGGCCGCAGCGGTCGCACTCGTCGCTGTAGGCGTTC
>CAZJMY010000861.1:0-3030 GCA_964546845.1 uncultured Myxococcales bacterium | reverse complement strand
GCCGGGGGGGGGGGGGGCGGCGCGCGGGGGGGGGGGGGGGGGGGGCGCGGCGTGCCCCCCCCCCCCCCCCCCCCCCCCCCCTCGCGCGCCCCTCCCGACCTGTCATTGAACGCCCCGGGGCCGCCCTCAGCGCATTGAACGCCGGAGGACGCACCAAGCTCATTGAACGCCCATGGCCGCCCTCTCCTCGTGAAACGTCCACCCGCGGTCCAGTCATGGTCATCAGCACCTTCATTGGGACGTTGGAGGCTCGGTAGGGCTCAATGAGAAGTCGGAAGGGGCGCGCGAGGGAGGCGCGTATGGGGACCGGCGCCATACCCGCCCCCCGTGGCAGCCCCACTTGGTCGCGCTCGGTAGGAGCAGGCCGACTCGGTCGCGCTCGACTTGCGGTGTGTCTACAGCGTAGCCGGGGAAGGCGCGGGGGTGGTGCGGCGGCGGATGAGGTGGGCTTGGTGGCGGAGCTCGGTGGCGGTGTCGGCGCGCCCGGAGTGTTGTTCGAACGTGGCGTAGGCGTCCAGCGTGCGGGCGAGCTCGAGCTCGGCGCCGGAGCTGGTGAGGATTTGGACGGCGCGGTCGAACATCTGGCGAGCGCCGCCCTGCTCCGCGTCGCTCGACGCCGAACCCGCGGCGGCGGCGGCGACGCGGAGCGCGGCACCCGCCAGAGGCGGGGCGCCGGTGCGCTCGGCGATGTCCAGTGCGGTGCGGGCCGTCGCGCGTGCGCGCTCGCCCTCGCCCAGCGCCAGCTCCGCCTCGGCGATCCCCCGCGTCGCTTCCGACAGCAGCGCCCGCGCCCCGAAGTGGCGGGCAATCTCGCGGGCCGCCTGATGCTCGGCCAGCGCCGCGCGAGGCTCGCCGACGGCCAGGTGACAATCGCCCATCTCGATCGACAGGCTGCACTCCTGAAGGCGCTCGCCCGCCGCCCGGGCCAGCTCGCGCCCCTCCGACAGCAGGCGCAGGGCCTCCGGCCCCCGCCCGAGGTCGCGTTCCAGCGCGCCCAGGTCCAGCAACGACGCGACGACGCCGGCGCGATCGCCCACGCGACGGCGCAGCTCCAGCGCCGCGCGGAAGTGCTCGCCCGCCGCGGCCAGCGACCCGGTCTGCCGCAGCACCTGGCCCAGGCGGGACAACGTGAGCGCGCGCCCGCGATCGTCGCCCAGCTGCTCGCGCAGCGCGACGGCGGCCCGGTGGCGTTCCAGCGAGCGCTCCGGCTCGCCCATCAAGAACAGAATCCGCCCGCTGTCGTCCAGCGCCGCCGCGATCCCCGGCCCGTCTCCGGCCACCTCGAACAACGTCTGTGCGAGCTCGAGGTGGGCCAGCGCGCCGCCGTTGTCGCCCAGCGTGCTCAGCAGGCGCCCGATGCGGCCGTGGGCCGCCCCGCCCTTCGCCGGCAGGTCCAGTCGCCACGCCAGCAGCAACATCTCCTGAAACAGCCCCACCGCCTCACGCGTCCGCCCGAGCCGGGCCGCCACGTCCGCCGCCGCGTAGAGGGCGTCCATCTTCGTGACCGCGTCGTCCAGCTCCAGCAGGCCGACCCCGGCCAGGTACAGCGCGTGCGCCCGATCGAGCAGCAGCCGGTCGCGCGCGACCCCGCCGGCCGTCACCAGGCAGTAGGCGGCGCGCCGGCGGTCGCCGGGGTCTTCGTAGAGGCGTGCCAGGGCCTCCAGCCGCTGCTCGCGCGCCGGCCCGCCCCGGCTCTCCAGCCATTGCGCGGCGAACGCACGACGCCGCCGGGCTTCGCCCGCGGGCGCATCCCCATTCAGCAGCTGCCGCTCCACCGGCCGGCAGAAGGACCAGGCCGTCTCCTCGGGAATGGACGACTTCTGCAGCCGATCCACGAAGCCCCGCTCGCGCAGCCCCTCGAGGATGCGATGCACCTCGACGATCGTCGGATCGGGCGCGAACACGGCAGCCTCGTCGGGCGGAGCCGCGTCCAGGCGTCCCAGTGCCACGACCCCACCCGTCCAGAACTCCGCGCCGAAGACGGACGCCCGCGCCAGCACGTCGCGTTCGGCCGCCGACAGGGCGGTCATGCGCGCGTGCGCCGCTTCGTCGCGCGTGCGCTCCTGATCGGTCGGCGGCGCCGGCAGATCGAGGCGCACGTGGCCGGCCCGTCCCTGGCCCCACCCCGGCCGCCGCACCAGAAGCTCGGGCCGCGCGGTTGCGACCAGCAGGAGGGGCGCGTCGGCCAGCTCGGCGCTCAGCCGATCCAGCTCGTCGAGCGACTCGTCGTCGGCGTGCTGGAGGTCTTCGATGACGATCGCCAGCGTCCCCCGGGCCGCGTCCAGCTCGAGGACGCGCGCCAGGACGGCGTGCGCCAGCCCGGCGCCCTGCTCCGGCCGCCCGGACAGCACCGTGCCGAGAGGGCTCTCGGCGCTGTCGACGCCCAGGTAGCGCCCCAGCAGCGCCGCGACCTCGGAGATCCGGCGGTCGCCGAAAATCTCCTGAAGGCCGGCCCGCAGCTTCACGAGCGCCTCGTCCGCCGGCAGCTCGCCGAGCCCGAAACGACTTTGCAGCAGCCGCGCGATCACGGCGGCGGGCGGCGAAGGCGCCCGATCCGGGCTCGGCGCCGCCGCCGACGCCCGCTGGAACCGGATCGCGTGCACCTCGTGCGAGGCGATCCACTCGTCGATCAGCCGCGACTTCCCCGCCCCGCGGACCCCGACCACCGTCACCGCCTGCGGCACCTTCGAGCGGCCGGCCCGCCCCAGCGCCTCGTCGAGCACGTCCAGCTGCTCGCCCGCCGCCACCACCTCGTCGTTCTGCATGCCCCTTTCTAAAGTCAGCGGGGCGATCCGTCCAAAAAAGTGCGTTTGGCGTTACATCTCGATGATCACGACGCCGCGCTGCGGGGCATCGGGATCCTCTTCCTCGGCCTCTTCCTCGGGCTCGGGGCGATGCCGCTCGTCACGCATGGGGATCTCGAGGCGCGGGCGCTCCTGGCGGCGCCTTTCTTCCTCTTCCCGGCGTCGGATCTGTTCGATGATCCAAGGTTCGAGCACGGCGACGAGAACCCCTCGTTACATGCCTGCA
>CAZJMY010000860.1:0-1356 GCA_964546845.1 uncultured Myxococcales bacterium | reverse complement strand
GTGGACTCCGCGCAGGCGGCCAACGCGCGCGAAGAGCTGCGCGCGCACTACCTGGCGCGGTCGTCGGTCAACCTGGCGCGCCTGCTGATCAAGATCCAGCAGCAGTACATCGATCCGATCATGAACCAGCTGCAGAAGATGTTGGCCCAGGCGACGGGCGCCGGGTCCAACGGCACGGGCGGCAGCACCGGCGCTGCCGGCAACACCCAGTCGGCGGCGCCGTCGCTGGGGTTCAGCATCCGGGTCACCGACTACGCGAGCATGTTGATGGGCTTCTTCAGCGGCTCGAAGGAGGAGGTCGCGGGCCTCGGCAGCCTCATCGGCCTCGACACCAGCAAGATCACCGGGCTGGGGCTGAAGTCGGGCACGTTCGACGCCCAGATCACGGCCGAGGACGGCAAGATCGACATCAACTGCGGCTCGGGCGTCGCGTCGGACCGCGGCAAGCAGCTGATCGTCTACCGGCTGCTGATGGGGCTGATGTCGTCGAGGCGCTTCGACAAGCTGTTCTCGGAGGCGGACACCACCGGGAACTTCGCGACCCGCGCCGACGTGGCGCGCGCGATCATCGACTGGGCCGACGGCGACGAGCAGATGTTCACGCCCGAGGGGGGCTCGTCCAACTCCGAGGACTACCGGTACGACGCGCACGCCGACAAGTACCGGGCGCACGACAACAGCTACGACACGCTGGAGGAGATCAAGATGGTCCGCGGCGTGTCGGACGGGTTCATGGAGGCGTTCGCTCCCTATCTGACGGTCTACGCGTCGGATCCCAACTGCAAGGTCAACCTGGGGGCCATCAGCAACAAGGAGACGGGGGACTGCACGCCGCTGGTGATGGGGGTGATCCGCGCGGCGGCGACGCCGGATCCGGCCAAGCCCCCCAGCGACCCGACGGTCTTCGACGACAACGTTCTTTATCCGCTGGCGAGCATCCTGTGCGACCGCGCGTCGACGGCGGGCTTCGACAGCCTCAACACGATCACCAGCCTGCTGGCCAACCCGCAGACCGCCGTGCTGCCGGACGATCCGCGCTACCGGATGTTCCAGGGGATGCGGCCGATCCAGATCGACGCCGGCCAGCTGGGGAACCTGGCGTACGTCGGGCCCGCCCGCGTCTACCGCGTGACGTCGACGGGGACCTCGGGGCGCGTGAAGAAGAAGATCACGACCATCGTCGACACCGGCCGAATCATCGAGAACGGGCTGACCTTGAACGCGGCGTCCGAGAAGGCGGCGGGCGCTCTGCAGTACTGGCGCGAGGAATAGCGACAACCACCATGGCTCACACTGTTTGCGGAATCGATCTCGGCACCTACTCCGTCAAGCTGGCGCTGCTGGAGGCGGGCTTTC
>CAZJMY010000859.1:0-2518 GCA_964546845.1 uncultured Myxococcales bacterium | reverse complement strand
CGACGGCGGCGCCGCCGGGCACGGTGGCGCCAGCGGCGGCGGGGGCGGCGGCGCCCGACCCGACGGCGGCAGCCCCGACCACGTGGGGCCGACGTGCGGCGCGGTCGGGCCCAAGGTCGACGTCGGCAGCGCCTGTGGCTGCGACGCCGAGTGCATCAGCGATCATTGCGTCGAGGGGATCTGCTGCGCGACCGCCTGTTCCGGCGGCTGCGCGACCTGTTCCGCGCCCAACTCGGTCGGCACCTGCGTGATGCGGCCGGCGGGCGCGCCGCCCCGCACCGCGGCGGCCTGCCCCGCCGATTCGCCCGCCAGCTGCGGCCTGGATGGGCTCTGCGACGGCGCCGGCGGCTGCCGCAAGTACCTGGGCAACACCTGCATCAAGGGTTCCTGCAGCGGCGACGCGGTCGTAGGCGCCTTCGCGTGCGACGGCACCGGTCAGTGCAAGCCGGGCGTCTCGCTGATGCTGTGCGTGCCGTACACGTGCAACCCCGCCACCGGCTCCTGCTACCAGAGCTGCGACAGCGCCGCCATGTGCCAGAACGGCGGGTCGTGCGACTTCGCGACCGAGAGCTGCGGCAAGGCCCAGAACGGCCAGGCCTGCACCAAGGACAGCGGCTGCATCTCCGGCCACTGCGTCGACAAGGTCTGCTGCAACAGCGCCTGCAGCGGCGCCTGCACGGCCTGCAACCTGCCGGGGCGCCTCGGCACCTGCCTGCCCGTCGACATGGGCAAGCCCGACCCGCGCGCCATCTGCATCGACCAGGGCGCGGCCAGCTGCGGCCACACGGGCACCTGCGACGGCGTCGGCGGTTGCGCCAACTACGCGCGCGACACGCAGTGCCTCATGCCCAGCTGCACGGGGAACCGGCTGAACACGGCGGGGACCTGCGATGGCCTGGGCGCCTGCCGCGCGCCCAACGTCCAGAACTGCCACCCGTTCCGCTGCGCGGGCGGCGCCTGCACGAAGTCCTGCGAGACCGACACCGACTGCGACGACGGCGCGATCTGCCAGAACAAGACCTGCGGACCCAAGCCACCCGGGTTCCCGTGCGGCGGCCCCTCGGAGTGCGCGTCCGGGTTCTGCGTCGACGGCGTCTGCTGCGAAACGGCCTGCACGGGGACCTGTCACTCGTGCGCCCTGCCCGGCTCGCCCGGCCGCTGCCAGACGGTGGCCGCCGACAACGTCGACCCGCGCGGCCAGTGCAAGGACCAGGGCGCCGCGAGCTGCGGCACCAACGGCAAGTGCGACGGCACCGGCAGCTGCGCCCGGTACGCCGTCGGCACCCAGTGCGACGACGAGAAGTGCAGCGCGGGCGTCTACACGTTCCCGTCGACCTGCAACGCCACGGGCCAGTGCGTCGCCGGCGACGCGCATCCCTGCGCGCCCTATGTGTGCAACGGAAGCCAGTGCTTCAGCACCTGCGCCACCAACGACCAGTGCAAGGCGCCGAACAGCTGCGTGTCGAACTCGTGCGGGCTGAAGGTGCCGCCGGCGCTGTGCTCCAGCGACGCCGAGTGCGTCACGGGCTTCTGTTCGCAGGGCGTGTGCTGCAACTCGCGCTGCGACGGCAAGTGCCAGTCGTGCGCGCTGCCCACCACCACGGGGACCTGCACGAACCTGCCGGCTGGCAGCGTCGACCCGACCGCCACCTGCCAGGATCAGGGGTCCGGCACGTGCGGAACGAACGGCAAGTGCGACGGCAACGGCACCTGCCAGCTGTACCCGCAGGGGACGACCTGCCGGGGGTCGTCGTGCCCGGCGGGCTCGACGACCTTCACGGGCGTTTCGGCCTGCGACGGCGCGGGTAAGTGCGTGACGCCGAACGCGACCCCCTGCTTCCCGTACCAGTGCGGCGCCGCCGTGTGCAAGAACTCGTGCGCCACGGACAACGACTGCGCGCCGCCCGCCGTCTGCAGCAGCACCGGGTCGTGCGGTCTCAAGGGGGACGGCCAGGCCTGCGCGGCCGCCGCCGAGTGTCTCTCGGGCTTCTGCGCCCAGGGGGTCTGCTGCGGCAGCGCCTGTCAGGGCGCCTGCCAGTCCTGCGCGCTGCCGAGCTCGCTGGGCACCTGCTCGAACGTTCCGTTCGGGGCCAGCGATCCGCAAGGGACCTGCCACGACATGGGCAACGCCAGCTGCGGCACCGACGGGCTCTGCAACGGCAGCGGCGCCTGCCGCCTGTACGCCGGCGGCACGCCCTGCGCGGCCCCCTCCTGCCCGGCGGGCACCGCGATGTTGACCTCGGGCCGGACCTGCGACGGCAACGGCACCTGCCAGCCGGCCAGCAACATCGCCTGCGCGCCGTTCGTCTGCAACGGCGCGACGGCGTGCAAGGCGGCCTGCACGACCGACACGGACTGCCAGGCGCCCGCCATCTGCGATCAGAAGGTGAACCTGTGCGGCGACAAGAAACGCCTGGGCCAGGCCTGCGCGTCGAGCGACGACTGTCTGACCAACAACTACTGCGTGGACGGCGTCTGCTGCAGCACCAGCGCCTGCGGGACCTGCCAGGCCTGCAAC
>CAZJMY010000858.1:0-3078 GCA_964546845.1 uncultured Myxococcales bacterium | reverse complement strand
CCACGGGCGGCGGCGGACGCGACGGCAGCACGGGGGGGAGCCCGGGCAGCGCAGGCCGCAGCGGCGGCGGCGGCTCCGCGACCACCGGCGCGGGCGGGGCCATCACGTCCGGGACGCCGCTCGACTGCGGGCCGCAGGGCTACGCCATCGAAAACCACGGCCCGCCGTCGAACCGCGTGAACTACATCATCCTCGGCGACGGCTTTCAGTCCGCCGACCTGGCGTCCGGCGGCGTGTTCGAGCAGGACCTGGCGAAGGTCATGGTCCGTCACTTCAGCCCCAACGGGTTCCCGCTCTCCCGTTACCGCAACTTCGTGAACATCTGCGGCATCAAGCTGGTCAGCACCGGGGCGATCTGTGGCTCCAGCACGCTCGGCTGCTGCGGCGACGATCAGAGCCGGCTCGCGAACTGCAACATGACGGCGGTGAACGCCGCGTTCAACGCGCTCCCCAAGACCCTGACCGTCGACTGGCGAGCCGTCATGCTGAACGGGTCCAGCTGGTGGAACACCGGCTCGACGACGATGCTGTTCTCGGGCGGCGGCACCGACGCGCCCGGCGCGACGTTGCACGAGGGCGGCCATGGCTTCCACCAGCTCGCCGACGAGTACGGCACCTGCACGGGCGCGAACTGCGGCCCGAACACCATGGGCAGCGGCACGACGGGCACCGTCTACGCCGAGGTCAACTCGTGCGCGGATCCGAAGACCACCGACGGCAAGTGGGACCTGTGGATGGGCTACAACGCCACCGGCGCGACCGGCGTCCAGGGGACGTTCGACGGCAGCCGCTACGTCGCCTCCGGCGCGGGCCAGTACCGCCCGTCGGCGAACTCCATGATGAACAGCCTTTTCTGCAACAGCGCGAACCAGGCGAGCTGCACCGCCAACACCGCCTACAACCAGGTGTCGCGCGAGCAGGTGGTCATGAGCATCTGGAAGCGCATCCACCCCATCGACTCGACGGAGCCGGCGGCGGGCGCGGTGACCAGCCCCGGCGTGCTGAAGGTGAACGTCATCGATCCGGTCGTCATCAGCGTCGACTGGACCGTCGACGGCACGACCACGACGAACGCGGGCACGACGTTCGACACGTCGGCGCTGGGCGCGGGCAGCCACACCGTCTCGGCGAAGGCGTACGACAACGCGGGCGACGACCTGGTCCGCTACAAGACCTCGACGTGCCCGGCCTCCGTCACCGGTGGCTACTGCCACCGGACCGCCTGGAAGAACTCCACCCAGACGGTGACCTGGACGTTCACCAAGTAGGACGGCGTGCAACCAGGCGTGAACCGGATCGCCGGCGGCGGATCGCGCCGGCGGTCATGTCTGCTCGTCGCGGCCCTGGTCCTGGGTCTGGGCGTGTTCTGGTCCGCCGCGCGTGGCCGGCGCGGCGAGCACCTGCCCGCCGACGTCGACCGCGAGCCCAGCGCCGAGGCGCCCGTCGCGGTCGCTCCCACCGCGCCGCCTGCGCTGCCCGCGGCGCGCCGGTGGCGGGCTCCGGCACCCGGGCCGCCGAATGAAGACGTCGTGACCAGCGACGGGCTGCCCATCGCCCCGCCGCGCGGCGAGGTGTCCGGCCCGGCGCACCCTCACCCGATCACCCCCCAGCACCAGCGCATCTACGCCGAGAACCGGCTCATCGGCGCGCTCGACGACGCGATGGAGGTGAAGGACGTGGCCGGTATGCGCCGGCTGCTCGGACAGTACCGGCGCGAGTACCCGGAGGACGACAACGACCTTCAGGACGGGTACGCGGTGATCGCCGCCTGCTTCGAGCGCCCCGGGGCGGACGCGCGCGCCGCCGCCGAGCAGTGGCTGGACGCCCACAACGGCTCGACACTGAAGCGGTTCGTCAACCGCCACTGCCTGGGCGTCGAGTAGCGCGGGCGGCTGCACGACGACTCGGGATACCTACTTGGACGGGCAGCGGGGACGCCAGCCGTCGTCAAGCATCGTCTCGGCGATCAGCGCCGCCAGCGCCGGATCGTAGGCGCGCAGCTCGGCGCGCGTGTTGACGTCGTTGTGCGTGCCGTCGGGCGGCGACACGTCGGGGTTCGCGTCGAACCAGTCCTGCACGCCCTCCGCGTAGTACTCGATCGGGTTGGTCGCCGCGAACGTGTTCTGCCACTTGCCGGCGTTCATCGCGTCGCTGTAGGCCGCCTGCAGGCGCGCGTCGAAGCTGGCGTCGGCGGCGGTCACGCCCAGCAGGACCGCGGTGGCGAACGTCTGCACCAGCACGTTCTCGCCCGCGAAGGGGTCGGGGCCCGTGCAGAGCACGTTCTCCTCGCCCGCGGAGCTGACGGGGATCATCAACGTCGCGCCGACGCCGCGCAGCCTGTCCCAGTCCTGGCCCGGGAAGATGGTGTAGAGGTTGCTGTACTCGGGGACGTCGGTGGTCACCTCGTTCACGCCGAGCAACGTGACCCGCTGCTGCTGGGCGATCAGCTGCGCGCGGACGTCGGCGCGCGCCGACGTCATGCGCGCCACGATGAGGCACGCCTGGGACACGGCCCTGTCGGAGACCGCGCTCGAGGCCTGGACGGGGATGCCGTTCGCGCCCAGGTACTTCTTGTAGAACGCGTCGGTCCCGGCGGGCGGCGCCGTCACGGGCACGCTGCACATCGCCGCCGGATAGTCGGCGCCGATCAGCTTCGTCTCCCCGGCGTCGCAGCCCGCCGCGCAGACCGCGAGCCCCACCAAGAAGGCGGAAGAGAAGGCGGAGGCGAACGCCCGGGCGACGCCGGCTCTCACGCGAGCGCCCTCAGCGCGCGGGGCGCGCCGCGCCGCCGTCGCCCGCGCACGAACCGTCGACGCGCGCCGCCAGAGGCGACCGCGGCCAGCGGGCCTGGAAGTGCCGCGCCTCCGCCCGGGCCGCGTCCAGGCGGCCCGCGGCGCCGGACGCCAGGATCCCCGTCACCGCGCGCTCCTCGGCCAGCATCCCCGCGCCAGGGCGGCGATCGTAGTCGTCGAGCAGCGACAGCGCGCGGTTGACGTCGCCGCGCCCCAGCGCCGCGTTCGCCGCGCCCAGCAGCGCCGTCTCTTCCTTCAGTCCCGACGCGTCCAGCGCGGGCGCCGG
>CAZJMY010000857.1:0-5811 GCA_964546845.1 uncultured Myxococcales bacterium | reverse complement strand
CCGCTTCAGCACGTCGCGCGGCCATCTCCAGGTGCACGGCGCGCCGAAGACCGTCGCCGACAAGATTCAGGAGTGGTTCGAGGGCGGCGGCGCCGACGGCTTCAACGTCGTCCCGCCCCTGCCGCCGCTGGCGCCGGGCGGGTTCGTCACCGTCGCCGAGAAGGTCATCCCCGAGCTGCAACGCCGCGGCCTCTTCCGCACCGAGTACGCGGGCGCCACGCTGCGCGAGAACCTGGGCCTCGCCCGCCCCGCCAACCTGCGCGGCCGCGCGGCCGCCACGGTCGCCGCCGGGGCCTGAACCGCGCCGGGGGACGCATGCCTGTCCGACCCGCTCTGATCGTCGTCGACCTGCTGAACGACTTCTTCGAGCGGAGCCCGCGGCTGGCTGCGCAGCGCGGCGCGCTGGTGTCGCGCACGAACAGCCTGACCGGCTCGTTCCGCGCGCGCGGCTGGCCTGTGATCTGGGTGCGGCAGGAGTTCGCCCCGGACCTTCACGATGCGTTCGGCGAGATGCGCGCCAAGCAGATCTCGGTCACCGTGGCCGGAACGCCCGGCTGTCAGCTCCTGCCCGAGCTCGAGCGCCGGCCGGATGAACGGGTCGTGGTCAAGAAGCGCTACAGCGCCTTCTTCGGCACATCACTGGCCGCAGACCTCTCCGCGCTGGGGGCGACGACGGTCGTGATCGCGGGGGTCAACACTCACGCCTGCGTGCGCATGACGGCCATCGACGCCTACCAGCACGACTTCGACGTCGTGCTGGTCGAAGACGCCGTCGCGTCCAGCGACGACGAGCACCACCGCGTCACCATCCGCTACATGAAGGACAAGATCGCGCGCGTTCTGTCGTCGGCCGAGGTGTTGTCGGCGATCGGTCCGTGACGGCTACTCGCTGACGGTGAGGACGGACAGCTTGGTGATGCCGGCGCGGTCCACGGCGGTCATGGCCTTGGCGACCAGGCCGTAGTTCACGGCGCGGTCGGCGTTGAGGTGGACCACGACGTCGCGGTAGCTGGCGTGCAGCGACTTCAGCTGCGGCTCGAGACTGGCCAGCGGCACGGGCTGCCGGTCGATGTAGAAGTTGCCCGCGGCGTCGACGCTGACGTTCACCGACTTCTTCTGGTCGGGCGCGCTGGCCGCCACCTTCGACGTCTCGGGCAGGTTCACGCGGATCGTGTTGGTCAGCAGCGGCGCCGTCACCAGGAACACGACCAGCAGCACCAGCATGACGTCGACCAGCGGGGTCACGTTGATCTCGCTCAGGACCTCCTCGCCGCCGCCGGAAACCTGGAAGCCCATCAGACGCTGGCCTCGCGCGGCTCGGCGCTGACCTTGCCGGGCGCTCCGTCAGGCCGCCGCAGCCGGATCGGGGCTTCGACCTCCGCCGCGTCCGCCAGCGAGAGCCGGTCGTGCCGGCTCAGCGCCGCGAGCAGGCTGGCCGCCAGCTGGGTCAGCTGCGCCGCCTGGACCTTCAGCCGCCGCAGGAAGAAGTTGTACGCCAGCACGGCCGGAACCGCGACGGCAATGCCGATGGCGGTCGCGACCAGCGCCTCGCCGATCGGACCGGCGACCACCTCCAGGCTGGCCGACCCCGAGCTGCCGATGGCGCGCAGCGCGTGGATGATCCCCCACACCGTGCCGAACAGGCCGACGAAGGGCGCCGTGCTGCCGATGCTGGCCAGCACCACCAGGCCGCTCTCGGAGGTGCGCCGCTCGCTCTCGATCTGCGCCTGCAGCGCGACCTCGACGGCCTCACGCGCCTCGCCGGCCGGGCTGCCGCCCCGCTCGTGCTCCGCCAGCGCCTGCACCGCCGCGCCGGCGACGCGCGCCGCCGACCCGCGCGCGCCGTCGGCGAACGTCAACGACGCCAGCCGCAAGGGGCGCGGCAGTCCGCTCAGGAAGCGACGGTCGGCGCGGCTGGTGACCCAGCGCTGCCGCGCCTTCACCAGCACCAGCGCCCAGGTGATCACCGACCCGAGCAGCAGAAGCGCGAAGGTCCCCTTGACGATCAATTGCGTGGCTGTATCGGACATGAGCTCTCAACCCCCTTGTTGCAGACGAAATGCGACGGGCACACTCACCCAACCTGAGACCGCGACGCCCCCCTGGCGCGACGGGACGAACGTCCAGCCGCGCACCGACTCGAGCGCGGCCTGGTCCAGCACGTCGTGGCCGCTCGACCGCTCGATCTCCAGCGCCTCGACACGGCCGGCCGGCGAGACGCGCACGCGCAACAAGACCTGCCCCTCCCATTCGTGTCGCATGGCCACGTCGGGGTAGGCCGGGCGCGGGTTCTTGAGGTAGTTCGCCCCCTCGTGCGCCGCGATCACCGGCGCGGGCCTGGCAACCGGCGGCGGCGCGACGGGCGCCGGCGGGCCGGGCGGCCCCGCTTCCAGCGGCGGCGCCGGCGGCTCGGGCGCGGGGGGCGCCTCCTGCGGCTCGTCGCTGACCGGCGGGTGATCGACGGACGGCGGCGGCGCGAAGTGCGTCCGGACGGCGACCCGACGAACGGGCGCGGCGGGCCGGGCCATCGGCCGGGACGGCGGCGGGGGGACCCTGGGCGGCTCCACCGGCGGCGGCTCGACCTCGATCGAGACCGACTGCGCGGCCACGCGCGCCGGCGGCGGCGTCGGCCGGGCCAGCTTCACTGCCAGCGCGGTGTGTCCCACCACCGAGACGGCCAGCAGCACGGCCACCTCGACCCGACTGAGCGCGCGCGACGTTACTCCGTTGCCCATGATTGATGTTCCGTGACTGGAAAGCGACCCTTGAACACGAAGGTGCGGGTGCTGCGGCGCCCGTTCGGCGCCTCGCGCGCGGCCACCTCCGACGGCAGGTCCTCGGGCGACCCGGGATAGCCGACGGCGACGGCCGCCATCGACTCGTACAGCTCGCGCGGGACGCCCAGCACCGCGTGGGCGGCGTCGTGGTCGATGCCGCCCATCGCGCGCGCCGCCAGCCCCAGCTTGTGCGCCTGCAGCGCCAGCGACAGCCAGGCCGCGCCCGTGTCGAACGCCCCGGTGCGCAGCGGCCTCCCCGTCTCCGGGTGGTTGCGGCGCGCGAAGACGAAGATCAACAACGGCGCGCGTTCGGCCCACTGGCGGTTTCGCTCGTTCAAGATGGGCCGCGTTCGGCCCAGGGTCTCCGCGTCGTCGTTGAAGATGAACAACCAGGGCTGCGCGTTGGACGCGGACGGCGCCCAGCGCGCAGCCTCGAACAGGGACGACACCAGCTCCGCCGGGATCGCCCGCGGCGAGAAGGCGCGACGCGACCACCGTTCGAGGAAGATCGGGTCGACGTGGGCCTCGGGCGATCGGGCGGCGCTCATGTCACGAGAGCTCCCGTTCCTTTTCCGGCTGCTGCGCCCGCGCCTCGGCCAGCGCCGCCTCGGCCAGCTCCTTGGGGATGAGCCCCATCTTCCACTGCTGCTCCAGCACGCCCGGCCCGTACGGCAGCGAGCCGCCCAGCGCCTGCGCCTGCAGCTGGAAGTGCGCCCCCTCCTCGATCAGCTGGATGCGCCGCGACACCCGCAGGATGCCGTCGCCCCAGAACGTGCTGCCGCCGTTCGCCTCGACGACGGCCTCGAGGTGCGGGGTCTCGTCCAGCCGCTGGACGATAAAGTCCTGCTCGGCCTGGCGCCGGTCGATGTACACCGGCAGCTCCTTGACGATCGTCTCGCGGGTGATGGGCACGTACCGGATGTTGAACGGCTTGTGCGCGCTGGCGAACGCGCCCAGCGACGGCGTGTGGGCGTGGATCACCGTCGTCACGCGCGGGTGCTTCTGGAAGATCCGCGTGTAGCGCCCGGGGCCGCCCTGGGGCTTGCCCAGGTAGGCCGTGCCGTCGAAGCCCGCCACCGCCACCTTCAGGACGCCGTCGTCCCACGGGCTGGGGTAGTTGGCGTTGACGTAGATGTCCTCGTTCGGTACGCGCTGGTAGATCTGGAACGTCGCGCTGGGCGACAGCGTGCGCGACTCCCACAGGATGCGCGACACCTTGAGGGTGTCGGCCTTCACCTGCTCGACGAAGGTCGCCAGCGCAGGCGTCAATCGGGACGTTTCGTTGTCGGCCATGATGGTTCTCCTCTCGGTTGTCAGACGGCCGGCGCCGGCAGCGGGCGGCTCGCGTCGCGCCGCTCGGCTTTCGGGGTGGAGGGGGCCAGCTCAGCCAGCTCGGCCAGCGCCCGCTCCAGCGGGCGCGGATCGATCCAGGCCCGCACGTCGACGGCGTTGGGGATGAACTTCCACTGGTGCAGGAAGTCGGTGAACTCGGCCAGTGCCTGGATCGACGACGCTTCCAGGTCGGTCTTCAGGTGCTGGTTCACGTCGTTGCCGTAGGCGTTCCGCACCGCGCCCTCCGACGACCGCGTCTCGCGCGCGACGTAGGCGATCGCCTCGCGCGGGTGCTCCTCGGCCCACCGGCCGGCCAGGATCACGCGCTTGAGCAGCCGCACCACCAGCGACGGGTCGCGCTGCAAGAGCCCCGCGTCGACGGTCAGCGTCCGTGGCGAGCCGTTGTTGACGCGCACCTTGGGATCCGGGTGCGCGCCCACGTCGAACACGACCTGCGCGCCGATCGCCTCGGCCAGCTCCAGTCCGCGCGACCCCTTGTGGAAGATGACGTCGACGTCGCCGCGCAGCAGGGCCTGCGCCTCGGGCGTCTGCTCGACGGGCGCGTCGAACGCGCGCGGACCGACCGAGCTGTTGCCCGTGCGCGGGTACTCGACCAGCTCGACGTCGTTGACGGTCAGGCCGTGCAGGTTCAGCGCCGCCACGTACGCGCGGACCGTGGTCGCCTTCCAGAAGTCGATCAGGTCGTCGGGACGGGTCGCCACCGCCAGCTTGCGGCCGGCCAGATCGCGCACCGACCGGATGCCCGTGCGTGGCAGCGTCAGGATCACCTGCGCCTCGTCCGTCCAGGTCAGGCCCACGACGCGCGTGTCGCGCCCGACGGAGCGCGCCCAGATGGCCGGGATGTTCCCGCCCTGGCGAAACGAGTTCTCCAGCCGGTGGTCGTAGTGCGAGTCGCGCACGGCGGGATCGACCTCGTCCTGCAGCGTGCGGACGCGGATCCCGTCGCCCTTGAACTCCTCCTCGATCCAGCCGAGCTGCGCGGCGATGCCCAGCGGCGTGGGCACCGGGCACCGCGTGTACCAGAGCGTGTCGATCTTGCTCATGTGATCTCTCCTGTTGGGGCTGCGTTTGTGCGACGGCGTCCTGAATTGCAGTCGACGTGCCAGGGACAACTCCGCGTCGCCGCTGCGGCGCGCCGCCCGCCGTGCGCGCGCAGCAGCAAGCGCGGCCGTCAGGCTGCTGTGGGAGCAGCAGACGGAGCGCGGTCCTGCGCCAGCGGGTCCACCCCGATCTGGCCGCGCTCGTACTCGCGATACAGCTCCGCATAATGCCCGCCGGCCGCCATCAGCTCCGTGTGGCTGCCCAGCTCGACCAGCTGGCCGTGCCGGATGAGCGCGATCTGATCGGCGTCCCGGATGGTGGCCAGGCGGTGCGCGATCACAATCGCGGTGCGCCCCGCGCACAGGCGGCGCAGCGCGTGCTGGATGCGCCGCTCGGTCTGGATGTCGATGGCGGAGGTGGCCTCGTCCAGCACCAGCACCGCCGGGTCGGCCAGGTACGCGCGCAGCAGGCACACCAGCTGGCGCTGCCCGTGACTGAGGCGCGCGCCCAGCGGACCGACCTCCGTGGCGTACCCCGCGGGGAGCCGGCGAATGACCTCGTCGACGCCCAGCTCGCGGGAGGCCCGGATCAGCTCCGCGTCGGGCGCGCCAGGGGCCGCCAGCCGCAGGTTCTCGAGCAC
>CAZJMY010000856.1:0-7692 GCA_964546845.1 uncultured Myxococcales bacterium | reverse complement strand
TCGGACTGAGAGGAAAAGGAACATGAGCGACCAGAAGATCGACGTGGCGGTGATGATGGGATCCAAGTCGGATCTCGAGACCATGCGGCCGGCGGCCAAGGTCTGTGAAAAGCTGGGCCTGGCCGTCGAGGTGCGGGTGCTTTCGGCGCACCGCACGCCCGAGGAGGCGGCCGCGTTCGTCAAGGACGCCGTTCGCCGCGGGGTGAAGGCGTTCATCTGCGGCGCGGGTGGCGCGGCGCACCTGGCCGGCGCCGTCGCGGCGCACACGACCCGCCCGGTGATCGGCGTGCCGATCGCGTCGGGCGCGCTCAGCGGGTTCGATTCGTTGCTGTCGACCGTGCAGATGCCGCCGGGCATGCCGGTCGCGACGGTGGCGGTGAACGGCGCCGAGAACGCCGGGTTGCTGGCCGCCCAGATCGCGGCGGTCGCCGACGCGGCGCTGGCCGAGAAGGTCGCCGGTGAACGAACGGCGCGGCGCCAGAAGGTGCTGGAGAGCGACGCCGAGGTCCGGGCCGAAACGAAGAAGTGAGCGGACCAGCCGAAGTCGCCGCCGCCATCGCCGCGCTCCGGCGCGGCGAGGTGGTCGCGTACCCGACGGAGACGTTCTACGGCCTGGGCGTGGACGCGTTCGACGCGGCGGCGGTCGAGCGCCTGCGCGCGCTGAAAGGGCGGGGCGAGAAGGCGATCTCCGTCCTCGTCGAGGGTGAGGCGATGCTGGCGCGGCTGTGCGCCGAGCTGTCGCCGCGGGCGCGCGCGCTGATGGCGCGTCACTGGCCGGGACCGCTGACGCTGGCGCTGCCCGCCCGCCCGGGCTTACCCGAGGCGCTGGTTCTGGACGGGTGCGTGGCGGTCCGGCAGTCGCCGCACCCGATCGCGCGCGCGCTGGTGGCCGGCTTCGGCGGCCCCGTGACGACGACCAGCGCCAACCGCTCGGGCGAGCCGCCGGCCACCGAGGCCGCGGCAGTACGAGCGGCGCTGGGCGACGGGTGTCATGTCCTGGACGGCGGCCCCACCCCCGGCGGCGCGCCGAGCACGCTGGCGCGCGTCCGCGGCGACGCCGTCGAGATTCTGCGCCCGGGCGCCGTGGATCTCGCCACCCGCTGACGCGGCACAGATCTGGTCGAGCTCGGGAAGATCGTGTGATACTGGCGGCCGGCATGGCCGTCGTCGCTCCGTTCGCTGGCCTGCGGTACGAGCCGACCCGCGTCGGGGAGCTGGGATCGGTCCTGGCGCCCCCCTACGACGTGATCGGCGAGTCCGAGCACGCCGCGCTGGAAGAGCAGCACCCCCAGAACGTCGTCCGGGTGGAGCTGCCGCGCGGCGAGAGCGACGCCCGCTACGCGGAGGCGGCGCGCTTGCTGCAGACCTGGAAGGAGAGCGGGCTCCTGCGTTCCGACGCGACCCCGGCCTTCTACGTGTACGAGCAGCAGTTTCGCCTGCCGGGTGAGCCCGCCAGCGCGCGCACCTTCGCCCGGCGCGGGTTCTTCGCCGCCGTGCGCCTGGAGCCGTTCGACCGGCGCGTGATCCTGCCGCACGAGCGCACGCTCGCCGGGCCGAAGCAGGATCGGCTGAAGCTGATGCGCGCGACGCGCACGCAGATCTCGCCCATCTTCGGCCTTTACCGGGACGCCGAGGGGACGTCGCGCGCGATCATCGACGCTGCGGCGGCCCGCCCCGCCGAGGTCGACGTCACGCTGCCCGACGGGCGGCATCGCCTCTGGCGCATCGCCGACCCGGCCGCCACGACGGCCCTGGCGCGCCTGCTGGCGGACAAGCAGATCCTGATCGCCGACGGCCACCACCGCTACGAGACCCTGCTGACGCTGGGCCCGGAGCTGCGGTCGCTGGACTTCGCGGCCGGCCAGGCGGCGGCGGACTTCGCCATGATGTTCCTGGCGCGCGCCGAGGACCCCGGGCTGCTGGTGCTGCCCACGCATCGCATGGTCCGCGGCCTGACCGATTTCAACCTGCCGGCCCTGCGGGCCGCCGCGTCGCCGGCCTTCGACATCGTCGACGGGGACGAGTCCACCGCCGAGGCGATCGAAGAGCGTCTGGGCCGCGAAGGGACGGCGGGCGTGGTCTTCGCGGTCCGCGTCCCCGAGCGCGCGCAGACCGCCTGGTTCACGCTGAAGTCGCTGGTGGACCTCTCTGCCCTGGGGCCGCCCGTTCTGTGCAAGCTGGACGTGACCGTGCTTCACGGCGTGCTACTGGGGCCGTTGCTGGCGATCGACGAGGCGGCCCTGGCGGATCAAACGTTCCTCTCGTACACGCACGACACCGCCGAGGCGCTGGCGCGGGTGTCCGCCGGCGACGTGCAGGCCGCGTTCTTCATGAACCCGACCAAGGTCGGCGAGGTGCTGGCCGCCTGCGAGGCCGGGTTCGTGCTGCCGCAAAAGTCGACCTACTTCCACCCGAAGCTGGCGACCGGGTTGGTCATGTACGGGCTCGACGGCCCGGCGCCGCGTTAGGCCGGCGGATGGCCGACGTGGCCCCCGATGCGGTGACGGCGGACGCGCTTCTCCAGGGGCGCGTTCGGCTGTATCAACCGGCGCGGGGCGCGCGCATGAGCCTGGATCCCGTGCTGCTGGCGGGCTTCCTGACGCCGCCGTTCGGGCGGTTCCTGGACATCGGCTGCGGGGCCGGCCCCTTGTCGTTCTTGCTGCTGGCGCGCGATCCCGACGCGTCCGGCGTCGGCGTCGAGATCCAGGCGCGGCTCGCCGGGCTGGCGCGCCGCGGGCGCGACGACAACGGGTGGGCGGCGCGGCTCGAGATCGTCGAGGGGGACGTCCGGCAGGTCGCAGTGGAGCTGGAGGCGGGGGCGTTCGACGTCGTCGTCACGAACCCGCCGTACCGCACCGTCGAGAACAGCCCGCCGTCGCCCGATCGCGAGCGGGCGCTGGCGCACCACGAGATCACGCTGCGGCTGGGCGAGTGGATCGACGTCGCCGCTCGGGCGGTGCGCCGTTCCGGACGGGTGGCCGCGATCTTGCCGGTGGCGCGCGCGGGCGAGCTCTTCACCGCGCTCGAGGCGCGCGGGCTGCACCCCGTCCGCGCGCGCGAGGTCGTTCCGCGCGCGTCGCAGGCCCCGTCCCGCATCCTGGTCGAGGCCTCACCGTCGGGCGCTTCGGGACGGCCACCGCACGAACGGCTGCAAGAGCCGCCGCTGGTCGTGCACGAGGCCGACGGGACCTTCACGCCCGAGGTGCGGCGCCTCCTGGGCGAGCCCGTCAGAAGCTGATCCCGATGATGGTGCGCGCCCAGATGGCGCCGAACGGGTCACCGCTGCCGACCGGCGGAGAGTGAAGGCCGTTCAGGAGGAAGTAGAGCCCATTCGACCACCAGATCTTCCCCCACTGCAGCAGCACCGTCGGCCCGAGATAGTGTTGCGGGCGCAGCACCCAGCTGCCCGAGCCGCTGAGCTCGCCGCGCATCCAGTACTCGACACCCGGCTGCAGCGCCGGCCACTTCTCCAGCACCGCGCCCGCCGTCGGGTTCAGCACCCACTCGCGCCGTCCCGAGTAGTAGAGCTCGTGCTCCGCCCACGCGTTGGCCGCCAGGCGCACGGGACCGATGCGCCGCTGGAGAATGACCTTCGCCTCCAGCTCGATCTCGCGCTGGTTCTCGGTGACCTCGCCGTAGACCGCCAGATCGACGGGCCAGCGGCCGGCGTCCGCGAAGCGGTACCGCAGCCGCTGCTTGACGCCGTTTCCCTCGGGCATGGCCGGCGCGAACGACCAGCCCGGATCCATCGGCGCCAGCGTGAGGTAGAGACCCAGCTCCAGCCGATCGGTCAGGCCGTACTCGACCTCCAGCTGGTATTGCGTCGCCAGATAGGTGCCCGGATTGGCGCTGGGGTCGACCAGGCGCAAGGGCGTCAGATCCGTGTAGAGCTCGATCTCGGCGTCCCCCGCCGGGAGCGTCTCGTAGATGTAGGTGAACGGCAGCGGCCGAGGGGTGGCGCGGGCGGTCGCGGCCAGCGAGGCGACCGCGATCGCCACCGCCACCGCGCCGAGATGTCGGCGGAGGTTCATTGGAGCTGCACGGCGGACGACCAGACGTAGTCGTTCGAGCGGGCCAGCCCATGGCAGTCGTTGCAGACGTGCGGGTTGCCGCCGTACGTGTCGGTGGTTCCCATCGGCCCGTAGCCGTGCCACTTGATGACCACCGATCCAGCGGTCGTGTTCTCCAGCTCGAACCACTCCCACCCCACGGCGCCGCTGGCGTTGAAGTTGGCGCCGCGCTTGACCATGGCGAAGACCTGCCGCTGGGTCGGGTCGGCCTCGTCGGTCTCCTTGACGATGATGGTGCCGACCGGAAACGTCGCGCTGCCGCTGGGCGGCGCGTGATTCCAGTACACCGTCAGCGGGCGGTGATGGACGCCGCCGTCGGTGTTGCCCGCGTCCGCTGCGCTCGCGCCGGCGTCCGCGACCGTAACCCCGTCACCGGGCACGGCCGGCAACCCGGGCGCGGGCGTGGCAGGCGCCGAGCTCCAGTCGTGAAAGCCGGCGAAGTCGGACGCGAAGGCCACGAACTGGTCGGGCGAAGCCGGTTGCGCGCCGCCGCCGCATCCGCCCAGCGCGATCGCCGCCGCGAGCGCCAGGGACGCGCCGATCGCCCTGCGGTCATTCATCCGCCAGCTCCGGAAACCCGAGCAGCACGGCGGCCGCGTTCATCTCGGCGACGATCGAGCCGGGCCGCTCGGGATCGACCGCCTGGTGGACCCCCTGGTAGAGCATGCCGAAGGGGGTGGCGAGGTCGTCCGACGTGGGGTTCGCGCTGCTCCACGTCGCCGGCGGCTGCGGGATGGCGTCGCCGGCGATCCCGTCGTAGACGGCCTGCAGCGCGGCGAACCCCGCCTGGATTGCGTCGTCGATCGCGGGGCCGTCTTCGGGCGCGCCCGCGTCGCCCGCCGCCGACTTCGAACGAATCCAGGGCTGAAAAAGCGCGTAGACCCGCTGGCTGCCCGCCAGGTTGTTGCGGATGTCCGCCATCGTGCTCTGCGAGTAGCGCGACTCTTCTTGATCGGTCGACGCCTTGTCGACCTTCTCTTGCTGCTCGTTCATCAGCGAGATGAGGCCCTGGAACGCCGCGCCCAGGTCGTAGGTCTTGGCGTTCTGCCAGCCGCTCTGCAGCGCCTTGGCGTCGTCGATCTGCTTTTGCACGAGCCGCGTCTTGAAGTCTGCCGCTTCCTGCGCGGAGGCGGGGAACGCCGCGGGCGCGTACCCCTGCAGCATCGACTCGTAGACGGAGACCCGGGCCGGCTCGACGTTGGCGTACAGGATCCGCTCGATCGCGTGCATGCCCGTGACGCCGGTGTCGTCGAACAGGTGCTGATCGCCTCCGGGCAGGGCGGCCAGGAAGTCCTCGTAGCGCGAGTCGATCGACGCGTCGATGTCCGGAAAGATGGGCGCCGTCGCCCCTTCGATGTGTTCGTAGGCCGTCCGGCAGTCGGTCCACGCGCTGCGCATGGCCTCGAGAGCGGCCGCGTCGAGAGCGGCGTCCCACCCGCGATCGGCGGGCGCCGGCGCCGCCACCTGCAGCCTCTGCGAGGCCGCGACCAGGTTGCCGAGGTCGGCGACCAGCGACGTGCGCATCCCCGTCACGACCGCGGCCTGGTACTGGCTGTCGTTGACGGGCGACTTCGAGGAGGAAGAACAAGCGCCGCAGCAGGCGGCCAGCATCATTGCGAAAGACAGTGGACGGGAAAGCATGTGGACGTCGTTCCTGGTCGAAGGGAGGTTCAAAGCGAGCCGACGAAGCTCAAGAGCGCGGCTTGCTGGTCGTCGGAGAGCTCGTTGAAGGCTTGCACGGAGGCGTGCGCCTCCGAGCCGGCGCTGTCGTGAGCCAACACGGCCTCGCGCAGGGTGGTGGCCCGCCCGTCGTGCAGGAGCTCGCGCGAGAACCGCAGTCCGATGAGCGGCGCCGTTCGCCACATGCGCGGCCCGGCCAGCCCGTCGCCGTCGGGCATGCTGTCCGAGAGACCGTCGCCCATGTCGTGCAACAGCAGGTCCGTGTACACGGGCGCGTCGATGTCCGCCAGCGACGCGATGGGGTAGCTGGGGCTGGTGTGCAGCGTGGGGACGTGGCAGGCGCTGCACTGCGCGCGATCGAACAGCGCGCGGGCCGTCGGATCGGGGGCCGCCCGCCAGGGGATGTCCGTGAGCCGGACGTAGTCGGCGCGCAGGTTCACGTCGTCGGCGGTGGCGTCGATCCCCGGCTTCCTGTCGTCGGTCAGGCCGTCGGGGTTGGCGAACTCGGCCGGCCGCAAGGGGCTGGTGATCCCCATGTCGTTCTGCAGCGCGTCCGCCACGAACTCGTCCAGAGTGGCGATGCGCGCCTTCAGGCCGAACCGCCCGATCACCGCATCGCCGGGGTGGTGCGGGTTGAACGTCGGATCGGGATTGGGCTCGGACGCGTAGACGTAGTCGTTGACCGTGCCGTGGATGCCGTCTCCCCGGGCAGCCTGCAGCGCGGCGACGCGGCGGATCTCGTCGTCGGCGACGGCCTCCAGGTAGCCGCGCCCCAGGATCGACGGCCCGAGGCGGTTGGTCAGGCGAACGCCCGGGTCGGCCGGCGGGACGATCGGCGTGGTGGCGCCGGCGGTCACGTAAGGGTGAACGGTGTGGCCGAACGGCAGCGCCGACTGGTCGGCCGAGGGGGTGAGCCCGTCCGCGCCGACCACCACCATCTTCTGCGCGGAACCGGGACCGCGCAGCCCGTCGGCGTCGTCGTGGCAGGCGCCGCAGAACTGCCGGGTATAGAGCGGGCCCAGCCCGTCGGCCTCTCGCAGCACCAGCTGGAAGAGCGCGTCGCCCCGGTTGAACCGCGACACCCAGCCCGCGCCCACGTCGGCCACCGGCACGTCGAAGAGATTGCGTAGCCCGGAGGTATCGGGCGGGGGAGGGGGGCCGGCGTCGGAGCCGCCGCCGCAGGCGGACAGGAGACCGGCCGCCAGCCCGCACGACAGCAGCCACGCGGGGCGGCGCGGACTCGATCCGCGCGCGGGTGGGGACTTTCGAACCGAGACGACCACGAGGCCTCCTGCAGACGAGCTGGGGTTGGCCTCAATAGATAATGAAAGTCGTTCTCAATATCAATGGAATTCGAACCAAAAAAAAGGCGGCCCGCAGGCCGCCCTGGCGTGACTCGCCGTGGCGTCAGGACGCGGGCGGCGTCGGCGCGGCGGGCGCGGCAGCCGGCGCCGCGGGGGCCGCCGCCGTGTCGCTCTTCAGCGCCTCGTCG
Organism: uncultured Myxococcales bacterium; assembly: GCA_964546845.1. GTDB lineage: Bacteria > Myxococcota_A > Polyangia > Fen-1088 > Fen-1088 > JADGRB01. The sequence goes on along the minus strand of CAZJMY010000856.1, from coordinate 450 downwards.
ATGGGCGGCAGGTCGTCCAGGTTCGGGACCAGCGTGATCTCGATGCGCCGGTTCTTGGCCATGTTCTCGGGCGAGTCGTTGGCCGCCACTGGCGACTGGTCGGCGTATCCGGCCGCCGACAGCCGCTTCGGCTCCATGCCGGCGGCGATCATGAAGTTGGTGACCTCGACGGCGCGCGCGGTCGACAGGTCCCAGTTGGAGCGGAACTTCTTGGACTTGATGGGGACGTTGTCGGTGTGGCCGGCGACCTGGAAGTTGCGGTTCGGCAGCGTCTTCAGCACCGCCGTCACCTGCGTCAGCGCGTCCTTGCCCTCCGGCTTGAGGTCGGTCTTGCCGGGGTCGAACAGGATCTTGTCGCCCAGCCGCACGATCATCCGGTTCTCGCGGATCTCGACCTGCAGCTTGCCGGCGTCGGTCAGCGCCTTGAACTGCGTCACCAGCTTGCGGAAC
>CAZJMY010000855.1:0-4133 GCA_964546845.1 uncultured Myxococcales bacterium | reverse complement strand
TGCGGGTTCCGATCCTGATCGTCCATGTGCGGGCGCAGGATAGCGCTTTGATTCGGATCTCGGCGCTGTTATAAAGGACCGTCGCTGTTTTCGGAGGCAGCTCGGTGGGGCCGGACGTTCGGGCTCCTGTTTCACCGGAGGTGTTCATGTTCGTTTGCCCACGCCGGCGTTTCGTCGAGGTCGCGCTCGTCGCGGCCCTGACTGCCGGCCTCGTCGCCACTGCACACGCCCAGCTTCAGAACGCCCCGGTCGATCTCGAGCTTTTCCGACCGGCGATGGATTCGAAAGGGTTCATCACCCTCAACTCGTCGGCGGTGCTGGGTGCGGGCGACCTCTCGTTCGGCCTGGTGACCGCGTACGCGCGCAAGCCGCTGGTCCTGAACGGCGGCGGCATGTTCGGCGGCGAGCAGAACCGGTTCCAGGTGAACAACCTGGTGACGCCGTCGCTGCAGGGCGCCGTCGGGTTCACGCATCTGGCGCACCTGGGGTTCGAGCTGGGCGTGATCCTGCCGCTCGACATCATCTCGGGGCAGAGCTACCCCAGCGACCGCGTCGGCACCGGCACGCGCGACTGGACGTTCACCGCCCAGGGCATCGGCGACATCCAGGTCCACCCGAAGATCCGGCTCATGAACGCGACCCGCAACGGCCTGGGGTTCGCGATCATCCCGTCGATCATCCTGCCGACCGGGGACAAGAACTCGTTCTTCGGTGAGGGGCAGACGATCTTCCAGCCCACCGCCGTCATCGACACGGAGCTCGGCTACCTGGGGCGCTTCCGGGCCGCCCTCAACGGCGGCATGCGCATTCGTGGCCACCACTCGCGCTTCGTCGACAACGCCGCGGCCTTCACGCCCGCCACCATGCAGCCGTCGTTCATGGGCATGGACATCACGACCGGCGCCGGCATCGACATCGGCAACGAGGCGATCGGCGGCGTGGGCCTGTCGTACGGCATCGTGCCGCAGAAGTTCGACGTCGTCGGCGAGGTCTACGGCAACTACGGGCTCGACTCGCACCACCTGAACGCCGACGGCACCCAGACCAAGATGGGTCTGTCCGCCGAGGCGATCGGCGGCATCAAGCTGTACCTGGCGCGGAACTCCTTCTTCGAGGCGGGCGCCGGCTGGCGGGTGGCCGACGGCTACGGCGGTGGCCAGCCCCGCGCCTTCATCGGCTTCATCTTCGAGCCGTCGATCGGCGACCGCGACGGCGACGGGTACAAGGACGACGTCGACCAGTGCCCCGACGATCCCGAGGACTTCGACGACTTCGAGGACGCGGACGGCTGCCCCGATCCCGACAACGACAAGGACGGCATCCCCGACGTCGACGACAAGTGCCCGAACGATCCCGAGACCAAGAACGGCTACCAGGATCAGGACGGCTGCCCGGACACGACGACGTTCGACCGCGACGGCGACGGCATCCCCGACGACGTCGACAAGTGCCCGGACGATCCGGAGGACAAGGACAACTTCGAGGACCAAGACGGCTGCCCTGATCCCGACAACGACAAGGACGGCATCCCGGACAAGAACGACCTGTGCCCGAACGACCCCGAGGACAAGGACGGGTTCGAGGACCAGGACGGCTGCCCCGATCCGGACAACGACCACGACCGCATCCTGGACGCCAACGACAAGTGCCCGAACGAGCCCGAGGTGTACAACGGGTTCGAGGACCAGGACGGCTGCCCCGACAAGGGGAAGGTCATCATCCACAAGGGCAAGCTCGAGATCTTGGACAAGATCTACTTCGAGACGGACAAGGACGAGATCAAGCCCGTGTCCTTCCCGCTGCTGGACGCCATCGCGGCGACCATCAACGGCAACCCGCAGATCGAGCTGATCGAGATCCAGGGGCACGCCGACGAGCGCGGCGACGACGCCCACAACCTGGATCTGACCGAGCGGCGCGCCCAGTCGGTGCGGCGCGCGCTGGAAGAGCGGAACGTCCTCCCCAGCCGGTTGAAGGCCCACGGCTACGGCGAGACCAAACCAATCTGCAACCAGCACAACGAAGACTGCTGGAGCAAGAACCGGCGCGTCGAGTTCATCATCCTCAAACGCTCCGACGAGGCCAAGCTGCAGGGCGGCGAAGGCCAGTAGAAGCAGCAGGCGAGGTAGCAGGCCAGGCGTTCGCCGGTCCCGACGGTTAGGGCGCCGACTTCGTTCCGTGATAACTTCCAGGCCGTGTCGGCTGCCAGCGCGTCCGATCTCGTCGTCGGCCTCGGACAAGCAACGGTAGAGATGATCGGCGTCGGGCCACGTTCGCCCGAGCCGGTCGTCGAGCTTGGAACGTTCAGCGTCCAGAGCGGCGGGGCGGTCGGCACCGCGCTGGCGACGGTCGCCGCGCTGGGCGGGCGCTCGCGCTACTTCGGGCGGCTCTCCGACGACGAATTCGGGTCGATCATCCTGCGCGGGCTCAAGCAGTTCGGCGTCGACGTGAGCCAGGTGCTGATCGAGCCGGGCAAGGTCTCACCGGCGTCCTTCATCATGGTCGATGAACGGACCGGCCGGCGGCTGGTCCGGTTCACGCGGGGCAGCGTCACGCCGCCCGAGCCGGGCGAGCTGTCGCGGAACCTGTTCGACGACGCGCGCGTGCTGATGGTGGACGGCCGCAGCCCCGCCACCCAGGTCGCCGCCGCGGAGCGGGCCCGCGCGCTGGGAATCACCGTGCTGCTCGACGCGCGCGGTCTGGGGCCCGGCATGGGTGAGCTGCTGGACCTCTCGGACGTCGTCATCGGCAACGAGCGTTTCGCGGCCGAGTTCTCCCACTCGTCCGACATGAAGCGCAGCTTGCTCGAGCTGACCCAGATGGGCCCCAAGATCGCCGTGCTGACCCTGGGCGAAGAGGGAGCCATCGCCCTGGAAAACGAGACCCTGGTCCGCCAGCCCGCCCTGCCCGTCGAGGTCTACGACACCACCGGCGCCAGCGACGTCTTCCGCGGCGCCTTCATCTACGGGACCCTCCAGGGCTGGCCCCTCGACCGCTGCCTCCCCTTCGCCAACGCCGCCGCCGCCCTGAACTGCACCCAGCTGGGCGGCGTAGGCGGCATCCCGACCCTGGCCGCCGTCACCCGCGCCGCCGGCCTCTCCGCTTAACCCGTCCCCGTCCCCGTCCCCGTCCCGGCCCCCTACTTCGGCCCGCTCGACTTCGGATCCGGCCCCTTGTGCCCCGGCGGCCCCGCGCTGGCATAGAACGCCTCCGCGACGTTCGCCGCCGTCCCCCACTTCGCCTTCGACCAGGTCGTCTCGTACGCGTAGAGCAGCCCCAGCACGGCGCGCATCGAGCGCAGCGCGATGGGGCGGTCGGCGGCGACGTCCTTCTGCTCGCGCGGGTCGGCCAGCTCGTCGTAGAGCTCCATCCGCCCCGGCCCCTTGTGGACCAGGCGGTAGCGGGCCACCTTCAGGCCGCGCGCCACCTGACCGTCGATGGTCATCGCCGCGCGCGGCGTGGCGCCGACCTCGTCCAGCGCCAGCGGCACCAGGCTGGCGCCCTGCATCTTGGGGTCGGGCTTGGCGCCCGCCAGGTCCAGCAGCGTCGGCGCCATGTCCATCATCTCGACGTCGGCGTCGACGACGTGCCCCTTCGGCAGCAGGCCCGGGGCGCGCACGATCAGCGGGACGTGCGTCAGCTCCTGGTAGACGGTGTCGCCGTGGCCGACGCTGCCGTGCTCGTAGAACTGGTCGCCGTGGTCCGACACGACGACCACGACGGACGTCTCGTACAGCCCCAGCTGTTTGAGGTCGGCGATGAACTTCGCGAACAGCGCGTCGCTGCCGGTGATCTCCGCGTCGTGCAGCGCCTCCAGATAGGCCTTGTCCGTGTCGTTGACCTTCAGCTTGCCGCCCTTGATCGCGCCCAGCTGCACGCCGGACTGCACGGGCTTGATGGGGCCCGTGTAGGGCTTGTCCCAGTACTTGACCAGGAACTCCTTCTTGGGCGTGTAGGCGACGTGCGGCTCGATGGTGGCCAGGTACACGAATTCGCGCTTCGGCAGCAGCGGCGTGATCCAGGCCTTGGCCGTCTTCCACAGGTAGTCGGCGCTGTTGGGCAGCGACTCGCGGATGAAGTTGCGGTCGACGTCCCAGCCGCGGTCGAACCCCCACTTCGACGAGATGTAGCCG
>CAZJMY010000854.1:0-1195 GCA_964546845.1 uncultured Myxococcales bacterium | reverse complement strand
TCGGCGGGCAGGACATCAAGGTCCTGTTCATGCAGAACGGCGACATCAAGAACTTCCGGCTGTCGAACCAGTGCTCGGCGGGCAACGGCATGCTGCTGCAGGCGATGGCCGACCAGTTCGGCGTGCCCATCACCGAGTACGCAGACGTCGCGTTCGGCGCCGAGCTGTCGCCGAAGTTCAGCTACGGCTGCGCCGTGTTCCTCGACTCCGACCGCGTGAACTTCCAGAAGGAAGGGTACGCGAAGGAAGAGCTGCTGGCCGGCCTGGCGCAGGTGCTGCCGAAGAACGTCTGGCAGTACGTCGTGCAGATCCCGCGCATGGCCTCGCTGGGGAAGAAGTTCGTCCTCCAGGGCGGCACGCAATACAACATGGCGGCCGTCAAGGCGCAGGTCGACTACATCAAGGACCGCGTCCCCGGGGCGGAGGTCTACGTGCATCCGCACTGCGGTGAGGCCGGCGCGCTGGGCGCCGCCTTCGAGACGCTGCGGGTCGTGAAGCGGCGCGGGCACTCGACGTTCATCGGCCTGGACGCGGCGGCCAACATCGAGTTCGAGGCGCGCAACGACGAGAGCACGCGCTGCCACTTCTGCCCGAACAACTGCGCGCGCACGTTCATCGACTCGAAGACCCCCGATGGCGAGACCGCCCGCTACATCAGCGGCTTCTCGTGCGAGAAGGGGACCGTCGAGAGCGAAGAGGCGATGCTGGCGCTGACGGCCGACCGCAAGAAGGCCGCCAAATCGTACCCGAACCTGGTCGACGTCGAGTCGAAGATGCTGTACCGGCACTTCTACGACACGCAGCCGATGCCGGCCGACGGCGAGATCATCAAGGACACCGCGGTGACGCGGACGCTGCTGGGCGCCAAGCGCGCCGAGGTGCAGCGCCCCTTCCAGCGGTCTTCGAAGGAGTCGGCCGAGGCGCGCCGCCGCATCCGCATCGGCATCCCCAAGATGCTGAACATCTGGTCGACAGCGCCGTTCTGGCGGTCGTACTTCGAGGCGCTGGGGATCCAGAAGCAGAACATCGTCTTCTCGGACGACACGACCGAGGAGATGTGGGCCGAGGGCGGTAAGTACGGGTCGATCGACCCCTGCTACCCGTCGAAGGTCGGCCAGGCGCACATCCACAACCTGCTCTTCCACCAGCACACGGAAGAGAAGCCGCTGAAGTTCATCTTCAACCCGACGATGAC
>CAZJMY010000853.1:0-4554 GCA_964546845.1 uncultured Myxococcales bacterium | reverse complement strand
GCTCAAGGCCGGCGACAGCAACCTGTCCGTCATGGTCGGCTCGACGAGCCGCACGTACATCCTGCACGTGCCGTCGGCGTACAAGGGGACGACGGCGGTGCCGCTGGTGGTCGACTTCCATCCGCTCGGCGGCTCGGGCTCGTCCGAGTCGGGCAGCTCGCCCTACAAGGCGCAGACCGATCCGGAGGGCGTCGTCACCGCGTATCCGAACGGTCTGTCCGGCCCGTCGGGAGGCGCCTGGAACGTGGGCCCCTGCTGCGTCGCCAACGTGGACGACGTCGCGTTCGCGCGGGCGCTGGTGGCGCAGGTCGAGACCAAGGCCTGCATCGACACGAAGCGCGTCTACGCCGTCGGGTTCTCCATGGGCGGAGGCATGTCCCACTACGTGGCCTGCCACGCGGCCGATCTCTTCGCCGCGGTCGCGCCGGCGTCCTTCGACCTGCTGAAGGAAAACGAGGCGGGCTGCACGCCGCCCCGGCCGATCGCCGAGATCTCGTTCCGCAGCAGCAACGACACGGTCGTCCCGTACGCGGGCGGCGCCTCGTCGGTGGTCGCGGGGATGCCGGTGAACTTCCTGGGCGCCGTGGGCACGTTCCAGAAGTGGGCGTCGATCAACGGCTGCACCGGCTCGCCGACCGCCGCCGACAGCAACGACTGCCAGTACTACAACACGTGCATGGCCGGGGTGAAGGTCGGGCTCTGCACGATGACCGCGGGCCACGCGCCCGGCAAGGCCAACATCGGCTGGCCGTTCCTCAAGCAGTTCACGCTGCCCTGACCCGACGACGACGGCGGCGGCCGCTGGCCGTCGCCGTCAGTTACCGACGAGGCCGCGTCGCGCCAGCCAGACCGCGGCGCCGACGCGGCTGGTGACGCCGATCTTGCGGTAGCTCCGCGCGACGTGGTGCTGGACGGTCTTCGCGGAGATGCCGAGCAGGTCGCCGATCTCGGGGTTGGTCTTCCCTTCGGCGACCAGCAGCAGCACGTCCGTCTCGCGGTTCGACAGGTGGCGCGACGCTTCGCGCGACGGGAGCGCCTCCGCGCGGTGCGCCGGCGCGGCCGGCAGGTCGTCGGTCGCGCTGTGAAGCAGGTACTGGTAGGCGCGGCCGCTGCCCCCCCGGATCCGCGTGGCGCCGATCGGGTTCGCGCAGAACATCTCGAGCACTTCGGTCATGTACCCCATCACGAAATGCTCGAGGTAGGGGTGCCACTGCGGCAGGTCGAACGTCTCGAACTCCACCGAGTCGCCGCTGAGCGCCGCGCGCGAGCCGCTGCTGGTCTCGGCGAAGTACGTCTTCCACAGCTTGGGAAACGACCGCACGAAACCGGGCAGATCCCGCCGGGCCAGGAACGCCTTGCAGGGGCCGTCCATCATCGCCCAGCGGGCTGATTCGCGCCCCAGCGCGAAGTTCGACGTCTCGTCGTCCGCGTAGAACCGCCGGACCAGCTCGTCGTGCAGGGCCAGGTAGTCGGCCAGCGGGACCAGCGTCTCGGGCGTGATCAACGTGCGAAAGCAGCGATGGGCGCTCGCGACGTCGCGGTACAGACCCACCCACGCGTCCGCCCCGAACTGGCGGGTGACGATCGCCTTGCGCGTCAGGATGGTGAGGCCGCGAACCTTCATCTTGGGGTTCAATTCCCGGAGATCGGCGCGCGCGATCACCGTTGTAAGATGGCCCGTTGGCGTCGCGCGCCGTGGATCGCCGTTGGGCCGTTTGGAAGCACCGCGCGGGGCGCGTCCTCCACGAGCCGATTTTCCACTTCTTCGTGGCCGGCGTGTTGCTGTTTTTGGCGCACCGCCGGATCACGGGAGATCCGCTCGTGGTCGTCGTGACGCCGGGCGTCCGGGCCGAGCTGGCGCGCTCCTTCCAGGACAGCCATGGGCGGGCGCCCGCGCCGGACGAGCTGGAGGCCGAAGTCCGCAGCTGGGAGCGGGACGAGGCGCTGGCGCGGCAGGCCAAACGCGAGGGCCTGGACCGGGACGATCGAACGATCCGCGCCGTGCTGGCCGACCACCTCCGGGCGCGCGTGGCCCAGACCATCCCGAACCGCCAGCCGACCGCGGCCGAGCTGGATGCCTGGCTGGCCGCCCACCGCGGCGACTACGAGGCGCCGCGGCGCTTCGACTATCAGACGATCGCGTTTCCGCGTTCGCCGGCGGGCGCCGCCGAGCGGGCGAAGCTGGAACAGGCGCTGGCAGGCGGCGCCGACGGGCGCACGGTGGGCCGGCCTCTGGTCGGCGGCAACCTGACCGCGCCGGAGCTGGAGCAGCGACTGGGGCCGCCGGCGGCGGCGCGCGTCCAGCGGATGCCGGTGGGGAAGTGGGAACCCGTCGACACCGACCGCGAGCTGCTGCTGGTCCGGCTGGAGGGCGTCTCCGGTGGGCTGCCACCGGCGGGAGAGCTGCGGCCACGCCTGCTGGCCGACTGGCAGTACGCGCAGCACCAGCGGGAGGTCGAGGACGCGCTGGCCGCCGTCGTTCGCGGCTACCGCTTCGAGGAGCGTCGATGACGCGCCCGTGCGGCGCGGCGGCGGCGCTGTTCGCGATCGCGCTGGCGGTGCTGCCGGCGGGCGCGCGCGCCCACGATCTCGACTCGGGCGCGCTGGCGCTGAACGAGGTTGCCGCGGGCCGGTTCGCGGTCGGCTGGCGCGCCAGCTCGCGCGCGCTGCAGAACGACGTCGCGACGGCCGTCGAGTTTCCGCCCGGCTGTCGGCTGGAAGCCGGCGGCGGCCTGCTCGCGTGTGGCGCCGCGGGGCTGGTGGGGGCACTCCGGTTCCCCTGGCTGCCGGGGTCGATGACGCGCGTGATGGTCGACGTCCACTGGCGCGACGGGACGCGCCTTCTGCGCGTCGCCAGCGCCGGCACGCCCGAGGTGCGCGTCTACGGCGGCGCCGCGTCCCGCTGGCGCGCGCTGCGGGCGATCGCCGCGGACTACACGCGGCTGGGCGTCGAGCACATCCTGACCGGCTTCGACCATCTGCTGTTCGTCGTCGCGCTGGTGCTGCTCGTGCGCGGCGCGCGGCCGCTGCTGGCCACCGTCACGGCGTTCACGCTGGCGCACAGCGTGAGCCTGGCGGCGACGGTGCTGGGCCTGGTGCGCGTGCCGGCGCCCCCCGTCGAGGCCTGCATCGCGCTGTCGATCGTCCTCGTCTGCGCGGAGTGCCTGGGCCCGCGCACGTCTCTGACCCGCCGCGCGCCCTGGGCGGTCGCGTTCGCGTTCGGCCTCTTGCACGGGCTGGGCTTTGCGTCGGCGCTGCTGGATCTCGGCGTGCCCGAGCAGCACGTGCCGGCCGCGCTGCTCTGCTTCAACCTGGGCGTCGAGCTGGGGCAGCTCGCCGTCGTCGCCGCCGTCAGCGGCCTGCGCGCGGTCGCGGGCCGCCTGGGGGGCGACCGCCGCTGGCTGCGGCCGGCGCTGATCTACGCGATGGGATCGCTGGCCGCCTACTGGTCCGTCGAGCGCATCAGCGCCGTTCTGGCGCCGTAGCTCCGGCGTCCGGCTACGGACCGACCGTGAGCGACTTCGCGTCGAGGGCGATCTCGTAGTACCCGTGCGGGTCCCACGGCAGCGCGGCGCCGCCCTGCGTGACGGTCCCTCCCGGCACCGTCACGCGCAGGTACTTGCCCGGCGGGAAGTTGCTGGGCAGCGTCCAGGTGTAGGTCGTCGAGCTGCCGGAGGTCGTCTTCGTCGCCGCCGAGAACGCCTTTTGCCCCAGCCAGTAGGCGCCCACGTCGAGGACGCGGCCGATCCACATGTCGCCCAGCGAGATCGTGTGCTTGACGCCGTTGATGAACTCCGCCAGCGGCACGGGCTGGTAGGCGCCGTCGGTGCCGCCCGTGAACCCGTGCACCAGGACCACGCGCCAGCCGCCCGCCGAATGGGCGGAGTCGATCTCCGAATTGAAGTTGGCGCTGGCGGTCGCGCCCGTCGGCGGGATGTAGCAGGGCAGCGTGAAGCGATCGCTGTTGTCGTTCGGCTTGATGATCGCGTCGCCGACGCCGCGGTTGATCATGAAGAGGCCGTTCGCCAGCTGCGTGTAGACCGACGCGCCGTTGGGCGCGGCCATCGTGTACGGCGTGAAGTTCATGTGCTGCATGATGAACGTCGTGTCCATCGTGATGTCGGACGTGCCGCCCGGCGGCGTGCTCTGGTGGCTCCAGGTGTGGTTGCCGATCTCGTGACCGTCCTTGACGGCCTGTGTCCAGACCGAGTTCGACGCCTCGGTGCGATTGCCCCAGATGTAGAAGGTGTAGGGGACGCCCAGCGCCTGCAGCTGGGAGTAGGCGGAGATCTGCGACGAGTTGTCGTCGTCGAAGCTGTAGGACGCGGCGGCCTTGAACCCCGCCCAGTTGACGACGGTCACCGCGCCGGGCGAGCCGCTCGGCTGCGGGACGTTGGACGCCCCGGGCGGGACGGGCAGGCCGGACTTGCCGGGGGGCGAAGCGCCGCCCGTGCCCGTGCCGCCGCTGCTTCCGCCCGTGCCGGTGGCGCCGCCGGTGCTGGCGTTGCCGCCGCCGCCGCTGCGGCCCGCGACGCCGGTCCCGCCGCCCGTGCC
>CAZJMY010000852.1:0-6028 GCA_964546845.1 uncultured Myxococcales bacterium | reverse complement strand
CGCTGCTGGTGCCGCTGGCTCCGGCCGCGCCGCTGGTCCCCGCCGCGCCGAGCCCGCGGCCCGTCGTGGCCCCCGCCCCTCCGCTGCCGGCGCCCGTTCCGCCGCCCGCGCCGCGCGTCTACACCGTCGGTGAGATCCTGCGCGCCGCGCGGACGACGCTGGAGAGCCGCTTCGCCGACGTGCTGGTCGAGGGGGAGATCTCCGGGCTCAAGCGCACCGGGACGGGGCACGTCTACTTCTGCCTCAAGGACGGCGACGCGTCGCTGGACTGCGTGCTGTTCTCGCGCGAGGCGGGGCGGCTGAAGTTCGCGATCAAGGAAGGGCTCGCGGTGCGCTGCCGCGGGCGGCTGACGCTGTACGAGGCGCGCGGCAAGTTCCAGATGACCGTCGTCGAGATCGAGCCGACGGGCGCGGGCGCGCTGGCGCTGGCGTTCGAGCAGCTCAAGCAGCGGCTGGGCGCCGCCGGGCTGTTCGAGCCGTCGCGCAAGCGGAAGCTGCCGTTCCTGCCGCGGCGACTGGGCGTCGTGACCTCGCCCCAGGGCGCCGTCGTGCGGGACATCATCCGCATCGCGCACCGCCGGTTCCCGCTGCCCATCGTCGTCTCGCCGGCGCCCGTGCAGGGCGAAGGCGCGGCGGTGGCGATCGCCTCGGCGCTGCGCCGGCTGGAGGCGCTGCCGGAAGTCGACGTCATCATCGTCGCCCGCGGCGGCGGGTCGCTGGAAGACCTGTGGGCGTTCAACGAGGAGCCGGTGGCGCGCGCGATCTTCGCGTGCCGGGTGCCGGTCATCTCGGCGGTCGGGCACGAGACCGACTTCACCATCGCGGACTTCGTCGCCGACGTGCGCGCGCCGACGCCGTCGGCGGCGGCCGAGCAGGCGGTCCCCGTGCTGGACGACGTGCGGCTGGAGGTCGTGAACCTGCGGCGGCGCGCCAGCCGGGCCGCCAGCGAGTCGCTGCGGGCGGCGCGCCTCGGGCTGGAGCGCGCCCGCAACCGGCTGGGCGATCCGCGGCGGTTGCTCGACGAGCGGCGCCAGCGGATGGACGACAGCGTCGAGCGGGCGCGGCGCGTGCTGGCGCGCCGCATGGCCGCCGCGCGGGCCGAGCTGCGCGCCGCCGAGACGCGGCTCTACCGGGCGCACCCGCACCGCCGCATCGGCGAGCAGCGGGGCGAGCTGGCCTCGATGCGCCACCGGCTGGAGGCGGCGATCCGACCGGCGCTGGCGCGGCGCCGGCACGCCATCGACGCCGCCTGCGGCAAGCTGGGCGCGCTGTCGCCGACCCAGGTGCTCGAGCGCGGGTTCAGCCTCACGCTGCGCGCCGACGGTCACATCGTCACGCGGGCCGCCGATCTGGCCCCGGGCGAACGCGTGCACGTCCGCGTGCGCGAGGGCGCGTTCGACGCGACCGTCGCGCCGCCCGCGGAACAGCCGCCGGCCGAAGGCGGCCCTGCGCGCAAAGTCGGGAAAAAGGGGCGCGCCCCATGATCCGCGCCGCCGTGCTGGGCGCCGACGTCAGCAAGAGCCGGTCGCCGGCCATCCACAACGCCGCGTACCAGGCGCTGGGCGTCGACGGCCTCTACGAAGCGTTCAGCGTCGACGCGGCGGGGTTCGACGCCCTCGCCCGCCGGCTGCGCGGCGACGGCTACCGCTACCTCAACGTCACGATCCCGCACAAGGCGGCGGCGGCCGCGCTGGCCGACGCGCAGGGGCCCGAGGTCGTCGCCTCGGGCGCCGCCAACACGCTGCTGTTCGACAAGAGCGGCTCCGTGCGCGCCGAGAACACCGACGGCGCGGGGCTGATCGCCGCGCTGGCCGACCTGAGCGTCGTGGTGCGCGCGGGGCAGTCGATCGTGATGGTCGGCGCAGGCGGCGCGGCGGCCGGCGCCGTGGAGGCGCTGACCCGCGCCGGCGCCCGCGTCGTGGTCGTCGCGCGCCGCCCGGAGCAGGCCGGGGACTTCACGCGGCGGCTTCCGCCAGCGCAGGCCGCGCTGGTGAGCGCGCGCGCCTGGACCCCCGCCGAGCTCGCCGAGGCCATCGCGGTCGCCACCGCGGTCGTCTCGGCGGTGCCGGCCGCCGCCTGGGCGGACCCGGCGGCACGCGCCGGACTGACCTCTCTCAAACGGGAGACCGCGGTGCTGGAGATGGCCTACGGGGCCGAGACGCCGCTGGGGGTGGCCGCCCGCGTCCTGACGCCGCTCTACGCCGGCGGCCTGGGCATGCTGGTCCACCAGGCCGCGCGCGCCATCGAGCTCGCGCTGGGCCGCCAGCCGCCGCTGCCCCCGCTGTTCGCGGCCGCGCGCCAGCTCTGATCGGACGCCTGGGCGGCCGGCGCTTCACGCGTCCGTCGTGTCGACCTCCAGCAGGTCGATCTCCAGCGTGCCGCCCAGGATCTCCGCGTACGGCTTGCAGAGCGCGACGGCCTCGTCGATGCCCGACAGCTCCATGATCGAGAAGCCGCCGATCAGCTCCTTCGACTCCGAGAACGGCCCGTCGATCAGCCGAAGGTCGTGGTTCTTGAAGATCAACCGCTTGCCGGTCGCGCTGCCCTTCAGCTTCAGCGCCTTCACCAGCACGCCCGCCTTGGCCATCTCGGTCTTGAGGCGCGTGAGCTCCGCCTTCTGCTTGGCGCTGCGCCCCGCCCCCTCCGTCGCGGCGTCGGCCTTCTCGATCAGCAGGAACTGCAGGGGGTGGTTCTCGGGCTCCGGCACGACGCCCAGGTCCCAGGGCTCGACCACTTTCCCCAGCTCGATCTCCCCGTCGCCCAGGATCTTCCCGTAGCGCTGCGCCCAGCCGAGCGCCTCTTCGCGGGTCCGCACCTTCAGCGTCAGCATCGCCGCGGGCTGCTCGTGCTCGCCCCGGTAGGGGCCATGCTTGATCGTCGCCTCGCCGTTGCGGAACGTCAGCCGCGAGCGGTTCTTGCTGGCGCTCAGCCCCGCCCCGTCGATGAAGCGGCCCGCCTTCGCGTGCCCGCCGACGAACTCGCCCATCTTCTGGATCAGCTCGAGCGAGGGCTTCTCGCCGGCCTCGGTGTGGGGGTCGTTCTTGTGCATCAGGATGAATCGCATGGTGTCTCCTTTCGCGTCCTCACCCACGCGACGAACCAGCGACCGGGTTCTCGACGAACCCCGCGAAAAAATCGCAACCGCGCGGAATCGTTACCGTTCTATCGGTGCCGGTGCGCTCACCAGTAGTGGTGAACGTACGGTTTGATCTTCTTGTCGTAGAGCGTCCGGACCTCGGACATCGTCTCGTCCGAAAGCGGCGGCAGCGCCGCGGCCGCGCAGTTTTCATCAACCTGGGTGGGGCGCTTGCCGCCGGGGATGGCGCAGGTGACGGCCTCGTTCATGAGGATCCAGCGCAGGGCGAAGCCGGCCATGGTGGCGCCGGCGGGGACCAGCTCGCGCAGCTCCTCGACGGCTTGCAGGCCGACCTCGAACGGGACGCCCGAGAAGGTCTCGCCGCGGTCGAAGGCGGCGCCCTCGCGGTTGAAGCTGCGGTGGTCCTCGGCGGCGAACGTGCTCTCGCGCGTCATCTTGCCGGCCAGCATCCCCGACGACAGCGGCAGCCGCGCCAGGATCCCCACCTTGCGGCGCCGCGCCTCGCCGAAGAACAGGTCGGCCGGCCGCTGGCGGAAGATGTTGTAGATGATCTGCACCGACTGGACGCCGGGGTACTCGATGGCCTTTAGCCCCTCCTCGACCCGCTCGACGCTGACGCCGTAGAAGCGGATCTTCCCGGCGTTCACCAGGTCGTCGAGGATGCCGAAGGTCTCCGGCTGGTAGTAGAGGTCCGTGGGCGGGCAGTGCACCTGCAAAAGGTCGATGGTCTCGACCTCCAGGTTCTTCAGGCTACGCTCGACCCAGGCCGTCAGGTTCTTGCGCGTGTACCCCGCAACCGTCTGCTTGGGCAGCCGGCGCCCCGCCTTCGTCGTCACGTAGAAGGGGTCCTTGCGCTCGCGCCGCAGCCGCGCGAGCAGGCGCTCGGCCAGGCCGTCGCCGTAGATGTCGGCGGTATCGAAGAAGTTCACGCCGCGGTCCACGGCGCGGTGCAGCGCCGCCATGGACTCGTCCTCGTTGATTGGCCCCCAGCCGCCACCCAGCGCCCACGTTCCCAGGCTGACCGTCGAGACCTGCCAGTCGGTCCGACCCAGCGTCCGATATTCCATCATGCGGGCCGGACCCTAGCACGACGGCCGCGTGGTCGTCAGCGTCGGGAGAACCCGCGATTTACGCGTCAAATCAGGCGCGCCAGGGCCGCCTCGACCGACCCCACGTACCCGCCCCCGAACAGGTTCACGTGCACCATCAGGGGGTACAGCTGGTACAGCGGGATCCGCTGCGCGGCGCCGTCCGCCAGCGGCCAGGCCTCTTCGTAGGCCGCGAAGACCCGGGCCCCGAACCCGCCGAAGAGCCGCATCATCGCCAGGTCGACCTCGCGGTGACCGCCGTAAACGGCGGGGTCGATCAGGCAGGGGGCGCCGTCCGCGTCGCACAGCAGGTTCCCGCCCCACAGGTCGCCGTGCAGGCGGGACGGCGGCTCGGCGGGCCCCACCAGCCCGTCCAGCGCCGCGAACAGCCGCTGGAACCCCTGCCGCAGGCGCGGGCTCGCCAAACCCGCGTCGACCGCCTGGCGCAGCTGCGGCTCCAGCCGCCGCGTCCGGTAGAAGGCCCCCCAGGTCGCCTCCGGAGCGTTCGACTGCGGCAGCCGCCCGACGAAGTTGTCGTGGTCCAGGCCGAAGGCGGGCGCCCCGAAGCGGTGCAGCGCCGCCAGCCCCTGTCCGAGGCGCTCGTCGAAGTCGCGCGCGGGGCGCCCGGTCTCGACCAGCTCCAGCACCAGGAACTGCGCCGCCGCGCCCGGTTCCGACACGGCCACCACCGCTGGGACGCGCAGAGCGCCCGCCTCGGCCAGCCAGGCCAGCCCCCGCGCCTCGGCGGCGAACATGCCGCGCGGCGAGCGGGGGTTGGTCTTGGCGAACAGCCGCCGCCCGTCACCGAGCCGGATCTCGTAGGCCTGGTTGATGTCGCCGCCGGCCAGCGAGCGCGCGTCCGCGACCTCGCTGCCCAGCGCCGCCGCCAGCGCCCCCCGCAGCCCCGCCTCCACGCTCAGACCCCGGCTTCGCGCTTCAGCAGGGCCAGCAGGCCGCGGCAGGCGCGATCGCAGATGTCGAAGACCTCGTCGAACCCGCGGGCCCCGCCGTAGTACGGATCCGGCACTTCGGCGTCGGCCGGGGCCGTCGCGTCGAATGACCTCAGCAGCGCCACCTTGGCCCGGTCCTGCGGCCCGCGGGTCATCTTCAGCAGCTCGTCGCGGTTGGATCGGTCCATGGCGATGACGTGCGTGTAGCGGTCGAAGTCGGCCGGCACGAACTGCCGGGCCACCCCCGACAGCGGGATGCCGCGCGCCTCACCGACGGCGCGGCTGCGCTTGTCGCGCGGGTGCCCCACGTGCCAGTCGCCCGTCCCGGCGCTCTCGACGACGATGCGGTCGCCCAGCCCCTCCGCGCTCACCAGGTGCCGCATCACGGCCTCGGCCGTCGGCGAGCGGCAGATGTTGCCGAGGCAGACGAAGCAGATCCGGACCACGCCCGCCGACCTCCCTACGTCTGGGGGTCGCCCGGCGGCTCGTCGGTCGGCGCCAGCGACGCGGGCGGCCCGCTCTCGCCGTGGTCGCTGCGCTCGTGGCGGTCGCCGCCCCGGTCGTTTCCGTGTTGCCCGTGCGAATGATGCGCCATCGACTCGGGATCGATCGCGCTGGCCTCTTCCTCGGCCAGCGCCGCCTCGACCTCGGCCGGCGGACCCAGGTGCCGCCGCCGGCGCTTGCGGCGCCCGCCCTTCGGCCCCTCTTTCGCGTCCTCGCGCGCCGACCCGGCGATCTCCGACTTCTCGATGGGCGCCTTGTCGTTCGGCGACCGGATCTCGAAGTCCTCGACGTGGAACGACCCGCGCGCCTTCACGACGATCCGCTTCTGGAGGCGCTTCTCCATCTCTTCGAGAAACGGACGGTCCGACGTGGCCAGCACCTGCGCGACG
>CAZJMY010000851.1:0-7872 GCA_964546845.1 uncultured Myxococcales bacterium | reverse complement strand
GGGCGGAACGAGAACGCCCGCGGGCGCCGGCGCGGGCGGCCCGGGCGCGGCCGCCGCGCGCGCCGCCGACCTCGTCGCGCGGATGACCCGCGACGAGAAGATCGCGCAGCTGATGACGGACGCGCCGGCCGTCCCGCGCCTGGGCGTCGCCGCCTACGACTGGTGGAACGAGGCGCTGCACGGGGTCGCGCGCGCGGGCGTCGCGACCGTGTTCCCGCAGGCCATCGGCCTGGCGGCGACGTTCGACGTGCCGCTGGTCCAGCGCGTCGCCGTCGCGATCTCCGACGAGGCGCGCGCCAAGTACAACCTGGCGCAGGGGCGGCGCCAGCAGGGGCGCTACCACGGGCTCACGTTCTTCTCGCCCAACATCAACATCTTCCGCGATCCGCGGTGGGGGCGGGGGCAGGAGACCTTCGGGGAAGACCCGACGCTCACGGCGACGATGGCGGTGGCCTTCATCTCGGGCATGCAAGGGGACGATCCGCGCTGGCTGAAGACCGTCGCGACGGCCAAGCACTTCGCCGTCCACAGCGGCCCCGAGGCCGACCGGCACGCCTTCGACGCGCGCGTGTCGCCGCACGATCTGGCCGACACCTACCTGCCGCAGTTCGAGGCGGCGGTGCGGCGCGGGCGGGTCGCGTCGGTGATGGCCGCCTACAACCGCGTCAACGGGCAGCCCTGCGCGGCCAGCCCGTGGCTGCTGGGCGAGGTCCTGCGGCGGAGCTGGGGCTTCGACGGCTACGTCGTCGGCGACTGCGGCGCGGTGGGCGACGTCTTCGCGGGCCACCACGCGGCGCCCACGCGCGAGGCCGCGGCCGCCGCGGCGCTGCGGGCCGGAACGGATCTGGACTGCGGCAGCGACTTCGCGGCGCTGAAGGGGGCCGCCGCGCAGGGGCTGATCACCGAGGCGGACCTGGATCGCGCGCTGGTTCGCCTGCTGGCGGCGCGCATTCGCCTGGGGATGTTCGACCCGCCCGGCGCGGTCCCCTGGGCGGGGCTGGGCGAGGAGACCGTCGATTCGCCGGCGCACCGCCGGCTGGCGCGCGAGACGGCTGCGAAGTCGATCGTGCTGCTCGAGAACCGCGGGGCGCTGCCGTTCGGTCCCACGGTCAAGCGGCTGGCGATCGTGGGGCCGACCGCGGACGACCTGCAGGTTCTGCTGGGCAACTACGCGGGCAAGCCTGCCGACCCGGTCACGCTGCTGGAGGGCGTGAAGCGGGCGGCGCGGGCGCGTGGCATCGTCGTGCGATACGCGCGCGGCGCGACGCTGGCCGGCTCCGGCAGCTCGCTGGCCCAGGTCGCCGACGCGGTGGCGGTCGCCCGGCGCAGCGACGCCGTCGTCGCGGTGCTGGGGCTGGACCCGCGGCTCGAGGCGGAAGAGGGGGACAGCGTCCTCAACCCGGCCGGCGATCGCCGCGATCTCGGCTTGCCGGGCGCGCAGCAACGGCTGCTGGAGGCGCTGGTCGCGACGGGCAAGCCGGTGGTCGTCGTGCTGACCGGGGGCAGCGCGCTGGCCGTGCCGCTGGCCTCGGCGCGCGCGGCGGCGCTGCTGGACGTCTGGTACCCGGGGCAGGCGGGTGGCGAGGCGCTGGCGGACGTGCTGTTCGGCGACGCCGATCCGGCCGGGCGCTTGCCCGTCACGTTCTACCGGTCAGCCGCCGATCTGCCGCCGTTCGCGGACTACGCGATGCGGGGGCGGACCTATCGCTACCTGGAACGCGCGCCGCTGTACCCGTTCGGCTACGGGCTGTCGTATACGCGGTTTCGCTACGCCAACCTCACCGTGGCGCCGGACCTGGGCGCCGTCTCCGTCGACGTCCAGAACGTCGGGGCCCGGGCCGGCGAGGAGGTCGTGCAGGCGTACCTGGTGCCGCGGGGCGCGCCGGCGTACGCGCCGCGCCGCTGGCTGGCGGCGTTCGCCCGGATCGCGCTGGCCGCCGGTGAACGGCGCGCCGTCACGTTGCCGATCCCGCCCGAGGCGCTGACGATGGTCGACGAGCAGGGCGCCCGCCGGCCCATCGCGGAGACGGTCACGGTCGATCTCGCGGTCGGGGGCGGCCAGCCGGACGCCGCCGGCCGGTATGAGGACGACGCCCGAGGCCTGATCGCCCCGGGCGTCGCGGTGGGTGCTAGCGGAAGAAGTAAGTGAAGCCGAAGTCGGCGACGGTCGAGCCGCCGATGCCGAAGTCGCTGTCGTGGTTGTTGTCACCGAACACGATCTCGAAGCCGACCCGTCCCATCAGCGCGAAGTTGGGGGACAGGAACACGCGCGCCTCGGCGCCCGGATCGAGCGCGAAGGCCGTGTACGAGCCGCCCGCGCCGGCGGGAGACCGGTAGAGCATCCCGACCGTGCCGCCCAGCGAGAAGTCGGCCATCGAGCCGCGCGCCAGGTGATACCAGCCGCCCAGCCCGAATCGGAAGTCGGAGTCGGACGTGTTGTTGGCGTGCGACGCGTGGAAGTAGCCGAGGGCCACGTCCAGGTGAAACACGGGCTGGTCGTAGACGAACAGCGCGTCCACGCCCGGCGCATCCGGCGCGAACGAGGCGACCGCGCCGACACCCAGCGCGCCGCCCGCGATGACGGGACCCGACGACGACGCCGCCGGCGGCGGCACGTTCGGGGGCGGGCTGGTCGGTTCTTGAGCGCGGGCAGGGGCGGTCAGCGCGCAGATCGCCAGCGCGCCACACAAGAGTGACGAAAGACGGACGTGGGGCTTTTGCATTGCATCTCCTCGCTGTTTTCCGGACGTCCGGCATTTGCCGGACGCAGCGGGGCCAGTATCGCCTCGACCGTTCGACCGTCAACTCTTCCAGTGGGGGGGGGGCCGGCTACTCGGCCGCGCCCAGCTCGTGGCAGAAGCGCTGCTCCCGCTGGATGAGCGGCGCGGGCGTGCCGTGCACGCGGCCGTACGCGTCCGCCAGCGCGCAGTGCACGCGGGGATCGAACGGGTTCTCGGCGATCGACGCGCGCAGCAGATCGACGGCCCCGGCCGCGTCGCCCATCGCCAGATGCGCCTGGCCGGCGATGAGGTGCGGCCACGGCAGATCCGGGTACAGCGCCTGGATGGGGCCCAGCGCCTTCAGCGCCTTGTCGGGCTCGCCCAGCGCCAGGTACGTGCGCCCCAGCTTGACGGGAAAGATCCAGGCCGCCGACGGATCGCCGCGCGCGCCGCTGGCGACGGCCTTCGCCCCTTTTTCGTATTCGGCGACGGCGGCGCGCGGGCGCTCGTGCGCCAGCATGATGTTGCCGAGCCGCAAAAAGCGGTACGGCGCCCCGGCGCGCACCGCCGACGACAGCGCGTCCTCTTCCGCCGGCTTGCGTCCGGACGCGATCGCGTTGGCCTTGCGGATGTGCGTGGTCGCGATGTCGATGGCCGGGAAGGTCTTGTAGTGCTGCGCCAGCATGAACGCGCGCCAGCCCCGTTCGAACTGCGGCCAGCTCTCGCCCGCCGCTGCGGCCACGGCGGCGCGCGCGTCCTCGCCGGCGGCCACGCGCGCGATCGCGTCGCGCAGCGCCGCCATGCCCCCCTTGCCGTGCAGGTACGCGACCGCGTTCTCGACCTCGGCGAAGGCCAGCGTCGCGTCCTCGGCGGACGGCAGCTTGGCCATGGACGGGTGCATCGCCTCGAAGCTGATGAGGCGCCCCGAGCGCAGCGCCTTGGCCAGCAGGTGCTCCATGGGCGGGGGGATGCGGCCGCCCGCCGGTTCACGCCAGCGCCGCTCGAGGAACTTGGCCACCCCCTCCTGCAGCCACACCGGCGCGCGATCGGCGCTGAGCGTGGAGACGGCGTAATGGACCAGCTCGTGGTTCATGCTGTCCAACCAGGGGTACCCGGTGGCCAGCGCGCGCGGCGTGGTCACCATCAGCCGCGCCCACTTGCACAGCGCGATGGTGCCGGTGCGCGCGACCTCGGCGACCGACAGCGAGGAGACGGCCGCCAGGTCCGTCGGGCTGCGATAGAGCTCGACGCGGATGGGCATCGGGGGCTCGAAGCCCAGGTCCTCGTGCAGCGCGGCGGTGGCCGCCTCGATCGTGTCGCGCGCGTAAGGCGCCAGCACCGCGTCCTCCGGCGCGTAGCGGATGACGGCGTGGGCGGACCGCTCTTCCTTGAATTCGCGGACCGCGTCGCGCGCCGCCTTGGCCAGCTCGGCGAGGCCGTGCGCCTCGGGGACGCCGCCCGGCGCCGCCGCGGCGGCGTCCAGCGCGCGGACCGCGCCCTCGTAGTCGCCGGTCAGGAACTTGTGGTAGCCGTCGGCGAACTTGGTCTCGGGCGCATCGGGGGCGGCTTTCCGCAACGAAGCCAGGGCGGCTGTCGCCTCCTTGAAGCGCCAGCTGTCCAGCAGCAGCTCGACCTCCCGGGCCGCCCCGCGCGCGTCGCTGCGCGGAGGTGGGGCGGCAGGACCGCCCGCGACGGGGGCGGGACCGCCGGCCACGGGCGCGGCCGCCAGCACGCCGGCCAGCAACGCGACGGCAGCCGTTCCGGCGCGACTCACTTGACCAGCTCCTCGTAGTAGTGGCGGACCTCGTCGCGGTACCGCTCCGGCGCCTTCTCCTTCATCGCGTCCAGCAGCTCCTGCCGCCAGGCGCGCGGCGCGCTCGATTCGTCGGCGCCCGGGATGCGCACCGGATCGCGGTGGCGCTCGGCGCTGCCCATCGTCCGCTCCTGCATGCCGTCGCGCAGCTTGGCCAGCCGATCGGCCGCGTCGCGCTCGGCCGTGGCCGCGGGCTTGGATTCGTCGCGCCGCAGCGACTCGCCCGCCTCGCGCATGCGCGCCCCCGCGCCTTTCAGATCGGACGCAGCCTTCTCCATGCCGGGCATCTTGCCCAGGCGGCGGGCCGCTTCCTCGGCCAGCTCGTCGGTGCGCTTGCCGATGGCGGCCTGCTTTTCGGCCTGCGCGCGGGCCGCTTCGCGCTGCTCGGGCGTCAGCGTGTCCGACCCCTTCGGCATCAGCTTGGCGAGGTCGTCGGCGATCTCCTGGGCCAGGCCGCGCGCTTCGCCCACCGCCTCGGCGCGCTTGTCCTTCTCGGGCTCGGCGGCGCCGTGCCGGGCCCGGCGCGCCTCGGCCATCTCGTCCAGATGCTCGCCGGCGCGCTCCAGGCTGCTCTCGGCGCGCTCGGCCTCGCTCTTGGCCTCGGCGACGTCGCGCTGGGACAGCAGGCGCCGCATCTGGGTCGCGCTCTCACGCGCGCGCTCGATCTCCTCGGAGAGCGCGCTCTCGGGATTGCCCGTGGGAACGCCGGCCAGCCGCTGCTTCAACCGATCGATCTTCTCGCCCTCGGCCTTCATGAGGTCGTCGAGCTGCCCCTTGAGGCGCTTCTGCAGCTCGGCCTCTTGCTTCTCGGACAGCGCCTGGGTCTCCTTCTGCAGCGAGCGCTCGTCGCCTTCGAGGTCGCTGATCCGCTTCATGAGATCGGCGACGACCCGATTCTCCTGCGGGAACCGCTCGGCCCCGAACCCGTCCAGGTTCTGGTCCAGCATCTTGCGCATGCCGGCCAGCTGGTCGCCCAGCTCGGCCAGCGCCTTGTCGAGGTCGCCGTCGTTCCCCCGTTCCAGCAGCTCGTCCAGCTTGCGCGCCTGCGCCTCCAGGCTCTTCATGTCGGGCATGTTCCGCCACTCTTCGGGGACCTCGTTGCGGGCCTGGACGGCGGCGATCTTCTGCGCCAGGTCGGCGATGCGCGCGCGCAGCTCGCGGGCCTCTCGGGCCAGCTGCCGCCGCAGCGACTCGTCGTGCGTCTGCTTGTAGCGCGCCAGCAGGTCCTGCAGCCGGGCGTGCGCGTCGGTCAACTCCTTGCCGAGGCTGGCGAGATCCTCCAGCCGCTCGCGTCCGATGAGGTCGTCCAGGCGCAGCACGTCGCTCTCCAGCTCGGCGGTCTGCTTGGTGACCGCGGCTTCCAGACGGGCGCGCCCGGCGCCCCCCTTGCCGCGCGCGGCCGCCAGCGCGGCGGCCTCGGCGCGCAGCCCACGTTCGAGCCGGTCGGCGATGCCCGCCAGCGCCGCGCGCATCGTCTTGCCCAGGCCGCCCTCGCGCCGGTCCTCGTCCAGGAGGCGTCCCAGCAAGGCCAGGTGCGCCTCCTCGGAAGCGTGGACGGCGGCGATCCTCGCGATCCGGCGCTCGGCCGCTTCGGCGGCGGTGCCCCCCTCGGACCTGGTGTCCGACTCGAGTCGCTCGGCCAGATCGGTCACCAGTCGTTCCAGCAGGTCCCGCTGCTTCTCGATCCGGTCGTCGATGCCGTCGTGCGGGTTCTGAATCACGACATACAGCGTGCGCGAGGATCCGACCTTGGCGCCCGACACGGCGTCGCGGTCGCGGGCCTCGACGCGGTAGGCGATGCGCTCGGCGCCGGCGCCGCCCAGGACCGGCGCCGGATCCCACAGCGTCCGCCCCTGCACGGCCGTCGCGCCCGCGCCCTCGCGCAGCGTCTGGCGCTGTTCGGGCCGGTCGCCGACCCGGAACACCAGGTCGACCGCACCCAGCCCGTAGTCGTCGGTGGCCGAGAACCCGATCTCGATCGGGCGGGGAGTGGCCAGCTCCAGCCGATCGGCCGGTCCCTGGATGTCGACGCGCGGGGGCGCGTCGCTCTCGGCCGTCAGGTGGTGCGGCCGCTCCTCACGGATGGCGCGGCCGAAGGACGGCTCCAGCCAGAACCGGTAGGTGGCGTCCTCGGTCAGCGTGAAGTCGGCGGTCAGCTTGTCGCCGACCTTGTCGCTGACGAGGACGGCCGGGATCTCGGTGGCGCCCGCGTCGCCCAGCAGAAGCGCCGCATGCCGCGCCGGCCGTAGCAGGTGGGTCTCGATGTGCACCCGCGTCCCCTTGACCGCCGCGACGTCGCCCGTCGACCCTTCGACGGTGCGGGGCGGCAGCCCCGTGTACGGCGGGTAGCTGTAGGTGACGCGCACGTCGCCGACCAGTGGCACCGTCGAGACCGCGGCGCCCTCGAAGCGCGACGGCCGGTGAACCAGCGTCCGCAACCCGCGCGCCGCCAGCGGCCAGGCGGCGAGCGCCGCGATCAGGAGGACGCCGACGAACGCCGCGATCCCCAGCGCGCGGATCGCCGAGCGCAGGGGGACCAGCCGCTCGGGCGCGACCGGGGCGATGGCGCTGGCGACCTGACGGCGAAACGCGCGGACCAGCGACGCCGAGCTGGCGAGCCGCGGATCGGGCGCCGCCTCGGCCAGCTCGACCGCCGACAGCAGGTCGCTGGCCAGCCGGGGCGCCAGCAGCCCCGTCCGCCGCGCCGCCGCCCGATCGCCGCGCAGCGCGCGCGCCGGCAACAGCACGCCGAACGCGACCGCCGCCAGCGCCAGCGCGACGCAGAAGGTGCCAGTCACGACGGGCCAGAAGCTGGCGGGGCCGACCGCGGTCGCCGTCAGCCCGAGCCCCAGCAGCCCCAGCCCCAGCGCGCCGAGCCCGTAGCCGGCCGCTTCCAGCCCCGATCGCAGCAGCAGCCGCCGCCGGACCGTCGCGAGAAAGGCCTGGATCTCGTCGGCGTCGTGCATCCCAGGCGCCAAATGTATCAAGCTCCCACGGGGGCCGCCGGTGTTCCGCGCGGCGGCCTGACCGCTGCGTCAGGTCGCCGGGTGCTGAGCCGCCCAGAGATCAAGCGCCAGGACGCCGGGAACGCCATCCGGATGATCTAGATGATCTGAACGCTCCTGATCCTGGCGCTCCTGCCGTCCTGGCGTTTTTCCTGTCCGAACGGCATTCGCTGCGGCTGCCGATCCTGCGCTGCACGGCTGGCCGGCCCTGGTAGTATTCGCAGGCTTTGCGTCCGCCGCCCCTGCCTCAGGGCTTCGGTCCGCCCCCCCTGCCGCCCGGCGTCGGCCCCCCGCGTCTGACGCCCTCTGGCCCGGGGGCACGCGCCCGCGCCCT
>CAZJMY010000850.1:0-1520 GCA_964546845.1 uncultured Myxococcales bacterium | reverse complement strand
CAGATCTGGAAGCTGTCCGCCACGGGGACGTGGACCAACGTGACGCCGCCGGCGGCCAACTGGGGCGGCATGGCGGGCGGCCTCAGCGTCGACGCCAAGAGCGCCGGCCACGTCCTGGTCTCGACGCTGGATTGGTACGCGCCGGATCGCCTGCTCGCCACGACGGACGGCGGCGCTTCCTGGGGCGTGGTCGCGCAGCCGCCCGCCTCGTGGAACCCCAGCGGGTCGACCTACGACGCCAACGGAGCCGCGTACTGGTTCGTGGACGGCGCCCAGATCGGCACCGGCGCCACGAACTGGGTCGAGGCCGTGGCCATCGATCCGTTCGACGGCAACCACGCCATGTACGGGACCGGCGCCGGCATCTGGAACAGCACGAACATCGGCAGCGCGACCGGCGCCAGCGGGCAGGGCGTCAAGTGGACGTTCACCGACACCGGGCTCGAGGAGACGGTGCCCATCTACCTGGTCCCGTCGGTGAAGGGGGCGTTCCTCGGGTCGATCGGCGACCTGGGCGGCATGCGCAACACCGACCTCGACGCCTACTCCTCGAGCGGCGAGTACGCGACGCCCACCTTCACCAACACGAACGGCATCGACTTCGCCGAGAACGACCCGAACTTCGTGGTGCGCGTCGGCAACAGCGGCATGGCCGCCACCGACGTGGCGTACTCGACGGACAACGGGGTCACCTGGCACGCGACCGCGGCCGCCGCGACCGGTTACAGCGGCCCCAACTACATGGGGTCGGTCGCCGTCGCCGCCGACGGAACCCGCTTCGTCGTGTCGCCGTCCAGCGGTCACGGAACGGCGGCGTTCACCACCAACAACGGCGCCAGCTGGACCGCCTGCGCGGGGCTGCCGTCGGGGGCGCTGCTCGCGGCCGACCGCGTGACGGCCATGACCTTCTACGCGACCAGCGGCGGCACGCTCTACGCCAGCACGGACGGTGGCGCGACCTTCAGCGCGGCCAACACGTTCACGGGCACCGGTGCCCCGCGGACCGTCTTCGGGCAGGCCGGAGAGGTCTGGGTGGCGGCCAACGGCGGCGCGCTCTACCGCTTCACCGGCGCTGGCGCCACCAAGACCCAGGTCTCGACCGTGGCGACCGCCGCCTACGGCGTCGGCTTCGGCAAGGCGGCGGCCGGTCAGACCCACCCGGCCGTCTACGTCGTGGGCACCGTCGGCGGCCAGTACGGCTTCTTCCGCAGCGACGACGGCGCGGGTGCCAGCTGGACGCGCATCAACGACGACCAGCACCAGTTCGGCTGGCTGCAGGGCGCCTACGTCGCCGGCGACGAGTCGGTCTACGGCCGCGTCTACCTGACCACGGGCGGCCGTGGCTACATCTACGGCGACAAGAACTGACGTTTGCGTGACGGCCGCCGCCGCACGTCAGTGGACGGTCGGGGCTTCCGAGCCGGACGCGGGCGGCGGCGACTTGCCGCCCGGCGTGTCCTCGGCGGCGCTGGCCCGCTTGGTCGCGCCCGGCGGCATCGCGCTCGGCCGCTCCTCGGGAG
>CAZJMY010000849.1:0-1486 GCA_964546845.1 uncultured Myxococcales bacterium | reverse complement strand
GCTATTCTCCCGGCCTCGCATGCGGATCGCGAACGTCGAGATTAACCCCGGCGCGCTGCTGGCGCCGATGGAAGCCGTCACCGATCTGCCGTTTCGGACCGTCTGCGAAGAGCTGGGCGCCGCGCTGACCTTCACCGAGTTCCTCTCGGCCGAGGCGCTGACCCGCGGCGCGACCAAGGCGGTCGGGCGCATGTGGCCCAGCCTGAACGGACGCCCGTTCGTGGTGCAGATCTTCGGCCGCGAGCCGGACGCGCTGGCGCGCGCCGCCGAGATGGCGGCCGAGGTCGGCGCCACCATCGTCGACATCAACATGGGCTGCCCGGCCAAGAAGGTGACGGCCGGGCTGTGCGGCTCGGCGCTGATGCGCGAGCCGGCGCTGGCGGCCGAGCTGGTCGCGGCGGTCCGCCGGGTACTGCCGGCCCGCATCCCCGTCACCGTCAAGCACCGGGCCGGCTGGGACGACTGCAGCCTCAACGCCCCCGAGTTCGCGAGCCGCCTGGTCGACGTGGGCGCTGCGATGATCACCGTCCACGGCCGGACCCGCGCCCAGGGCTTTTCGGGCGTCGCCCGCATGGAGCCGATCGCCGCCGTCCGCGCCGCGCTGCCCGCGCACATCCCGGTCGTCGGCAACGGCGACGTGAAGGACGTGGCCGCCTACCGGCGCATGAAGGCCGAGACCGGCTGCGACGCCGTGATGGTCGGCCGCGGCGCCATGGGGAACCCCTGGTTCTTCCAGTCGCTGGCCGCGCTGGAGACGGGCGCCGTCGATCCGGGGCCGCCGACGCTGGCCGAACGCCGGCGCGTGTGGCGGCGGCACGCCGCGCTGGTCGTCGAGCACAGCCCCCTCAAGATGCGCCTCCACGAGCTGCGCAAGACGCTGGCCTGGTACTCGCGCGGGCTCTACGGCGGCTCGTCGCTGCGCCAGCGCGGCTTCTCGACCAACGATCCGGCGGCGCTGCTCGAGATCGGCGAGTCGTTCTTCGCCGACCTCGAGGCGGCCGACGCCGCGGGCCACCCGCGCGTCGCCGTGGCCCCCGCCGATCCGGTGAAGAAGGCGATGGCGCGCCACAACCGCCGCGGCGGCTCTCACGCCGAGGCCGAAGAGACCGCCGCGGTATGAACCGCTGCGTGGGCGCGCTGCTGCTGGCGGCGCTGGCGGGGCCCGCCTGCGAGGACGGCTCGCACGCGGACATCGCCGACGAGATCAACATCCTGGTGCGCCGCAACGACCAGCTGGTGCCGCCCGCCATGGAGCGGCTGGCCGCCTACAAGCGCGCCGCGATCCCCCAGATCGAGACCTCGCTGCACACGGCGGCGCCGGCGGGCCGGCTGCACCTGGTCGCCGCGATGGCGCGCATCGGCGACGGCGAGGCCGTCCCCATCCTGCGGCACGCGGCGCTGTTCGATGTCGCGCCCGAGGTGCGCACCGCGGCCGAGGCGGTGCTGGCGCGCTGGGCCGCCGATCCGTCCAACGGCGGCCGCGCCG
>CAZJMY010000848.1:0-6312 GCA_964546845.1 uncultured Myxococcales bacterium | reverse complement strand
TGCCGCCGGTCGCCACGCCGCCGGTTCCCGCGCCGCCGGTTCCGACGTGGCCGCCGCCGCCACTGCCGTCGGAAAGACCACCGACGCCTCCCTCCTCGCTCTGCCCGCCGGTGCCGTCCATCTCGAGGGGCGCCTCCATCCCCCGGTTCGCGCAGCCCGCGAACAACAGCGCCAGAAAAATGGCGCGAGGGGGCGTTCGGCGCAGCATGACCCTTCCATCGGATCTGGCCGCCGGTTCATGAAGCGCGGCTACGTCACGAGACCCGGCAGGTGTCGTCGTCTCGCACGATCGGGGCGGGCGCGGAGGGCGCGGGTGGGAACGGCGAACGGCCGGTGAACGCGAAGGGCGTGGGGCCGTGTGCGCGAAGGTGGCGCAGCCGCTCCTCCGCTTCCTTGACGGTCGGGCGATGGCCGGCGGGAACCCACCACATCGCGACGGCGACCTCGCCCGCCGGGGTCGGCACCGCGAACTCGCGCCGCCGCCGCAGGATCTCGACGTGCGCCGTCCGGTACACGTAGTCGTGCAGCGCCTCCACCGACGTCCACGTCGACATGTTCACCACCAGCGTGTCGTCGCCAAAGATGCGGAACGCGGTCGCGTTGCCCTCGTCGCTCTCGAGCCGCCAGACGAACCCGGGCGCCTGTTCGGCCAGCGCGTTGACGGGGTCCAGCGCGGCGACGAACGGCTGCAGCTGGTCCGAGTCCAGCGGCGCCTTCAGCCGCATGATGTTGACCTGGGCCAGCTCGTAACGGCCTTCGATCGGCGCGCGCGATTCCCCGTCGTCGTCGCTCATTGCCGGATCCAATTGACCACGAACTGGCCGTGGCCACCACCGGTCGGTGGCTGGACCCCGCCCGTCGCGACCGGCGTCCCCCCCGCGTCGCTGGTCAGGACGTCGTCGGTCCACGGGCCGTCGACCGGCGCCGTCGACTTCAGGATGCAGCTGGTGTCGGTGCATTGATCGAGCTTCCACGAAGCGCCGCTGATGTTGTGCTGGGCCATCCAGGTGAACCAGCTGTTCGCCTCGTCCTCGCACACGTAGGGGTCGCCCGACCGCACGACGCCGCCGTCCGCCGGAGTGGCGCCGAACTCGGTGATGAACAGCGGCAGCCCCATCGACAGCGCCGCGGTCCCTTTGTCGCGCAGGCTCTGTTTGTGGGTGCACGCGTAGAAGTGCAGCGTGTACATCAGGTTCGTTCCGACGACGGGAGCGGCGGCGGCGACGTCGACGTCCTGTGAATACGTCGGCGTGCCCAGGATGATGAGGTTGTCGGGGTCGACTGCGCGGATCGCGGCCACCACGGTCTCGTGGTACGGCTTGATTTGCGCCCACGTGACCTTGTTCGGCTCGTTGTAGTCCTCGTAGATGACGTTCGGCGTGGCGCCGTACTTCTGCGCCATCATGGTGAAGAACTCGGACGCCTGGGACGCCTGCGTGCCGCTGGTGGTCACCGCCGTGCTGGTGTGCCAGTCGATGATGACGTAGATGCCGAGGTCGATCGCGTTCTGGACGATCGTCTGAACCTTGGCCAGCATGCCCGTCGGGTTCGCGTTGGCCGCCGTCGTCCCCAGGTAGCCGCCGTTGGCGTCGACGCCCATGGCCGCCCGGATGACCGACAGCTTCCAGTTGTCGCGCGCCCACTGGAGAGCGGCCTTGCTCTCCGGGAAGGTCTTGGTCTCGTAGTTCAGCCACTGGCTGCTGACGCCCTTCAGCTGGACGGGATTCCCGTGCTGATCCTGGAGCTGCGTGCCGACCACCTTCAGCTGGCCGTGCACCGCGACCGGGTTCAACCCGCCGCCGGACCCGTCGGACGCGGCGCCGTCGGGGGTCGAACCGCCTCGACCCGAGGATGCCCCGCCCGCCCCGCCGGTCCCGGTCCCCGGCCCGGCGCCGCCCGTGGCCGGCCCACCCGTCCCCTGCCCGACGGCCGTCCCACCGGTGCCCTGCCCACCCGTCGTCCCTCCCGTCATGTCCCCGGTCGCTCCCCCCGTGCCCGCCGGCGTCCCGGACGAGGAGGAGCTACACGCACACAGGGCCACCAGGGCCCCGCAACGCACCAGGGACGACACGAAAGACGGAGATCGGCCGGGGTACTGCTGCATAAGACAGGCTCCTTTTGAACGCTCCGAGGCCGCGAATGGCCCGGCCGCGCTCATCACGCGGCGCGCGATGTCGCGGTGGCTCGCCTGGGAAGAGTCGCCCGGCCGGCACCCGGGACCAGCTCATTCGGGGGTTAGTTGAGGCAGCCGCCGATTTCGTCGATATCTTTGAAGAAGGGGACCATGAGCGCCGCTTCCGAGACGATCTCCGGGCAGGCGCCGGCGCTTTCGCCGGGGCTGACCACGACCAAGGCGCCCTTCATCGAGGAGGCGCGCGCCCACGGCGAGATCTACATCCGCCAGCCTTACGAGCTCTACTCGGACGAGAACCAGGCGACCTGGGGGCGCCTGCTCAGCCGGATGACGGATCGATGGGCGCGCTACGCGAACCTCCGGTACCTGGAGGGGCTGGAACGGCTTCACCTCTCGCCCGCGGGGATTCCCCGCCTCGAGGACCTGAGCCGGTTCATGCAGCCGCTGACCGGGTTCCGGTCGCGGGCGGTCAGCGGTTACGTGCCGTCGTACCTGTTCTTCGACTGCCTGCGGCGCCGCGAGTTCCCGACGACCATCACCATCCGGGACGGCGCGCAGCTCGAGTACCTGCCCGAGCCCGACATCTTCCACGACGTGGCCGGGCACGTCCCGATGCACACGGACCCGGCCTTCGCCGAGGCGCTGGTGCGCTTCGGCGCGGCGGCGGCGACGGCGGCCGAGCGCGCCGCCGACATCGGCGACCCGCACGAGAAGCTGCGCGTGCTGACCAGCAAGATCCGCGGCATGTCGCGCTTCTTCTGGTTCAGCGTCGAGTTCGGCCTGATGCGCGACGCGCGCGCCGCCTCGGCCGGCGGCCTCAAGGTGTACGGCAGCGGCCTGCTCTCGTCGTTCGGCGAGATCGCGCACGCGATCGACGCCCCCGAAGTGCGGCGCGTCCCCTTCTCGATCGAGGAGGTGATCAACCAGCCCTTCGAGATCGATCACTTTCAGCCGCTGCTGTACGTGGTCGACTCGTTCGATCACCTGTTCGAGCTGGTGAGCGAGCTGGAACGTTGGATCCGCGACGGCAAGCTGGACGCCGTCGCCCCCGGCGAGCCCGCCGTCAGCGAGACGGACCTCGAGAGCTTCCTGTCGGCCCGTTCCTAGCTCGGCTGCGAACGGCGCTCAACCGACCGGCGTCGGCGCCGGGTGGGTCGCGAAGCCGACCAGGTCGGCCAGCGCGCGGAGCGCCGCGTTCGGGCGGCCGCGCGCGATCAGGGCCCACGTTCGCTCTTC
Organism: uncultured Myxococcales bacterium; assembly: GCA_964546845.1. GTDB lineage: Bacteria > Myxococcota_A > Polyangia > Fen-1088 > Fen-1088 > JADGRB01. The sequence continues at coordinate 2,942 of CAZJMY010000848.1, read as the reverse complement.
GATCGCGCGCCGTTCGGGTGAACCCGCGGGGAGCGCCAGCAACGTCCAGAGCTGGGCGGCGCGGTGCAATCGGTCGGCGCTGGGGACGCTCCCCTCTTCGCCCAGCAACAGCAGCAACGCCTGCGACAGCAAGGCCCGCCGCGCGACGCCCCCGGGCGTCTCGCCGTCGGGCGGAAGCTGGCGGGCCGCCGCGACGACCAGCCGGGCGATCCGAGAATCGTCCAGCTCGCCGAGCAGCGACGGCAGCGCGGACATGACCAGCGCCGCCCGGGCGTCCTCGGGCAGATCGCCCAGGGCCACCGCGGCGCCGTCGACGTCGGCGTCGAACGCCGCGCCTGGCTGAGCAACGGCGCGGACCTCCAGCTCCTCGACGATTCCCGTCCGCCGGTGCCGCGCGGTGGCGGTACCGCTGAACCGCCCCGAGCCGTCGTCGCCCTCTTCCAGCTGCCCCGACAGGTGCACGTCGAAACCGGGGGCCGCGCGCAGGTCGCCGGGACCGCCGTACGGCGCCGCCAGCGCCTCGAACGCCGCGCCCGCCACGGCCTGCGTGGCCGTCACGCGCTGGGCGGCCACCCGCCGAAACACGTCGGCCCCCGTTCCCTCCTCGGGCCGGTTGCTCTTGGCCTGGGACAAGATCTCCACGACGTCGGCCTCGGGCGCGTCGCCGCCCGCCTCGCGCAGCAGGTCCAGCGCGTGCGCGCCCAGCCGAAGGACCAGCGAAGCCTCGAGCCCGGCGATGTCGTCGAAGAACCACGCGCAGCTCGCGTACATCAGCAGCGTCGCCCGCTGCAGCTCCAGCAGCAACCGCGCCCGGGCACGCGCCTCGTCGCCCCCGCCGATGAGCGCCGGCGTCGCGAACTCGGCCAGCAGCGCGTCGCGCTCGGCCACGGGCGCGTCGACCACGGCGCCGTACGCGTCACGCGCCCCCCAGGGGTCGACGAGCAGCTGGGCGCCGGCGTCCTCGTAAAACGCGGCGGCCGCGTCGCGAATGGTGTCCAGCGCGCGCCGCAGCGGCGTCCGCCAGGCCTGGTTCCACCCCATCCCGCTGCCCATGTGGCAGCCGCAATCGCGGATCCAGCGTCCGACGCCGTGCGAGCAGCTCCAGGCCGTCCCCTCACCGTCCGGCCCAGGCGCCAGGCGCGCCTCCCAGACGGGCGGGTGCCGCTGCAGGTAGGCGCCCAGGTTCGTGACGTCGAACCCGCGCCGCTCGGCTTCCACGTGCGTGGCGAACGCCAGCGTCAGGTCGGCGAACTTCTTGTGGTGTCCCCACAGCTCACCGTCGGAGGCGCACAGAACCAGCCGCTGCCCCTCGACCTTGGACCGCTCGGCGGCCGCCTTCACGGCGTCCAGGAACAGGTCGGCGCGCGTGGACGCGTCGGCGAAGGCCACGGCCCGCGACAGCGGCCCGTCGAACACCGCCAGCGCGATGCTGCGCCCGGAGCCGTCGGGGTGCCGCCAGGTGTAGGCCCGGCCGGTCTCGATCGTGTCGCGGTCGACCTCTTCCCAGGCGTCCTGGTCGGAGGCGCGCACGCCGTCGATCTGCTCGGGCGCCAGGATCGTGTAGGTGACGCCCAGGTCGATCAGCGTCGCCAGCGTCGCGGGCGAGACGGCCGTCTCCGGCAGCCAGATCCCGTCGGCCGGCCGCCCGAACCGCCGCTGGAAGTCCTGCAGTCCCCAGACGATCTGCGTGCGCCGATCGGCCGGGTCGCACAGCGGCAGGATCGCGTGGGCGTAGGCCTGCGCCATCGCGCCGCCCGCCCCCAGCCGCCGCCGCTGGTCCTCGTCCGCGGCGCGCAGCCGCAGCATCACCTGCGGGTCGTGCCGCTCGATCCAGCGGGCCAGCGTGGGCCCGAAGTTGTACGAGAGCCGATCGTAGTTGTTGACGATCGACTCGATGCGCGCGTCCGGCGCGAAGACGCGCGCGAACGCGTTCGACCGGTAGCATTCGGCGTGGATGCGCGCGTTCCAGTCGTGGTGCGGCGCCGCCGACGGCTCGCGCGGGATCTCGTCCGTCCACGGATTCTCGCGCGGGGGCTGGTAGAAGTGCCCGTGGACGACCAGAGCGACCGGCGAGGCGGACACGTCAGAAATTTCGCGATCTGGTGAGGAGCGTGTCGCGGGCCTTCTGCACGACCGTGATCCCCCCCTCGCTCACCGTGTAGCGCAGGCCGTCCCGCGCCAGATCGTGCCCGATGCTGTCCCCTTCGGGCACACGCACGTTCTTGTCGATGATGGCGCGGCGGATGCGCGCGCCGCGTCCGACGTAGACGTTGTCGAACAGGATCGACGCCTCGACCCGCGCGCCGGCGTCGACGAAGACGTTGCGCCCCAGGACCGAGTCCTTCACGAAGCCGCCGGCGACGATGCAGCCACCCGAGACGATCGACTGCAGCGCCATCCCGCGGCGCGTGTCCTCGTCGAACACCAGCTTGGCCGGCGGGTCCGGGTAGTTGGCGGTCACGATGGGCCAGTCCCAGTTGTAGAGATTCAGGCTGGGGACGACGTTCTTGAGGTCCATGTTGGCCTCGTAGTAAGCGTCGATCGTCCCGACGTCCCGCCAGTAGGCGTTCTCGACCTCGTCGGAGACGCCCCGGATCCGGTTGAGACCGAAGTTGTAGGCGAAGACCTTCCCGGACTTCACCATCGACGGCAGGATGTTCCGCCCGAAGTCGTGGTGGGACTCGCGCTCGGCGTCGGCGCGCAGCTCTTCGATCAAGGGGCCGGGGGCGAACACGTAGTTCCCCATCGAGCCCAGGCAGTGCTCGGGATCGCCCGGGATGGTGATGGGGTCGCGCTCGGGTTTTTCCTGGAACCCGATGACGCGCCACTCCGAGTCGACCTGCACGATGCCGAACTGGCTGGCCTCGGACTTCTTGATCGGCAGGCAGGCGATGGTGGCCATGGCCTGCTTCTGGAAGTGAAAATCCGTCATTTGACGGATG
>CAZJMY010000847.1:0-4316 GCA_964546845.1 uncultured Myxococcales bacterium | reverse complement strand
GCGGCGAGCGCGGGTGGGGGCGCGCGAGCCGACCGAAGCTCCGACCCCGCGGCGGCTGGCCGAAGCGCGGCGGCGCGGCGAGGTCGCCGTCAGCCGCGACCTGGTCTCGGCCGGCGCGACGGCGGCGGCGCTGGGGACGGTTCTGGTCACGGGCGGTCGGGTGACCGCGCGCCTGCTCGCCAGCTTTCGCGACGGGCTGTCGACGGGGGCCCGGGGCGGCGCGTCGCCCGGCTCCGCGCTCTCTGCGGGGCTGGCGACGCTGGCCGGCGCGCTGCTTCCGCCGCTGGTGGCGGGGCTGGGCGTGGCGTTGCTGCTCGGCCTCTGGCAGACCCGCGGCCTCGTGACCGCCCGGGCCGCCGGCCCGCGGCTGTCACGCCTGTCGCCGGCCGAGGGGCTCCGGCGCCTGCTGTCGGCGGGCGCCGCCTTCGAGCTGGGCAAGGGCCTGGTCAAACTGGGGGTGGTCGCCGCGCTGGTCGGCTGGTTGCTGGCGCCGCACCTGGCCGGCCTGGTCGGGCTGGCGGGAGCGCCGGCCGGCGTCGCGCTGGCCGCCTTCGGGGCGCTCGCGTCGCGGGTGGTGATCGCCGTCGGCGTCGCGGCCCTGGCCCTGGGCGGCGTCGATCTGCTGGTCGCGCGGCGCCGCCACCGGCGCCGCCTGCGGATGACGCGCGAGGAGGTCCGCCGCGAGCACAAGGAAACGGAAGGCGACCCGCTGCACCGGGCCGAGCGCCTGCGCCTGCAACGCGAGCTTTTCGAGCAACGAATGATCGCCGACGTCCGAAAAGCAGACTTCGTGGTGGTCAATCCGGATCATATCGCCGTCGCGCTTCGATACGATCGAAGCCGCGACGCCGCCCCCGTGGTCCTCGCCAGCGGCGAGCGGCTGCTGGCCGAGCAGATCAAGCGGGTGGCGCGGGAGGCCGGGGTCCCGGTCTTTCGGGACGTGACGCTGGCGCGGTCGCTGCGCGGCGTGAACGAAGGGGACGAGATCCCGCCCGCTCTCTACGAGGCCGTCGCGGAGGTGATCCGCGTCGTGCAAGGGATGCCCGACCGCGCGCCGTCCGGTGGCGGCGCTGGCGGCTCGCTCGGTCCGGCGGTTCGTGATGGCACCTGGTGGAAGCGGGCTTAAGATGAGGGCCGCTCCATGACCACCCAAGAGAAAGCCCACGGAAAAGTTCGCAAGGCGGTGTTGCCGGTCGCGGGACTCGGGACCCGCTTTCTGCCGGCCACCAAGGCGATGCCGAAAGAGATGCTGCCGCTGGTCGATACGCCCAGCATCCAGCTGATCGTCGAAGAGTGCGTGGCCGCCGGGATCGAGGAGATCGTCTTCGTCACCGCGCGAGGTAAGTCGGCCATCGAGGATCACTTCGACCGCGCGCCGGAGCTGGAGGCGCTGCTCGAGCGGCGCGGCAAGGGCGAGGACCTGGCGCAGATCCGGCGCATCACCGGTCTGGCGCGGTTTGCGTCGGTGCGGCAGGGCGAGGCGCGCGGCCTTGGCCACGCCGTCCTTTGCGCGCGCGAGGTCGTCGGCAACGAGCCCTTCGCGGTGGTGCTGGGCGACGACCTCATGGACGCCAAGGTCCCCGGGATCGGCCAGCTCATCCAGCAGTACGACCAGCGCGGGACGGGCGTGATCGCCCTCAAAGAGGTGCCGCCGGGGCAAGAGCACCTCTACGGCATCGCGGACGGCGATCGCGACGGCGAGCGCGGGCTGCAGGTGCGGCGCCTGGTCGAGAAGCCGGCGCCCGGAACCGTCTCGTCGCGGCTGGCGATCATCGGGCGGTACGTCCTGCCCCCCGAGATCTTCCCGATCCTGGCCGAGACGCCGCCCGGTCGGGGTGGCGAGATCCAGCTCACCGACGGGCTGGCGACGCTGTGCGCGCGGCACGGGCTCTACGGCCTGGAGGTCGAGGGCGAGCGGTTCGACGTGGGCGACCGCGCCGGCTACGTCGTCGCGATGGTCCACTACGCGCTTCGCCGGCCGGAGCTGCGGGACGAGGTCCGCGCCGGGATCGAGAAGTTGCTGAGGCAGTGACGCAGACGAGGGAACCCGCGCAGGGTTCCTCGGCAGAGCCGAGCTCGGCCCGCGCGACCGGCCTGCTCGAGGTGGCGGTCGCGCTGCCGGTCAGCGGCACCTTCACGTACCGCGACCCGCGCGACCGGACGGCGCCGGTGGGCGCCCAGGTGGTCGTCCCATTCGGGTCGCGCACGGTCACCGGCTTCGTCGTCGGGCACCCGGCCGCCGCGCCCGAAGGCGATCCGCCCCGAGCGATCGAAGCCGTGGTCGGCGGCGAGCCGGCCTTCGACGCGGAGATGATCGCGTTCTGTCGCTGGACCGCCGAGTACTACCAGGCGCCGCTGGGTGAGGTGCTGCGGGCCGCGCTGCCGCAGGGTGAGCAAGCGACGGCCAAGCGCGCCGTGCGGCTCACGGACCAGGGGCGCCAGGAGCTGGAACGCCAGGCGGCGGCCAAGACCCTGCTGAACGACGCCCCCCGGGATCCGATCCTGGCGGCGCTGGCGGACGCGGGCGGCGAGCTGCCCCTGCAGCGGCTGCTGAACGTCCTGCCCCGGTCCCGCGCCATCCTGGCGCGCCACGAGGCGGGTGGGCTGGTCGAGGTCGGCGACGCGCTGACGCGGCGGCGGCCACCCCCGACGGTGGTGCTGGCGTTCGCGGCGTCCGCGGACCCGGGGCAGGCGCTGCCGAAGCGGGCCGTGGCGCGCCGGGCGGCGCTGGCCAAGATCGCGGCGGCCGGCGAGGCCGGCGTGCTGGCCAGCGAGCTCTCGGCGGCCGAGCGGGGCCACCTGCGCGTGCTGTCGCAGCTGGGCCTGGCCCGCGTCGAACACCGGGTCGTCGCCACGGCGCCGCGCGCGCTGCCGCCGCCCACTTCGGCGGTCACCCTGAACGCCGATCAGCAGCGCGCCGTCGACGCGCTGTTGCCGGCGCTGGACCGCGGGTTCGCCAGCTTCCTGCTGCACGGCGTGACGGGCTCGGGCAAGACCGAGGTCTACCTGCGCGTGATCGCGGCGGCGCGCCAGGCGGGGCGGGGCGCGCTGGTGCTGGTGCCGGAGATCGCGCTCACGCCGCAGCTGGCGGCGCGCTTTCGGGCGCGCTTCGGCGAGGACGTGGCGGTCCTGCACAGCGGGTTGCCGCCGCGCGAGCGGCTGGAGGCCTGGCGGCGGCTGCGCCAGGGCGAGGTCGGCATCGCGCTGGGCGCCCGCTCGGCCGTGTTCGCGCCGGTGCGCGCGCTGGGCGTGGTGGTCGTCGACGAGGAGCACGACCCCTCGTTCAAGCAGGAAGAGGGGGTGCGCTATCACGGGCGCGACCTGGCCATCGTGCGGGCGCGCGCGGCGAACGCCGTCGTCATCCTGGGATCGGCGACGCCGTCGCTGGAGAGCGAGCACAACGTCCAGCGGGGCCGGTTCACGCGGCTGGCGCTGCCGTCGCGGGCGACGCCGCGCCCGCTGCCCGAGGTGACCCTGGTCGACCTGCGCCGCCACCCGCCCGGTCCGGACGGCCTGCTGTCGGCGCCGCTGGCCGAAGCGCTGGGGGCGGCGCTGGCGGCGGGCGAGCAGAGCATCCTGTTCCTGAACCGGCGCGGGTTCTCGACGGTGGTGCTGTGCCGGGCCTGCGGCGAAGGCGTGCGCTGTGGAAGCTGCGTCGTCTCGATGACCTACCACCTGGGGCGGGCCCGCCTGGTCTGTCACTACTGCGGCCGCACGCAGGCCGTTCCCGAGCGGTGCCCGGCTTGCCGCGAGCCGCGGCTGGAACGGCTGGGAACGGGGACGGAGCGCGTCGAGACGGTCGTCCGCGCGCGCTTCCCCGACGCGCGCATCGCGCGGCTGGATCGGGATACCGCGGGCTCGGGCGCCGCGCGCGAGCTGGACAACATCCTGCGCCGCATGCACGCGGGCGAGATCGACCTGCTGGTGGGGACCCAGATGGTCACGAAGGGGCACGACTTTCCCGGCGTGACGCTGGTCGGGGTGCTGCAACCCGACCAGGGGACGAACCTGCCCGACTTCCGGGCGGCCGAGCGGACGTTCCAGCTGCTGGAGCAGGTGGCCGGGCGGGCGGGGCGCGGCGACAGGCCCGGGCGGGTGATCATCCAGAGCTACAAGCCCGAACACCCGGCCATCGCCGCGGCCGCGCGCCACGACTACGAGGGGTTCGTGCGGGAGGAGCTGGCCTCGCGCCGGGAGACCGACTACCCGCCGTACTCGCGGATCGTCGTCTTGCGGATCGACGCTCAGGACGAGGCGGCGGCCCGGGCCGCCGCGGGCGCCGCCGCTGAAGCGGCGCGGCAGGCGAGCGGTGGGGT